>JAFGIJ010000059.1 GCA_016929655.1 Clostridia bacterium
AGTTCACTGGGACATCATGCAGATATATTTAACATACCTGAAGCACGTGAAACCATGAGAAGGGGCATGCTTTGGGCGGCAGCTGGAAAAACCATTGCAAAAGCAAATAATCTGAAGGCAGAGGATTTTGCCAGCGATAAGAAGATGTTTTAGGAGGCAGTCATGGAAAAGACAAGGGTTGGAGTGGTAGGGTGCGGAGCCATCAGCGGGATATATCTGAAAAACATGACAGGTGTATTTGACAATATTGAAGTCAAGGCTATATGTGACCTGGATGCTGAACGGACTGAGAAAGCTGCAAGGGAATACGGCATAAAAAATATTTATACTTTGGAAGAAATGCTTGCGGATGATGAAATCAGCATTATCGTCAATCTTACAACACCGAAATCACACTATTCGATATGCAAAAAGGCTATTTTGGCAGGGAAACATGTTCATGTTGAGAAACCTCTTTGCGTTGAGCTTGAAGAAGGTGTTGAAATGGTAGAACTTGCTGAGTCAAAAGGTCTGTATATCGGCAGTGCACCTGATACATTCCTTGGTGCGGGAATTCAAACATGCATAGGCTTGATAAATGATGGGAAAATAGGAAGACCGGTTTCTGCAACGGCATTCATGATGTGCCATGGCCATGAATCCTGGCACCCGGACCCTGAATTCTATTATGAAAAAGGTGGTGGTCCCATGTTTGATATGGGTCCGTATTACCTTACGGCATTGGTTAATCTTCTGGGGCCTGTTAAGAAGGTTGCCGGAATGACCGGAACAGCCTTTGAGGAGCGTACTATTACAAGCAAAAAGAAAAACGGTAAAAAGGTTAAGGTTGAGGTTCCGACCCATGTCAATGGACTCATGGAATTTGAAAGCGGGGCAATTGGAAATATAATAACATCCTTTGATGTCTGGGGACACAATATGCCAAGGATAGAGATACATGGAACTGAAGGCTCTTTGTCTGTGCCTGACCCAAATTCATTTGCCGGTCCTGTATATCTTAAAACCATGGACATGAAGGAATTTGTTGAAATACCTGTTACACTGCCATATTCAGAGAACTCAAGGGGTATCGGTGTTTCTGAAATGGCTGATGCTATTTCATCAGGCAGGAAAAACAAAGCCAGCGGCAGGATTGCACTGCATGTTCTGGAACTTATGCATGGTTTTCATATCGCCGCAGCTTCAGGGAAAAATTATGAAACCAGGTATAACTGCATATATTAATGATATTGTCTGGGACATTCGAATAGACAATCCCATGGGAAATGAAATCAAAAGACAGGTCGTTGACATCTTTTCTGGTGTCTCTCAGCCTGTTTTTTCATCTTCGGACAATAAAGGAGTAACTGTAATTGTCGGGTCACCGGATATTGATATCAAGGGACTGGGCAAAGATGACCATATAATAAAAACTGATGGGAAAAAAATTCATATTTCCGGTGGGTCTGACAGGGGTACTGCATATGGGATTTTTTCCTTCCTTGAAGAGATAGGTTTTTATTTTCTAGCAAGTCAGTGTATAAAGCCTCATAAAGGCAGAGATACAGAAATACCGGAAATAAATAAAAAATTCACCACAAAGAATACCTGGCGAGGAATGTTTATTTCATTCTGTATGGTTTCAACATCCATCATGTCGCTTGTTGATTATGAAAAATTATTTGACAATATGCTTAGGATGAAGATGAATAGAATCATATTTTATTCCTTTGAAAATGAGCCTGTGATTGATTACACATACAATGGAGAGCGCAAGGTGGTAGGGGATATCTCCAGGCCTGAGTCCGGTTTCTTTTCCTATGGAAGAAATTGGACCGGAAGTTACTATACTGATGAAATAAAAATCGGCAAAGAAGAATTCGAGCGAAGAAAAGTTGCTCCTATGGAGTTTCAGGATATCGAAACCTCTGACCAGGCACTGGACAGAGGAAAAGAATTCATGCAATCAATAATCAAGCTGGCCAGGCAGCGTGGAATCGGTGTCTGGATTTCATTCCTTCCTCAGTTCACTGCAATGAACATCAGTAAATTCATAAAACCGATGCCGAGGAAAAATCTCCATTGGTCAGCCCTTGTCAGCTGTACTGATAAAGCTGTCAGTGAAATAAACAAATCCAGAATAAAAAACATTGTGGAATCATATAAAGAACTGGAAGGAATCTTTATTGGAATTCCTGAAGGATTTTATGATGATCCATATCAGGAAAGTCAGGATTATATAAACAGGGAGTTTCCTCATTACCAAAGAGCTTTGCAGATTCAGGAGAAATACTGGGGCGACCACTGGCCTGGAAGTGAACTGCAGGAAAAACATATCAGGGCTGACATCGGTTTTTCCAAAGTGGCCGTTGACACAATCAATAACGTAAAAAAGCTTTATCCCGGTATAAAACTCGGACTGCTGACTGTTTGCAAGGCATATCTTCTTACAACACTTCACAGGGATTTGCCAAAGGATATAACATTCTGTGACATAGAATCCAGGTCCCTTTGGACCCATGGGGGAGCTCCGTTGTTTTTATTCAAGGAAATGATGGGACGTGAGTGCTCAATAATTCCCAGAATCACTGATGATGGATCCCAGGCAGGCATGCAGTTCAACCTAAAACTATATCACATGGATGGATATTGCCGATCAACAACTGAAAACGGTACCGCGGGACTGATGATGCAGACCCTTTACATAAAGGGGGCTGACCACAATATCAAGTATCTTTCAGAAGGGTTGTGGAACACAGAAATACACCCGGTTTTCTTTTATAAGAAATATATTAAAAGGGTTTATGGCCGGTATTTCGAAACATTGTATAAAGCCTATGAATTACTGGAGGACAATGAAATTCTAATGGGTGGAAGAGGTGCGTCCAATATGCCATGGAACCATTTACCACCGGAAATCGCCTTAATGAGAAATCTCCAGTCCAACGAAAACCCAATGACCAAATGCCCGGTTCCGCCGGATTATCTGGGAAATGCAATAAAGCGAGCAGAAATATATTCAAAGACCATAGGATTTCTTGATGAAGCTGAAAAACTATTTATGACTGCAAAGGAAGAAGGTGCAGACAAAGAAGAGTGCCTTTATATGGCACACAGGACAAAGGCGTATTCAAAACACCTTGCTGCACTTGTAGAATTAGTTTTTCTGTACAGTGATTATTACAATATCTACAAGAGAAACCCGGTTTTGTCTGATATTGAGGGTCTTGTAAAAAAAGCAGCGGTAGCAGAAAATCTGGCATTGGAATCCGCCCGCTTGTTTTCTTCATGTATAACCCATGTGACAGACCTTGCAATTCTTTGGATGGTCAACAGCTCCATGGTAAAAGGGACTGAAGTACTTTGTGAATATTTTAAGAACCTATATGCCATGCATTCCGGGAAATATCAATGGGAAGTTCCGGATTGGACCGGCCTGTTCGGAGAGTGCCCATATCCTGCTCACACAGTAACCATTAGCCTTGAAGACAAAATTTATGAGCCAGGCTGATTTATTACGGATATTCAGGTTATGGAAACCGATAATTATGTTAAAATAAAACTAAATAAAACTCAGGGGGATTCAATGGCAATTCAAAAGTTTACTATAAGCAAGGACAACGATATTTATGAAGCATTTCCGGATGTGGTTCTTACCAACGGCGGTAAGCTTATAACAGTATTTGAAGAGTGTAAACATCACTCTGACAGATCCTTCGCACGGATTGTGAAATCCGAAAGCACAGACAGGGGAAGAACCTGGACGGCAAAAGAGAATTTCACGGAGAATTTGGAAGAAATGTATGATTTTTGGAACTGCGCAAGAATTTCAAAGCTTGGCGATGGAAGACTTATAATACTTGCAGACCAGGTTACAAAGAAAAATGAAGCTGAGGCCAAGGTGTATTATTGGATTGGAGACCCTGAAGGTATAAAATGGGAAGGCCCGTTCCTTGCGCCAAGTGATGGAATCGTTCCTGACCAGCTGATTGAAACAAGCTCCGGCAGATGGTTGCTCAGCACTCATCTCAAGCATACTAATGGATATTTAAGACAGAGTCTTTGGTATTCAGATGATCAGGGCAAAACATGGAGTGACCGTATCATAGTTGCAGAAAAGGAAGGCCTTAACCTGTGCGAAGGAAGTATTGTAGAACTTAATGACGGCACATTGGTTTGTTTTATGAGAGAAAATTCCGGACTGGGTTATGATTGCTTCAAGGCAATTTCAAGGGACAACGGGAAAAGCTGGGAAGGACCATATAATGTACCGATGCCCGGTTGTCACAGGCCTGTTGCTGGTATACTTGACAGCGGATATGTGATGATCACCCACAGATTCATGCATGGTGGCAAAGGCTGGGTTGGATTCTGGACACAGAATTTCTTTGCAGGATTCACCAGCCAGGATTCATGCCGGGCTACGGAAAGACAGGAACAGGGTTATAGGATAATGCCACTCGACTATGACAGGAGCCCTGTATCAGATATAGGTTATTCCGGATGGGTTCAGTTTGACGATGGTGAAATATATGTTGTTTACTATATAGTTGATGATTCTCCCAATGGGCAGATTCGTGGAATAAGCTTCACGGAAGAGGATGTTATAATCGGAGGTTTTCCTGAATAATGAAAAAAGGCTGGGCGATAACTATATCAATAATATTCTCAATGCTTCTGGGCATCCATATTTTGATGTCAATTGTTCTTTCCGTAGGACTTGACAAGGAAATATACAAGGAAGTTCAGATAAAGTATGAAATCTACAGTTATGCAGGACTTTCACAGGAAAGCCTTGATGCTGCTACAAAAACCCTTATAGATTATATGAAGGATGACAGGGATAACCTTGATGAATGGAATATAGACAATAATAATTTTGAATATTTCAATGCCAGGGAAAAGGCTCACATGGTGGATGTCAAAGACCTTTTTATTCTGGCAAAAGGTATAAACTATGCAATATTCCTTATTCTAATAATCATACTGGTATTCTATCTGGCATTTGATAAAAAAGGGATGTTCAAATATTTCTTCAAGTTTTCGTTTATGACTCTTTTGATATCAATTGGAGTAATGCTGGTGGTTTCCATCTTTATCATGATGGATTTTGGGCGTTTCTGGACATTTTTCCACGAAATTTTCTTTCGCAATGACCTATGGCTCCTGAATCCAAAAACAGATCTCCTTATCAGAATGATGCCTGAGAGATTCTTTGTGAGGATAATCATTAACATTCTCATAAGATTTGGAATTGCATACTTCGCTGCGATTGCTGTTCTGTTTACGACCCATAAACTTCTGAATATTGAAAAAAAGTCTGAATCAGGGAAGAAGGGCGTAAAATGAAAAAAATCTGTGTAATGGGATGCGGCTATGTAGGTCTTGTTTCAGGTGCAGGTCTTGCACAATTCGGTAATTATGTTACCTGCTTTGATATAGATAAAAATAGGATAGAAAAACTGAGAAATGGTATCATGCCCATCTATGAGCCGGGTCTTCAGGAGTTGGTTGAAGAAAACAGCAGGGCAGGAAGGCTGGATTTTGCAGATGATTTAAGTGAGGCACTGAACAACTGCGATGCCGTTTTTATTGCCGTTCAGACTCCCCAGGATGTTGATGGAAATGCAAACCTGGAATATTTGTATAAAGCAGCTGAGGACATTGCCAATAGTACTGCCGGAAATCCAGTTGTGGTCATAAAGTCTACAGTCCCCGTAGGGACTGCAAAGGAAGTGGCCGGACGCATCAATGATAAATTCGAAGAAAGAAATCTGGGTTATATTGCTGAGGTAGTTTCCAATCCTGAGTTTCTGATTGAAGGAAAAGCAGTTAAAACCTTCCTTGAACCGGACAGGATTGTCATTGGTTGCAGGCAGGATGAAAAAGTCTGCACATTGATGAAGGATTTGTATTCCAAGCCTGCAGATGAAGGCAGGGAACTTATTGTTTGTTCAAATGAGACAGCAGAAACAATTAAGTATGCGGCTAATTCTTTTCTTGCAATGAAGATTTCCTTTATCAACCAAATGGCCCTATTATGTGGAGAAACAGGTGCAGACATAGATACAGTTGCCAAAGCGCTTGGCAGTGATTCAAGGATAAATCCCAGGTTTTTAAATCCGGGTCCTGGGTATGGCGGCAGCTGTTTTCCAAAGGACACCAAAGCCCTTGTTAGAACTGCAGAAAAATATGGGGTTGACATGTCCTTGGTCAGGGAGGCCGATGATTCAAACGAAAGACACAAGGAGATACTGGCAGGTAAAATTGCTGCAATAATGAATAAAAATGGAGTCAGCAATCTGGCAGTCTGGGGACTGTCATTCAAGGCAGGGACCGGGGACCTAAGGAATTCACCGGCCATAGCCATGGTCAAGAGTCTTTATGCAAAGGGGCTTCATATAAAGGCATATGATCCCAAAGCCATGAAAGAAGCAGAACATTTATTTAAAAATAATAATTTCAACATAGAATTGTCAGCAGATATGTACAAAACCTTGGAGGGTGCAGAAGCTCTGCTGGTAGCAACGGAATGGGAGTGCTTCAGGGAATCTGATATTTCCAAGGTAGCTTCATCAATGAAAGGAAACCTTATATTTGATTATCGTAATATCTTGGATCCCATCAGGGTTAAATCTGAGGGAATGAAATATTATGGGGTGGGCAGGCGATATGAAACTGATTGAAGCGGCAAAAAGATATAATTCCAGTACAGCCGGGGATATCATTGCGGCCAAGATTGATAATCAGATCGTAAGCCTTGTTGAAGAGATTACGGACAACTCGGAATACGAGCTCATTGATACAGCTTCCCTTGAAGGGATACGAATCTATAGGAATACACTGAAGTTAGTACTTGTCAAGGCAATTGCCGATTTGTTCCCTGCCAACAGACTGAGGATACATTATTCTGTAAACAAAGGTGGTTACTGCCAGCTGGAAGGCAGGAATATAGGAGTCGAGGATGTAAATAAAATCCGCAGGCGAATGAAGCAGATAATCTCCAAAAAACTCCCCATTGAAAAGCATGAATTTGAGATTCAACGGGCCAGATTGGTACTTGAGAACATCAACAGAACAGATCTGCTTGATGTTTTGGCAGGTGCAGGAAAACCCAATGTTATCCTTTATTCACTTGAGGGGGTATTTGACTATTTTTATGGAATAATGGCACCGGATACAGGCTATGTTGATATTTTTGAAATCAAGCATTTCCATGACGGGTTTCTTCTGTTTTATCCTACCAGATTCCATCCTGGCAGTATTCCCGAATACAATGAGCAGCACAAACTGACCGAGGCTTTCGAAGAATTCAGACTCTGGGGAAATGCCATTGGAGTAGACAACATACATGACCTGAATCAATTGGTAGAAAATGGTGAAATTGGTGATATTATCAGAATATCCGAAGCTTTGCAGGAGAAGAAAATAGGATATATTGCAGACAGAATCAGGGATGACGGGAAAAGCTTTGTTTTTATTTCGGGACCGTCTTCTTCAGGAAAGACAACCTTTGCCAAGAGACTTGCCATACACCTGAGGGCAGTGGGACTTCATGCCCATCCCATATCACTTGATGACTATTACAAGGGCAGGGATATTCCTACTGATGTCATGGGGAAAAAGGATTATGAATCTCCCGATGCATTTGATATAGAAAAATTCAAGGCGGACATGGTGTCACTCCAGAATTCTGGTCGTGCAATGATTCCGGATTATGATTTTGCGACCGAGTCAAGGAAGGGTTACCGGGAGCTTATTATTGATGAATCAGGAGTAATCATAGTTGAGGGGATACACGGTATAAATCCGGATTTTACAGAAGGTGTTCTGAGGAAAAATGCACACAAACTGTATATAAGCGCACTGACATCAATTAACATCGACGACCACAATTGTCTTTCAACCACAGATGCAAGGCTTTTGCGAAGACTGGTAAGAGATTTCAAGTACAGGAAATCCACAGCAGAAAGAACCCTTGGGATGTGGAATGATGTAAGAAGAGGAGAGGACAGCTATATCTTCCCTTATCAGGAGGAGGCCGACGAAATTTTCAATTCTGCCCTGATATATGAACATAGTGTTCTAAAGCGCTATGCCGAGCCAATCCTCAGGGAAGTTGGCCGGGACAGTGTCCATTATTCATCGGCTGTGAGGCTGCTTTCGATTATGTCATATTTCAAGGAAGCCGATGACATCGAAATACCGAATACTTCACTGATCCGTGAATTCATCGGCGGGTCAGTTCTAAAATATTAGTGGAGGTTATAATGGATTATTTGCTTGGTATTGATATAGGTACATCCGGAACAAAGACCGTTCTGTTTGACAGGGATGGGAAGAGCATTGCAAGTGCGGTGGGAGAGTATCCGCTGTATCAGCCTCAAATCGGCTGGGCCGAACAAAGACCTGAGGATTGGTGGAATGCAGTATGCATCACCTCAAGGGAGGTTCTCAAAAAATCCGGTGCCAAACCATCTGATATCAAGGGGGTAGGTCTCTCAGGTCAGATGCATGGACTTGTTATACTGGATGAGAACAATCAGGTTCTTCGTAAATCAATAATATGGTGTGACCAGAGAACAAAGGCAGAGTGCGTCGAAATTACGGAAAGGGTTGGAGCAGAAAGGCTCATTGAAATAACCGCCAATCCGGCACTAACCGGTTTTACCGCCTCCAAGATTCTGTGGGTTCGGAACAATGAGCCTGAAATATATTCAAGGATTAAAAGGATTCTTCTCCCGAAGGACTACATCAGATTCATGCTGACAGGAGAATTTGCCACAGAGGTTTCAGATGCCAGCGGGATGCAGCTTCTTGATATCAGGAATAGATGCTGGAGTGAGGAAGTCCTGGATAAACTGGACATTCCTGTGGAATGGCTTGGTAAGATGTATGAATCCTGTGAGAATACAGGTGTTGTTACCGAAGAGGCTTCAAGACTTACGGGAATGGCGGCAGGGACCATTGTTGCAGGAGGAGCAGGAGACCAGGCGGCAGGTGCCGTAGGCAATGGTATTGTAAAAAAAGGAATAATTTCGTCCACAATTGGAACAAGCGGGGTTGTCTTTGCCCATATGGACGAAGTGCAGATAGATAAAAAAGGAAGGGTCCATACCTTCTGCCATGCCGTACCAGGATGCTGGCATGTGATGGGTGTGACCCAGGGAGCCGGCCTGTCCCTGAAATGGTTCAGGGACAATTTCTGCATTGAGGAAATGAGGACAGCTGAGCTTATGGAAAAGGACCCGTATATCCTCATGGACGAGGAAGCTTCCAAAGTTGAAGCCGGGTCCGGAGGTGTTATATTTCTACCATATATGATGGGTGAAAGGACACCGCATCTTGACCCTGATGCAAAGGGAGTTTTCTTTGGAATCAGTGCTGCACATGGGAAAGCACATCTTCTGAGAGCGGTACTTGAAGGGGTGGTTTACAGTCTCAGGGACTGTATGGAGATAATAAGGGAAATGGGTATAGATGCATCCCAGGTCAGGGCTTCGGGCGGCGGTGGAAAGAGTCCTCTTTGGCGGCAGATGCAGGCTGATATGTTCAACACGGAAATATGCACCATAAATTCAAGCGAGGGTCCGGCTTTGGGAGCAGCGATCCTTGCTGGGGTTGCTTCAGGTATATATGAAAATGTGGTGGATGCCTGTGAAGATATGATAAGTGTCAGGACAAGACAGGAACCGGACTTGAGGAAAAAGCCGGTATATGACAGGTTCCATTTGATTTACAGAAACCTTTATACAAAACTTAAGGATGAATACAAGGAGCTTACTGAAGCTCTGAAGGAGGCAAGGTGAAGATTTCAATTTTTGGTGAGATGGGGAATTTTTACAAGGGTAACATACATACTCACACTGAACGGTCAGATGGCAGACTTCCGGTGGAGGAAGTGGTTAATATTTACAAGGGCCTTGGGTATGATTTTCTTGCAATAACCGACCATAACAAGGTTTTCAAATCTGATGCATACAACGACGGAATATACATAATTCCCGGTATGGAAATCCACAGCCGCAGGGCCATGGAGCAAAAGACCCACCATATGGTAGCGCTTACGACCTATGACAATGATATGGTTTACCATAATCAGCTTATTGACAATACTTTATGGACTTCAGCTTCAGGAAGTGCTGTTGAACTGGCAGAAAAAACCAGTGCCCTTGGATTCATGGTTACCTATTGCCACCCAGTATGGTCAAGGATGGACCCGGAGGAGTATATCGAGGCTGGCTTTACTTCCCTTGAGGTTTACAATGGTATCTGTGAATATAAATATAATCACGGGAACGCTGAACAGCACTGGGATTATATGCTTCGTCGGGGTAAAAAAGTATGGGGCATTGCTGCTGATGATTGCCATGGAGGAGAAAACCACAACGGCAGGGGATTCATCATGGTAAAATCGGATTCCCTTGATGACAAAAGTATACTATCAGCCATTGCAAGCGGCAGCTTTTATTCCAGCAGGGGTCCACTGATCCATGATTTTTTCGTTGAAGACGGAGTAGCGACCGTGAAATGTTCACCAGCTGCACGGATCGACTTCATTACATATGAGAATCTGGGGAAGTCAGAGATTTATGAAGAACCGGTTGAAGAAGCGAGTTTCAGATATAATCCGGATATAGACTATATAAGGATTGAAATAGAAGATTCCAAGGGCCTGAAGGCCTGGTCAAATCCCATATTCATCAGATAATGGGTCTTTGGATGATTCCGGAAACAAACAGTCATGGTGTGAAATGGCTGTCGACAACGACAGTCATATTATATAGAATGAATACAACAAAATTTACATGGGGGACATCCGATGAGAAAAAGCAAAGTACTCGAAAAGTTGAGAGCCGGCGAAGTAGCTAAATGCTTCAAGACCAATTTCGCTGAAGCGAGGATAGTTGAAATGGTAGGTTTGGCAGGTTTTGACTGTGTTTGGACCTGTTATGAGCACTGTGGAAATGATCTTTCAGCCATAGAAAGGCAGATTTATGCCGCAAAGGCAACGGACATGGATATTGTCGTAAGGGTTTCCAAGGGATCCTACAGTGACTTCATCAGACCATTTGAACTTGACGCCACCGGTATTATGGTACCCCATCTAATGAGTGCGGATGAGGCAAGGGATATAGCATGGAAGACCAAGTTCCATCCAATTGGTAGAAGACCGGCCGACGGTGGCAATGCCGATGCCGGATTTCTTTTCCAACAAGACAACTATATGGAAAACTCGAATAGAGAAAAGTTTGTAATTTGTCAAATAGAGGATCCTGAAGCAATGGACCAGCTTGATGAAATTGCACAGGTAGAAGGAATTGACATGCTGTTCTTCGGACCAGGCGACTTTTCACATGCACTTGGAATTCCAGGACAGATTACAAATGAAAAGGTAATGGATGCATGGAAGAAAACAGCTGATGTATGTAAAAAATATGGTAAACTTGCAGGAACGGTAGCAAATCCTGATACTATAGTTCAGCTTTATGAGTGGGGATATAGGTTCCTTAATATGTCAAGTGACGTTGGAGCTCTATATTCCTATCTGCCACAGATGCTTCGGGTGTTTGACAAAATTGAGAAATAAACCGGTATATCCGAAAATATGCATATAAAAGATTCATTTATGTCAAGTAGAGTCATTTGCATATAATATATAATCAAGATAGCACAAATTAAGGAGACGAAAAATGTCTGAATTAGCATTATTTGGAGGACCAAAGGCGATAACAAAGGATCCCGGAGATCTTTTCAAGTGGCCTATCATAACAAAGGAAGATGAAGATGCCGTTTTGGATGTACTTCGTAATGGATCCATGTCGGGAACGGATGTAACAAGAGAATTCGAGAAGGAATTTGCCAAATGGCAGGGGCTTGACCTTGCCCTTGGGTTTTCTACGGGAACAGCAGCAATACAGAGTGCGATGTTCGGATGCAAGGTCGGAGTTGGTGATGAAATAATCTGTCCCACAGTGACATACTGGGCATCAGGACTCCAGGCATTTACATTGGGTGCGACCGTCGTCTTTGCAAACGTCAACCCGGATACATTGTGCATTGACCCCAATGACATTGAACATCGCATAGGTCCGCGTACCAAGGCCATAGTTGTTGTTCACTATACAGGTCACCCTGCGGATATGGATCCGATAATGGCAGTTGCAAAAAAACATGGCATCAAGGTCATAGAGGATGTATCACACGCACATGGCGGATTGTACAAGGGCAGAATGGTCGGGACCTTCGGAGATGTCGCAGCAATGAGCCTGATGAGCGGGAAATCCCTTGCCATCGGGGAAGCAGGAATACTGGCGACCAATGACAGGGAGATATACGAGAGAGCCATCGCCTTTGGACATTACAGCAGATACAGGGCAGAGGATATGCAAACGGAGTCCCTTAAGGCGCATTCAGGACTTCCAATGGGTGGATATAAGTACAGGATGCATCAGATGTCATCAGCAGTGGGAAGAGTTCAGCTCAGACACTACAATGACAGGATGCTTGAAATAAGAAAAGGCATGAACTATTTCTGGGACCTCCTTGAAGGAGTTCCGGGAATAAAGGCTCATAGAGTTGACGAAAAAACCGGAAGCACAATGGGTGGCTGGTATGCCCCCAAGGGTCTTTACAAAAGTGAAGAACTGGGCGGACTGTCAGTTACCAGATTCTGTGAAGCAGTCAGGGCGGAAGGCTTTGACGGATGCAGCCCAGGCTGCAATCTTGCACTTCATACCCATTCACTTTTCCAGACATTGGATGTCTATGGCCATGGAAAGCCAACAAGAATAGCAAATTCAGACAGGGATGTCAGGGAACTTGACAAAACCCTCTCTCCAAGCGAGGAGATTGGTGCTAAGTCATACAGCATTCCCTGGTTCAAGCATTTTGAACCGGAAAAGATAGAAGAATATGCCATGGCTTTCAGGAAAGTTGCCATGAACTACAAAGAGCTCCTTAAGGACGATCCCGGAAACCCTGAAGAAATAGGTGGCTGGCACTTCTTCCAGCACTCTCCCAAGAAATAACCAAACACCAAAAGGGCCTTCACTGAGAAGGTCCTTTTTTTACCCAAATAATTACACCAGACGTAAATATTTACGTCTGGTGTAATTATTTACGTCTGAGGTAATTATTAAGGTAGTTGATACATGCAGGTCGTGATGTTACTATATCAGTACTTGTGTGGAAGGATTTTTTATGAAGAAACCAGTTATTGGAATACCCATGGGGGACCCGGCGGGGATAGGGCCTGAGATTGTAGTAAAGGCACTGACAGAGGGGTCGGTGTTTGATATATGTATACCGGTTGTCATTGGAGATGCGTCTGTACTGAAGCAGATCCGTGACATAATCGGAGCGAAAGTAAAAATCAGACCTATTGGCAGTGCTGATGAAGCCGGAGGAACTCCCGGGGTCATTGATGTCATAGACATGGCAAATATTGATGCATCCGAACTGGTCTACGGGGTTGTTGATTCCAGAGCTGGAAAAGCTGCATATGAATACATAGAAAAAACGGCAGGTATGGCCAGGGACGGTGAAATAGATGCAGTGGCAACGACACCAATCAACAAGGAGTCCATTAAAGCTGCAAAGGTTGATTTCATCGGCCATACGGAGATGTTTGCGCATCTTTCAGGGACTGATGATCCTCTGACAATGTTTCAGGTAATGAACATGAGGGTGTTCTTCCTTTCGAGGCATCTTTCACTCAGAGCTGCCTGTGATGCTGTTAAAAAGGATAAGATAAAGGAATATATTGTCCGTTGCCTGGACTCACTTGTCAGGCTTGGAGTCAGCAGGCCTCTGCTCGCAGTTGCAGGTCTCAATCCACATAACGGGGAACATGGATTGTTCGGCAGCGAGGAGGTCAATGAAATTTCTCCGGCTGTTGAGGAATGCATTGCAGACGGACTCAATGTAACAGGACCTGTACCCGGGGATTCTGTGTTTGCACTTGCCCTGAAGGGGAAATATGATGGTGTGCTGTCCATGTATCATGACCAGGGACACATTGCCACAAAGACGGTTGATTTCGAAAGGACAATATCCCTGACTATCGGAATGCCATATCTTCGGACATCCGTGGACCATGGAACAGCCTTTGATATCGCAGGCAAGGGCATTGCAAGCGAGGTCAGCATGACTGAGGCCATAAGGCTTGCAGCTCTTTATGCCCCGCTGTATGGAAGGGAATGAAATGTCAGTATATATAGACGATAAAATACTCCTGGGAGTGGAAAAACCTGCCCGCTATACAGGGGGCGAAGTGAACAGCATAATCAAGGACCATGAAACCACACCAATTAAATTTGCGTTTTGTTTTCCGGATGTTTATGAAGTTGCCATGTCCCATCTGGGAGGTCAGATATTATACAGTATCATAAATGACCGTAGTGATGCACTGTGTGAAAGAATATTTGCACCATGGACCGATATGGAAAAGGCCATGCGGGATACCGGAATACCTCTGTTTTCCCTGGAGACAAAAACTTCTGCCAGGGAGTTTGATTGCCTTGGCTTTACCCTTCAGTATGAAATGAGCTACACCAATATACTTAATATGCTGGATCTTTCCGGAATAAAAGTCAGAAGGCAGGAAAGAAGCCAGGATGATCCACTTGTATGTGCAGGAGGACCCTGCGCCTTCAACCCGGAACCTCTTGCGGACGTAGTGGACTTTTTTCTGATAGGAGAAGGCGAAGAAAAAATTCACTCAATTCTGGATGTTTTAGGGAAAAAGCTGGGCAAAGAGGAATCGCTGAGACTATTGGGAAACATTGAAGGAATCTATGTACCTGCCCTGCGTGATGAAAATAGGGTTCTGAAAGTTAAAAAGGTGATTATAAAGGACCTTGATACAGCTCCATATCCAGAAAAACCAATAGTCCCATATATAAATATTGTTCATGACCGTACTATGATAGAAGTGTTCAGAGGCTGCATCAGAGGCTGCAGATTCTGTCAGGCAGGGTTTATTTACAGGCCGGTACGCGAAAAAACTCCTGATTTGCTTGTTGAGGAAGCCGGTAAGAAACTGGATTCCACAGGTTATGATGACATCAGTCTGGCATCACTTAGCACCAGCGATTACTCTAAGCTGGGAGAACTTACAGATCGGCTGCTTGAGCTGACCAATGAAAAAAACACCGGCTTGTCACTGCCATCGCTCAGGGCTGATAATTTTTCCATGGAACTTATGGACAAAGTTCAGAAAGTACGAAAATCAGGCCTGACTTTTGCCCCTGAAGCCGGAACCCAAAGACTCAGGGATGTCATTAATAAAAATGTAACGGAAGAAGAGATGCTCAAAACCGCTGAAATAGCCTTCAAGGGCGGATGGACCACGATGAAGCTATATTTCATGCTGGGCCTTCCCACTGAAACCCTTGAAGATGTAAAGGGTATTGCTGATATTGCATGGAAGATAAAGCAGGTGTACAGGCAGCATGGCAACGCTTCAAAGAAACAGCTGAATCTCACAGTCAGTACGGCATTTTTTGTACCAAAACCCTTTACTCCATTTCAATGGGAAGCGCAGATTACAACCGAGGAAATGACAAAGAGGCAGCAGTACCTGTTTGACTTGCTGAAAAAAGCCAACATCAAATACAACTGGCATGATTATAAGTTATCCCATTTGGAAGGAATCATTTCAAGAGGGGATAGAAAACTCGGTCAGGCAATAATCAAGGCATGGGAAAAGGGATGTCGTTTTGATGGTTGGGCAGAATATTTTAATTACACAAAATGGATGGAAGCCTTTGATGAGTGTGGAATCGACCCCCTTGAATATACAGGAGAACGCAAGGAATCAGAAGATCTGCCATGGGATTTCATTGACATTGGAGTCAGGAAAAAATTTCTTCTGGCAGAACGAAAAAGTGCATATGAAAATGCTACATCTCCAAACTGCAGGGAAGAGTGTCTGGCATGCGGAGCGGCATGCTTTGGTGGAGGTGTTTGCTTTGAGCATAATCAGAATTAAATTCATCAAAGGAAATGAAGTGAAATTCATATCTCACCTTGATATGATGAATACTTTCCAAAGGGCCATAAGAAGAGCCGGCCTTGAGTCGGAGTATTCCAAGGGGTTCAATCCACAGATGCAGATGGTTTTCGGGGCTCCGCTGTCACTGGGTTTTACAAGTGAAGCGGAATATGCAGACTTGTCATTTGTAAAGGATTATGAGCCGGAAACCATCATGGAGAAACTTGGAGCGGAGCTTCCCTCAGGACTGGATCTGCAAGAAGCTGCAGTCAGGAAATCCAATAAAAATATCATGGCTGACATATCATTTGCGGAGTACACCTTTGTAATTAAAGGCCTGGAGGATCTTAATGATGTCGGAAAGAGCATCATGGACTGTGATGAGCTTATGGTGGAAAAAACCAGAAATGGCAAGACCAGAAAAATAAATATCAAGCCGCTTATACTGGAATTTGAAACAGCCGGGAGCAAGGGAAGGCTTCTTGCGGTAGCAGGAAACTCAGGTAACCTGAACCCAAGACTTCTTTCAGAAGCTATGTCAATAAAGTATGACAGGAACATTGAGTTTACCGACATAAACAGAAGCAGGCAATTTGTTGAAAGAAATGGTGTTAAAATGAATCCTTTGGCAAAGGAAGCCATGGAGACTAAGTAATGGAAAAAATTCTTTTGGTAAATGAATCTGATAAAGGCGTCAGGATAGCCGTAGTTGAAAATGGACGTCCGGTTGAGTATTATTTTGATTCGAAAGATGAAATCCCTGAGGATTCAATAATTCTCGGCAGGGTCATGGAGCATGCAACTGCCCTGGATGCGTATTTCATAGATGTCGGCAATGAAAAAAAAGCATATCTTCCTGAAAAAAATAAATACGGAATGAATATAAAGCAAAACGCCATTATGCCATTTCAGGTTCTTCATGGTGAAAGGGGCAGCAAGGGTATGTATCTGAGCTGTAAACTTCTTGTTTATGGAAAGTACTGCATATGCGGAAATATAAGCAAGGACCTCCGGGTTTCAGCAAAGATAACAGATGAAAACGAAAGGAAGAGGCTTGGTCACCTCATTGATTCGCTTTCCGGAAATAACCGGGAAATCATCATCAGAACAGTCGCCCAGTACGCCGGTTCTGAGGATATCCAAAGTGATATACAGGATTGTCTGGAAAGGCTTGATGACATTGAGTCAGCCACAGGTAACCCCGGGGATATTTTGTGCAATCCAGACGATTTAATCGACATTATAATGAAAAGATATGATCCTGAAACTGACA
>JAFGIJ010000060.1 GCA_016929655.1 Clostridia bacterium
GCGGTATAGACTCCGGCTATTCCGCTTCCTATTATAAGCACATCTGTTTTTACTCTTCTGTTTTCGGGTCCAAAGGACCCAAGATATCTTTTCATTTCGAGCCTTTCATGAAAGTTCCATCATTCTGTTCAAACATCCGGCAGCAGCTTCAATTATGTCCTTATCCAGATGTATTTCATATATGTCGTTTTCAAGTGCATTGATTACCTTGTCAATGGTATTTTTCTTCATGTTTCGGCATACCATTCTGGTATCGGCAAGGTGGATCTTTTTACCGACAGTCATCTTTTGAAGACGGTCAACAACACCCTTTTCTGTAGCAATTATAAATTCACTGTCGTTGCTTTCGAGTACATACTCTATTATTTTCTTTGTGCTTCCGATGTAATCTGCCTTTGCAAGAACTTCTCCCAAACATTCCGGATGAGCGACAACCTTTGCCTTTGGATATGCTTCTTTCATCTTTACGATTGTTTCTGCTGTCAGCAAGTCATGTACAGGGCAAAATCCTTCCCATAGTATAATTTCTTTTTCCGGTACCATGGATGCAACATAGCTTCCAAGGTTTTTATCCGGAACAAATATTATTCTGTTGTTTTCAACTGCCT
Source organism: Clostridia bacterium (assembly GCA_016929655.1). GTDB lineage: Bacteria > Bacillota > Clostridia > DUPQ01 > DUPQ01 > JAFGQE01. The sequence continues at coordinate 609 of JAFGIJ010000060.1, forward strand.
TTACTATATTCACTGCATTTGAAGATGTACAGCATATATCACTTTCAGCCTTTACCTCAGCCGATGAATTTATATAACATACAACCGTCGCATCGGGATGCTTTTTTTTCAATTCCCTGAGCGACTTTGCGTTGACCATATCAGCCATTGGGCACCCTGCGTCAATTTCCGGCAGAAGAACCTTTTTACCCGGCGACAAAATTTTTGCACTTTCAGCCATGAACAGGACTCCACAGAACACAATGGTCTGTGCGCTGTCGGCAGCACAATACTTGCTAAGCTCAAGGGAATCGCCTACTACATCAGCAATCTCCTGTATTTCCATGGGTTGATATGAATGAGCCACAATAACGGCATTCTTCTCTTTTTTCAGTTTTTCTATCCTTTGTTTATAATCCATCGGGATTCTCCTTTTCAGTGAAATCATTTTAGCATATATTGTAAATAAAAAAAGACCCGCCTGAAAGGAGGGCCTTCATTATATGCACTGTTCAGCTTTAAATATCCATGTCTGAATCATCGGTTTCTTCTGTTTCGTTCTCCGGGTCTCCTTCAGCTGCTTCATCAAAGGTTTCTTCTTCGATTTCCTCTTTGATTTCATTTTCGGGTTCTTCATATTCTTCTTCATCTTCCGGAACTATCTTTGCCATTGATACAACCTTATTCTCTTCATCGGTCCTCATTAGTGTAACACCTTGTGTTGCTCTTCCCAGTATGCTGATTTCATGGCTTGCCATTCTTATTATGATACCTGAAGTTGATATCAGAAGGATATCATCTTCGTCAGAAACAATCTTTGTTCCTACGACGTTTCCCGTTTTTTCAGTAACTCTATAATTAAGGATTCCCTTGCCGCCTCTTTTTTGAATGGAATACTCCTCGGCATATGTCCTTTTTCCAAAACCATTCTCTGTTATGCTGAGAATTGTTTCATTTTCTGAAACCACTTCCATTCCTATTACATTATCGTCATCCGCCAGCCTTATTCCCATTACGCCCTGAGCAGTTCTTCCCATTTTTCTTACATCGCTTTCATGGAAAGTTATTGACATTCCAAGGGCTGTTGCAAGGAATACCCGGCTGTTGCCGTCAGTCATCTTGACGGTAATAAGTTCATCATCTTCTATAAGTGTTATGGCTATTATTCCGCCTTTTCTTATATTGGCAAATGATTTCAGCGGTGTTTTCTTGATTGTTCCTTTTAATGTGCTCATTATAAGGTTCTGGTCCCCATCCATGTCCGGCAGCGGAATGACAGTTGTTATCTTTTCTCCTGCCTCCAATTGCAGAAGATTGACCACCGCTGTTCCTTTTGCTGTTCTTCCTGCTTCGGGAATCTGGTACCCTTTAAGCTTGAATACCTTTCCATTGCTTGTGAAGAACAGAATATATGAGTGGGTTGATGTCAGGAAAAGATCCACAACATAGTCTTCTTCCCTTGTGCTTAACCCTGTAATACCGCGGCCTCCTCTTCTCTGGCTCTTGTATGTATCTACGGGAAGTCGCTTGATGTATCCCAAATTGGTCAGTGTAATGGCAACAGTTTCCTCAGGTATGAGGTCTTCGTCCTCAAAATCCATTTCACCAGCTGTAATTTTTGTTCGTCTTTCATCTGCATATTTCTTTTTTATCTGTGCCAGTTCTTCCTTGATGACTATTTCAACTTCCTGTCTGCTTGAAAGTACTCCTGTATAATATTCTATTTTTCCTTTCAGTTCATCGTACTCACCCTGAAGTTTCAGAATTTCAAGACCTGTCAGCCTTCCGAGCCTCATATCAACTATAGCCTGGGCCTGCCTGTCGGAAAAATCAAATTTTTCCATAAGATTTGTCTTGGCTTCGGGTTCATTGCCGGACTGTCTTATTGTAGCGATTACTTCATCAAGTATGTCAACTGCCTTTATCAATCCTTCAAGTACATGGGCCCTGGCCTCTGCCTTGTCAAGGTCAAATTTTGTCCTTCTTCTTATTACTTCAACCTGGTGCTCAATATAATGCTCCAGGGCCTGCTTGAGTGTAAGAGTCTTGGGTTCATAGCCCTTTTCCTTCGTAGGGACAAGTGCAAGCATGTTTACATTGAAAGCAGACTGCATCTGAGTGTGTTTGAAAAGTCTGTTAAGCGTCACGTTGACATTGGCATCACGCTTCAATGTTATTACTATCCTTACAGGATCATTTCTATCCGATTCATCGTTTATGTCGGCGATTCCATCAAGTTTCTTGTCCTTTACAAGTTCTGCAATTTTTTCAATCAGTCTTGCCTTGTTGACCTGATAGGGAATTTCCTTGACAATAATCCTGGTTTTTCCGCCTGCAGTTTCTTCAATCTCTGTCAGAGATCTTACAACAACCTGTCCTTTTCCTGTTTTATATGCTTCCCTGATCCCACTTTTACCAATTATTATTCCATGGGTTGGAAAGTCAGGTCCCTTGATGTGTTCGTTAAGTTCTTCTATTGATATTTCAGGATCATCAATCAATGCATAAATTCCATCAATGACTTCACCAAGATTATGAGGTGGGATGTTTGTCGCCATGCCAACAGCGATTCCTGAGGAACCGTTTACAAGAAGGTTTGGAAATCTGGCAGGAAGAACAACAGGTTCCATTTCATGGTCATCAAAATTAGGCTTGAAATCAACAGTGTCCTTATTGATGTCATTCAAAAGTTCAGCTGCCATTTTTGTAAGCCTGGATTCCGTGTACCTCATGGCTGCGGCACTGTCCCCGTCACGGGACCCAAAGTTTCCATGGCCGTCTACCAGGGTGTACCTGAGCGAGAAATCCTGTGCCATTCTGACAAGACTGTCGTAAACAGCCATATCACCATGAGGATGGAATTTACCCAAAACTTCACCGACTGTTGTTGCGCATTTTCTATAACTTTTATCAGGAAGAAATCCAAGGAGAAGCATTGCATAAAGTATTCTTCTATGAACAGGCTTCAATCCGTCCCTGACATCAGGCAGTGCCCTGTCGGCTATTACGCTCATTGCATATTCTATAAAGGATTTCTTGATTTCATCTTCAATTTCTATGGGGATAATTCTGGTTACGTCAATGTTGTTATTTTCGGACATCAATAGGCTCCAATTTCATATATATATCATATGTATTATACTACTTTGAAACACCTGTGTCCATTTTAAAGGCACTTTGTATTTCTGTATTTTTTTGTTAATTTTATGCAAATCCTGTTTACGGCGGTTTCAGGCCTTTTTATGCCGCTTTCGACCTTTTATGTTATCATATAACAGAATACAGGTACAGTATACTTACATGGAGGAACATCAATTGGCAAAAAACAGCAAGGCAAATGTCCTTGGGGTACAGGTTGACAATATAACCATGGCTGAGGCGGTTGACACAATACTTGGAATAAAGGGCGGCAAAAGAAGCTTTTCCGTCTATACACCAAATGCCGAAATGGTAATGGAAGCCAGGAAAAGCAGCTCTTTCATGGACATCCTGAACCGGGCTTCAATGGTGGTTCCCGACGGTGCAGGTGTTGTAATCGGAGCACACATTTTAGGTGAAAAAATCACTGAAAAAGTAGCAGGCGTTGATCTTGTTGAAAATATTTTTTCAAGTGGGAAAAAACTTTCTTTATACATCTTTGGTGGCAAACCGGGCATTGCCGAAAAAGCAGCTTTAAATATATCTGGGAAATATAAAAATATATCCATTTGTGGTACAGACCATGGATATCATTCTACAAATGAAAATGATTCCGTTGTTGAGCGAATAATAGCCGCAAGCCCAGATCTAATTCTAGTGGGTCTGGGAGTTCCGAGACAGGAAAAGTGGATTGATTCAAATATAAATAAATTTGATTCGGCTGTTTGCATTGGATGCGGCGGCACAATAGACGTTTTTTCAGGTGAAGTAAAACGTGCACCGGGATTTTTTATTAAAATGAATCTTGAATGGTTCTACCGGCTGATCAAACAGCCGTCACGGTTGACCCGGATGCTGCGAATACCGGTTTTTCTTATTCTTTGTATCATTGAACGACTATTCGGACGGTCAAAGAGGTCTCTTTGAAGGAGTGCCGGCTTTTCTGGGATAAAGAGCCGGAGTTATTCCGGTTTTTCTTATATATATCAAAGTTCTCTTAGCATCTGTTCCATAAAGGCTGACTTCCCTTCTTTCCATGTGGGACCCACCAAGCTTTGCTATTGCAGAAAGAGAGTTTTTTATTTCATCCTCATTGTCCCTTCCTTTCATAGCAATAAAAACCCCTCCTTTTTTGACCAAGGGAAGACAATATTCACTTAGAACGGACAGATTTGCAACGGCCCTGGCGGTTGAAACATCAAACATTTCCCTGTACTCACCGTGGCCTGCATCCTCTGCCCTTGAATGAATTGCATGGCAGCCTTTCAAATCAAGTTCCCTGATGACTGCTTCAAGAAAAGAAATCCTTTTGTTCAATGAATCAAAAAGATACATTTCACCTTTCATGCCCAGTATTTTCAACGGGATTCCGGGAAAACCGGCTCCGCTTCCTACATCGGCCACCCGTTCTATATCCCTGACATCATTCCAAATGGTTGCCGAATCAAGGAAATGCAGGATATCTATGTCATCTTGATCTGTAATGGATGTAAGATTGAATTTTTCATTCCATTCCAGCAGCATCCTTTTATATGCTTCAAATTTCTCAATTATCTCAGAATTTATGGGAATTCCTGCCTGTGCAAACCCGGTTTCAAGTATCTTACTCATTCAAACCTCTTCTTTTTTGTTCAAGATAAATCAAAAGCACATTTATGTCAGAAGGAGAAACACCCGATATCCTTGATGCCTGACCCACAGACAATGGTTTTATTTTATCAAGCTTCTGCCTTGCTTCAATTCGAAGCCCATTAATTTTTGCATATTCCAGATCCGGATTCAGTTTAAGTCCTTCATTCTTTTCAAATCTTTCCACCAGTTGAATCTGTTTTTTCAGGTAACCTTCATATTTGCATTCCACTTCAATGGCTTCATCAGTACTGTTGTTGCCCTTTGGCATATCATCATCGATACCTCGAAGCATATCATATGTAATTCCCGGTCTTTTCAAAACAGCTTCTGCAGTTATTCCGCTAACTACTTCATCCTGACCCTGTTCCGTCAGCAATGGGTTTACTTCTGTTGGTTTATATACTTTTTTTTTGAGACGATCCAGCTCTTTTTTAATGAATTCCTTCTTTTGAAGAAAGTCCCTGTAGCGTTCCTCGTTTATAAGACCGACTTCATGCCCCTTATCAGTGAGCCTTATGTCGGCATTGTCCTGTCTTAGCAAAAGTCTGTATTCACTTCTTGAGGTCATCATTCTATATGGTTCATTGGTGCCTTTTGTTACAAGATCATCTATCAATACACCTGTATATGCTTCTGATCTTTTTAAAACAAGCGGTTCCCTGTTCTTTATTTTCATCGCGGCATTGATACCCGCAATAAGCCCCTGGGCGCCGGCTTCTTCATATCCTGAACTTCCATTGCTCTGGCCTGCAGAGAAAAGTCCCGGTTTTTCCTTGAATTCAAGGGAAGGTTTCAGCTGAAGAGGATCTATGCAGTCATATTCAATGGCATAGGCACTGCGCATTGTCCTTACGTTTTCAAGCCCCTTGATTGTCCTTAACATTTTTTCCTGAACATCTTCCGGAAGTGAGCTTGACATTCCCTGCACATACATTTCCCTTGTTTTGCGACCCATCGGTTCTATGAAAATCTGATGCCTGGGCTTATCTGAAAAGCGAACAACTTTATCCTCTATTGACGGGCAGTATCTTGGCCCTACACCATCTATATCTCCGCTGAACAATGGTGATCGATGAAGGTTTTCTCTTATAACCCCGTGGGTTTCTTCATTTGTATAAGTAAGGAAGCAGGATTCCTGCTCGATTTCTATTCCTTTGGTCTCAAAGGAGAACGGTACAATGGGTTCGTCTCCCTTTTGTTCTTCCATCAAAGAATAATCAAGGCTGTCTTTGTGAACCCTTGAAGGTGTTCCTGTCTTGAACCTCATCAGGCTGATACCTTCTTTAATCAGACTGGCAGAAAGCTCATTTGCAGGAAACATGCCGTCAGGACCGCCGGGATAATTGACATCGCCTATTATTATTCGTCCCCTAAGGTATGTTCCTGAGCAAATAATTGCACAACAACATTCGTACCGGGCACCTGTGTGTGTTTCAACGCCTTTGACTTCTCCGTTTTCAAAGATTATGCGTGTTACTTCAGCCTGCTTTAAATCAAGGTTTTCCTGACTCTCAAGTCTTTGCTTCATTTCTTCCTGATAAGCACGCCTGTCTATCTGTGCCCTCAGGGAATGAACTGCCGGACCCTTTGCCTTGTTGAGCATCCTTGACTGTATAAGTGTTGCATCGGCTGCTTTTCCCATTTCTCCGCCGAGTGCATCAATTTCTCTTACAAGATGCCCTTTTGCCGTGCCTCCGATGCTTGGATTGCATGGCATATTTGCAACACTGTCCATGTTAAGCGTAAAAATTACTGCAGTGCACCCAAGACGGGCAGCCGCCAGTGCGGCTTCACAACCCGCGTGACCCGCTCCGATAATGGCAATGTCATATTTTCCGGCATTATATATCATGTTATTTTCCCACACAGAAATTTTTAAAAATATTTTCTATTATATCTTCTCCGGCACTTTCACCTGTAATCTTTCCAAGTTCTTCTGCGGCATGTGTAAGATCAATTGAAAGAAGGTCAAGGAAACCATTTGACCTGGATGCTTCTATTGCATCAGATATATGGTCAAGCGCTTTGTCTATATGCATCTTGTGGCGTTGATTTGTCACAGATATGCTGTCAATTTCTATTCCAGGCCTGGATATAAATGAATGAACTGCGTCAAGGACCTTGTCTGTTCCATCATTGTTTATAAAGCTGCATTTAACATATTTGGAACTCCCGATATGCCTTATGATATCGTCTCCATGAGCCATATCTGTCTTGTTTATTGCAAATATTGTTTTGGCCGGATTTGTTTGTTCAATCAAACTCCTTGTTTCGCCGTCAAGACCTCTGGTCGCATCAAGAACCATTACAATAACCTGGCTTTTGTCCCTTGTTTCATAGGATTTTTCTATTCCGATTTTTTCAATGAAATCGTCTGTTTCATGTATACCGGCAGTATCGTGTAAAACTATAGGAAAACCCTTAAGTGAAAAATGTATTTCAAGCACATCCCTGGTTGTTCCCGGGATATGGGTGACTATGGCCTTTTCTTCTCCGATGACCTTGTTGATGAAGGTTGATTTTCCAGCATTGGGCGGACCTATGACTGCAACGTCAAGACCTTCGCGAAGTATTTTTCCCGTGTCGAAGTTTTCAACCAATACTTCAATCTGTGTTTTTATTTCTCCGGCTTCAGCCATTGCCTTTTCAAGGGAAATCGCTTCATCTTCATATTCCGGATAATCTATGGTTACACTTATATGTGACAGTAATTCGATGATTTTACTGCGTATTTCCTTTATACTGTTTCCGGTTCTTCCTTCGAGCTGCCTTATTGCACTTCTCTCACTCTTGATTGTTGCTGAATTGATGACATCCATTACAGCCTCAGCCTGGGAAAGATCGATTCGTCCGTTCATGAATGCCCTTTTTGTAAATTCACCCGGAGCTGCAGGTAAGGCTCCTCTTTTAAATATCAGTTCAAGTATCTTTGAAACAATCACCGGATTTCCATGGCACTGTATTTCTACAATATCTTCTTTGGTATAGGTTGCCGGAGCCTTCATTTTCAGCACCAGGACTTCATCTATTGTGTCACCGTCATCATTTAAAATTTTTCCATATATGACCCTATGTGTTTCAATGTCCTCAAATTTACCCCGGAAACTGAAAATTTTGGATACAATTGCAAATGCATCTGCTCCGCTGATTTTTATTGAACTTATTCCTCCGCTGCCCGGCGGTGTTGAAACCGCTGCAATTGTGGTTTCCTTTTCTCTCATGATAATAATTCCTTCAATTACAAAAGCCACTGTGCAAGCAATCCTTTCACAATGGCTTTTAATTAATTTTGTTTAATTATATTGATATTTTACCTTGCTATACTTTTAATAACAACTTTGCGGTTCGGTTCTTCACCCACACTGAAAGTTTCAACATTTTTATTTTTCTGTAAAGTGGAATGTATAATTCTTCTTTCATATGGATTCATTGGCTCAAGTGTCTTGTTTCTTCCCGATTTTTCAACTTTAGCAGCTATTCTGTTGGCAAGTTCTTCCAGGGTTTCTTCCCTTTTTTTCCGATAGTTTTCGGTATCAATTATTATTTTTCTATAAGTAGTGTTGTTTCTGTTGACAACGAGTCCTGTCAAAAACTGCAGTGAATCCAGGGTTTCTCCCCTTCTTCCTATAATCATGCCGCTGCTTTTTGTTACAACATTTATTTTTAGGAGTTCGTCTTCTTCTGTAAATTCAAGCTCAGTATCAATACCCATTTTTTCAAAGAGTTCGCCCAGAAAATCCCTGGCTATTTCAATTGCATAATCATAAAGTATAATCCTGACCTTGGCTTCTTTCTGTTTGCCAAGACCGAGGAAAGATTTACTTCCTTCTTCAAGGATTTCTATTTCCACCTGATCCTCTGTTACATCCAGTTCTTTCAAAGCCAGTTCAATGGCCTCCTCAACGGTATTTGCTGATTTTTCCAAAACGATATTTGCCATTATTTTTTACCTCCGTCAAGTTTTTTTGGCTCTTGTTTACTTGTATTTCCATTCTTTTCAGCATCTTTGTCCTTTTTCTGTTTGTTTATATAAAGCTGAGTGAATATCTGGAAAATATATGTATTTATCCAATAGAATCCCATTCCTGCAGGAAGTATGAATGAGAAGTAGAGGGTCATACCGGGAATCATATATTTCATCATATTTCCCATATTACCCATCGGATTCTTGTCATCTTTTTTCTTGTCGTCCTTAGGCTGCGGTGGTGTCATAAGTCTTTGTGATATGACCGTCATTATTACACCAACAATCGGAATTATCAAAAGAGGAAGATATATCCACATCTGTTCTCCGAAAAGAAGGTCCGGTTTGATTGTCGGTACTTCACCGAGGTTAAGTCCGAGGAACTTTAGGTTGATAAGATCTGAACTTGTTATTGTGTTGTCGAGGTAACCCGGATTGTTTGTAAGTAAATTGACAAGTTTTAGCTCATTGACTTGGTTTATCTTATCAAAGGTAGTTGTATTTGCTGATAATGAAACCACTTTCTGCATTTCTGCAGGAAGTTTATTGACAAGATTCAGTATTGCTTCACTTGTTTTGCCGACAACCAGCGTAAGCGGTCTTCTCAATACAGAATACAGGGCAATCAATATTGGAAACTGAAGCAGCATCGGAAGACATCCACCCATGCAGCTTACATTGTTTTCTTTATATAGAGCCTGTATTTCCTGGTTTTGTTTTTCTTTGTCATTTTTGTATTTTTCCTGGAGTCTCTTGACCTCAGGTTGAAGTGCGCTCATTTCCTGTGATGACTTCTGTGATTTCAATGTCAGTGGAAAAAGTATCAGCTTGGTTATAAGTGTAAAGAATATGATCGTAAGTCCGAAGTTGTGAAAGCCGATTGTGTTATAAAGAAAATAAAATCCCGCACCCAGTGCGCGCAGCAGTGTATCAATGATTTGCGTCATTTGGTATTATCCTTCCCCGGTTCATTTAACCGGATCAACCCCGCCTTTACTGAAGGGGTTGCATCGCAGGATCCGCCAGACAGCCAAACCGGCACCTTTGAAAGCACCGTGTTTTTCAATGGCCTGATATGCATATGTAGAACATGTAGGATAATATTTACATTTCGGTGTTGTATATGGCGAAATTCCCTTTTTATAAATATTAATCAGCCACAGCAGCAGCTTTTTCATATCTTCTCCGTAACTATATCAGTCCTGATTGTTTCAAAAGATAATCCATCTCGTTTTTGATTTCAGAAAAATCCGGAAGCTCAAGGTTTTTTCTAACTACAAAAACCATGTCCTTGTTCATCTTCAATTCATCTTTAAAACTTCTGAAACTTTCCCTGACCAGTCTTCTGACCCTGTTTCTGTCTACGCTTCTGCCATAGGCCTTTTTGCTTACTGTAATTCCAAGCCTTGTATTTGATCTGTTTCCGTCCAGTACATATAATGTTAGGTTTTTTGTTTTGTAATGACTGCCTTTTCTATAGACCCTGGCAAATTCGTAATTCCGTTTTATACTTTCTGTCTTTTTCATTATGATTCTCCTGCCCCGAAAATTTTCACGGGTGCATGAATCTAGGCAGAAAGTTCCTTGCGTCCTCTTTTACGTCTGTTGCTGAGCACTTTTCTTCCTGATGCTGTTTTCATTCTTTTTCTGAAGCCATGCTCTTTTTTTCTCTGCCTTTTTTTAGGCTGGTATGTTCTTTTCACTGGGGTTTCCCTCCGTAATGTTTACTTTATATATTAATGCGGTCCAATAACCGCCGATATATCTTTCCGTACAGCAAGGTGTATTATATAGAAAAGGTATTTTAGTGTCAAGAAGTATCTTTGTCAGGGCTATATTTTTTCCACAGGGGCAAAATTTTTTCCATTGTGGAAAACTTTTTGTGTTTTTACCTTGAGTTTATAAAAACTTTCTGATATATTAAAAAATACCTGTTGATAACTTCATAAATAGACATAGCTCAGCAGCGTCATTTTACTAAAGATAAAGACTGTGTATTTTTAAGCACCTGTTTATCTTTTTTTATTGTGATTGGGGGAGACATAAATGGTTAAAAGCGTTGACTTACTATGGGAAGAGGCATTGGATTTATTAAAAGACGAACTATCTGAAATCAGTCTGAATACATGGGTTAAACCTATAAAACCCATTGAAATCAGAGAAAATACCATATATTTTGAAGTTCAGCTCGAATTTACGAAGAACATGTTGGAGAACAGATACTGTGATCTGATCAAGAACGCTTTTTTTGCTGCCTGCGGAACGGAATTTGACATAGAATTCCTTCTTCCCTCTGAAATCAACCAGCCGGATGCCCCTCCGGACAATACAGTTATCCACAGGAAGGATTCTCCATTGGCTTCCCTGAATCCTGAAAACATTTTTGAGACATTTGTAGTAGGAAACAGCAATCGTTTTGCCCATGCTGCATCAGTGGCAGTGGCAGAAGCACCTGCTAATGCATACAATCCTCTGTTTTTATATGGAAAATCAGGTCTTGGTAAAACCCATCTGATGCAGGCGATAAGCCATTACATCCTAAAACAGAACCCAAAGATGAAAATTATGTATGTATCTAGTGAAAAGTTCACCAATGAACTCATTAATGCAATAAGGGACGAAAGAACTGATGAAAGAAGCAAGGACTTCAGAGAGAAATACCGGAATGTGGATGTTCTTTTAATCGATGATATTCACTTTATTGCCGGAAAAGAACGTACCCAGGAAGAATTCTTCCATACATTCAATTCACTGTACGAAAACAACAAGCAGATTGTTATTTCAAGTGACAATCCTCCCAGTAAAATACTAACCCTCGAAGAAAGACTGCGTTCAAGGTTTGAACACGGATTGATCGCCGACCTGCAGGCACCCGATTATGAAACAAGGGTCGCAATTCTGAGGAAAAAAGCTCAGTCAGAAAATGTTATTGTACCCAATGATGTAACAGAATACATTGCAAATAATTTCCAGTCAAATATCAGGAATCTCCAGGGTGCGCTTACCAGGGTAATTGCATATGCATCACTGACTGGAAATTCAATAACTCTTGAAATGACACAGGATGTGCTGCGTGATATCATTGCCAGAAACAACATCAACAATATTACCATTCCATATATAATAGATGCTGTTGCAAAACATTACCATATTTCTTCAAAGGAATTGATTTCAAAAAAGAGAAACCGGGAAATTGCTTTTCCAAGACAAATTGCCATGTATCTTTGCAGAAAATATACTTCATCGTCGCTTCCGCAGATCGGCAGAGAATTCGGAGGAAGAGACCATACCACGGTTTTGCATTCATGCGATAAAATAAATACTCTTCTACGGGATGATATTTCCGTGAACTCCACCATAGAAGAAATTTCCCGCCGGTTTGAAGGCTGAAATATACCAATCAATCAACCAATCATCCTTGGGATGATTGGTTGATTTAAGTTTTTTCCACCGTTATCTGTGGAAATGTTAACAATAAAGAGTGGATAAAGTATTGTACAAAATGATATAATTTATTCAATGAAAAACCGCTGTTTTATATACAGATTTATAAACAGCTTGAAACCGGCTTGTAATATATATAAACGCTAGTTTTCAACAGAATCAACAGTACCTATTACTACTACTGAAACTGTTATTCTTTAATAAAGAAAGGGGTTAACAATGAAATTCAATTGCGCAAAAACAGATCTTCTGGAGGCAGTGTCTGCAGTTCAAAGGGCTGTTTCAAATAAGAATATTTTTACCGTATTGGAAGGAATTCTAATAACTACAGCTGATGGAAACATCGTTCTACGTGGAAACGATATGGAAAAGGGAATTGAATACACCATTGAAGGAAATATTGAAGAAAATGGTTCAGTTATAGTAAATTCAAGAATATTCGGTGATATAGCAAGAAAAATGCCAGCAGAAAACAACATTACCGTTATAACAGATCAAAATTACAATGTAAAAATAGACAGTGGCAGCATCCATATGGATATAAAAGGAATGGATCCGGAGGGTTTTCCTGCTATTCCTGAAGTTGATAAAGAAAACTCCATTGAAATAGACCAGGAATTTTTCAGAGAGATGATACGCCAGGTAATATTCAGTGTAGGAAACGATGACAGCAAACCTATATTCAAAGGGGCATTGATGGAAAGCAAGGAAAATTCACTTAATATGGTTTCCCTGGATGGATACAGAATGTCCATCAGAAGAGAAAGTCTTCTTGGAACAAAGGAAGGTATGAATGTTGTTGTTCCAGGCAGGGCATTGTCAGAAGTCATGAGACTTTTGAAGAATGATGATGATAAAGTGAATATATACTATGAAAACAGTCAGATTCTTTTTGACCTGGGTAACTGTAAATTGGTTTCAAATCTTCTTCAGGGTGAATATCTGAATTACAGAAGTATTTATCAGTCACAGAAATTTGATACAGAAATAGTAATAGACAGAGAAAAAATAATGGAAGGTATAGACAGGGCAATGATTGTCATAACCGGTGATAACAAAAGTCCTGTGTCAATGGTTATAGAAAATGATGAAATGACTGTTAATTCAAAAACAGAAATTGGCACGGTAACAGAAAAGATTTCACTTGAAAAAACCGGTTTGGATCTTAGAATTGCATTTAATCCAAAATTTTTGCTGGATGTGTTCAAAAGCATAAATGATGAAAGAATAAAAATTTCCTTTGCTGGTTCTGATGGACCATGTGTGATTGAACCCGTCAATGGCGAAGAATTCCTTTATGTTGTTCTTCCTGTCAGGACTTCATAAATGAAAGAAATAAAGATAACAACAGAATATATTAAGCTTGACCAGTTTTTAAAACTATCAGGATGTGTAAGTAATGGGGGAGAGGCAAAGATCCTTATAGGTGAAGGTCTTGCCCTGGTAAACGGTGAAAAGGAACTAAGAAGAGGAAAAAAACTTCGAACTGGTGACATAGTTATATTCAAAGAAAAAGAATATATGGTTGTATGAGGGTGATTTTTGTATATAACAAAGATATATCTTAAAAATTTTCGGAATTATTCGGAACAGACAGTTGATTTAAATGAAAATGTTAACATTATCTATGGAAAGAATGCACAGGGAAAGACCAATTTAATTGAGTCTGTTTTTTTATGTTCAACAGGGCGTTCCCACAGAACAATAAAAGATAATGAACTCATAATGGAAGGAAAAAATTCTTTTTCTGTAAGAATTGAAGGAATGAAGGATGATCTTCCTTTTGATATTAGTATCCACTATGAAAAAAGTGGTAAAAAATTAATTAAGGTCAACGGTCTTAAAATCAGAAAATTCGGAGAAATGATAGGGGTTTTAAACACAGTTATTTTTTCTCCTGATGATCTGCAGATTGTTAAGAAAGGGCCCGCAGAAAGAAGAAGATTCCTTGATATTTTAATAAGTCAGACAAACCCGTCATATTTCTATAACTTGCAGAAGTATCAGAAGACAATAAAACAGAAAAATGCATTGTTAAGAAAATTTGATAAAGCAGCAGGTGGAATTGAGCTTTTGCATGTGTTCAATCAGAAACAAGCAGAGATAGGCTCACGAATAATACAGGAAAGAATCGAATTTATTAATGAAATTAAGGAAAAAATACAGGAAAATCACTCAAAATTGACAAAAAATAAAGAAATAATTGAAATTAAGAATATTTCATCTGCCGGTAGGGAATCACAGGAAGAAAGTGCTTTATTTAAATTTTTAGACAACAATACAAAAAATGAGATCAGAAACCAAGCATGCTTATATGGTCCCCACAGAGACGATATGGAAATATATGTAAATAACAGTGATTTAAGGTCCTTTGGATCCCAGGGACAGCAAAGAACTGCAGTTCTGTCTCTTAAATTAACGGAAATTCAGCTTATACGGGAAAAAACAGGACATTCTCCAGTATTGCTACTTGATGATGTCATGAGTGAACTTGATATTTCAAGAAAGAGATATCTTCTTGATAACATTGATACTCGTCAAACCTTGATTACAGGTACAGAAAAAAGAACCTATTCTGCATTTGAATATAAAACAACTTATCTGCACGTCATTAATGGGACTGTTGAAGAGATATTATAATGAAAAGAGAATTTCTCTTCACTTATTACTGCCATTTGATTGAAATATATAGAAAGGCAGATAGATAAAAGGGGAGAATATATTCCAGACTGTGACATAGTGAACCCTTGAAAGTCTCCTTTGAGGGTTGCCTTTACTTTCGGGAACACCTTTCGGAATATTGCCTTTAATGTATGTTTAAGATAGAATGTATATATTGAGGAGACAAAAATGTACCTGCATATTGGCGGTAATCATGTGATTGACCGAAGAGATATAATTGGTGTATTTGATATAGAGAAATCTACGGTATCAAACATAACCAGAGACTATTTGAGAAAGCAAGAAAAAAGAGGAAGGGTTATTACAATTGTAAGTGATATGCCCAAGTCTTTTATTATTGTTGAAAAAGACAGCAATACATATGTTTATTTGTCTTCAATAGCACCCATTACCTTGAGGAAAAGGTATGAGGGTGGTGAAGACAGTTATACAACAGCGGAGGAAAGATGATAAATAATAATGATAATTCTAACTACAATGAATCAGATATCAAGGTTCTTGAAGGACTTGAGGCTGTAAGAAAACGGCCGGGAATGTATATTGGATCTACATCTATCAGGGGATTGCATCACCTGGTATATGAGATTGTTGCAAACAGCGTTGATGAAGCACTTGCCGGCAGATGCGACAAGATAGAGATATATATTGATAAAGACAATATTGTAACTGTTACTGACAATGGAAGCGGAATACCTGTTGGTATACATCCGGAAAAAGGAATACCTACAATTGAAGTTGTTCATACTGTACTGCATGCCGGTGGAAAGTTCGGAGGAAAGGCATATAGTTTTTCCGGAGGGCTTCATGGGGTAGGTGCATCTGTAGTAAATGCTCTTTCCGAATATATGGAAGTTGAAGTCAGACGAAAAGGAAAAATATACAAACAACGTTACGAAAGAGGTATTACTGCATCAAAACTGGAAGTCATTGGCGAAACCAATGAAACCGGTACAACTACCAGGTTCAAGCCCGATACCCAGATATTTGAATCAATTGAGTTTGAATATGAAACAATGCTTTCAAGATATCGCGAAATGGCATTCTTGAACAAAGGAGTATTCATAAAACTTGTAGACAGAAGAGATGAAGAAATTACTGAAAACGACCTTATATATGAAGGCGGAATCAACTCTTTTGTACAGTATCTTGATAGAACAAAAGAATCATTGACTGAACAACCTATATATATATTTGCAGAAAAAGACGGATCAATAGTTGAAATTGCAATGCAGTACAATAACAGCTATGCACATACAATGTTCAGCTATGCAAATAATATTGCCACAATTGAAGGTGGAATGCATGTAACGGGTTTCAAAGCTGCACTAACAAAGGTTGTTAATGATTATGCCAGAAAAATGGGCATTATCAAGGAAAATGACAAAAACCTCCAGGGTGACGATACAAGGGAAGGCCTTACTGCTGTATTGAGTGTTAAGTTACCCGAACCTCAGTTTGAGGGACAGACAAAGTCCAAACTTGGAAACAGCTATATAAGAACCATGGTTGAACAAACTGTAAACGATAAACTTGCTGCATATTTTGAAGAACATCCCAAAGAGGCAAAAGTTGTCATAGATAAGTGCCTTGGTGCTGCAAGAGCCAGGGATGCTGCAAGAAAAGCAAGGGAATTGACAAGAAGAAAAAATGTACTTGAAAGCAATGCGCTTCCCGGAAAACTTGCAGATTGTTCAGAGAGGGATCCGGCTTTATGTGAAATATTTATTGTTGAAGGTGATTCAGCCGGAGGCAGTGCAAAGCAGGGAAGAGAGAGAAAGTATCAGGCAATTTTACCTCTATGGGGTAAGATGCTTAATGTTGAAAAGGCAAGAATTGATAAAGTATATGGAAATGAAAAACTACATCCATTTATAACGGCCTTAGGTACAGGAATAGGTGAAGAATTCGACATTGAAAAACTAAGGTATCACAAAGTTATATTGATGGCAGATGCTGATGTAGATGGATCGCATATAAGAATGCTTCTGCTTACATTCTTATACAGATATATGAGACCACTGCTGGAAAATGGAAACATATATATAGCCCAGCCACCTCTGTTCAAAGTTGAGCTTGGTAAAGAAGAGTTTTATGCCTATAATGACAAGGAACTGGAAATCGGACTTGAAAAAAGTGGATGGGATAAAAAGAAGTGTAATATTCAAAGATACAAAGGTCTTGGAGAAATGAGTGCCAATCAGCTTTGGGAGACGACAATGAATCCGGATTCCAGAATTATTCTACAAGTTAATCTTGATGATGCGATGAGTGCAGAAAGTACTATTGTTGATTTAATGGGGGATGATGTAGCTCCGAGGAAACAATTTATTAACAAACATGCAAAAGATTTGAGCTTTGAACAATTGGACATTTAATTAAAAAGCAGGGAAACCTGCTTTTTTGTTTCACGTGAAACAATTTAAAAAAACATTGATCATAGTGTTTCACGTGAAACAATCCATATGGTCTTGTGCTATAATTACTTTACTAAAGAAAAGGAGACACCAATGGCAAGAGTCATCGCAGTGGCCAACCAAAAAGGTGGCGTAGGAAAAACGACAACGGCTGTTAATCTAAGTGCCTGTCTGGCATATTTAGGTAAAAAAACACTTTTAGTTGATAATGATCCGCAGGGAAACGCAAGCAGTGGGCTTGGCGTGGATAAGTGGCATGTAGAAAAATCCATTTATGATGTTTTGATAAACGAAGCAGATATCAGGACTGTCATAAGGAAAACAATGATGGATAATCTATTTTTGTGTCCATCCAACACTCAATTGGCAGGGGCAGAAATTGAACTGGTAAATCAAATCATGAGGGAATCCAGGTTGAAAACCGCTCTGAATGACATCAGGAATGAATATGATTATATTCTTATAGACTGTCCTCCTTCACTTGGGTTATTAACATTGAACTCTCTGACTGCAGCAGATACTATTTTGGTTCCAATTCAATGTGAATACTATGCATTGGAAGGCCTGGCACAGCTTATGAATACAGTAAAGCTTGTACAAAGGCATTTGAATCAGAATCTTCAAGTTGAAGGTGTAGTACTTACAATGTATGATTCAAGGACAAATCTTTCGCTGCAGGTAGTGGAAGATGTCAGAAAATACTTTGACGATAAGGTATATGGTACATTGATTCCAAGAAATGTGAGATTAAGTGAAGCACCAAGTTTCGGACTACCCATAGTCTTGTATGATAATCTGTCAAAAGGTTCCGAAAGCTATATTAATCTGGCAAAGGAAGTAATTGTATGTAATGGAGGAACTGTAGAATGAAACATCAGGGGTTAGGTAAAGGGCTTGACGCTCTTTTTGAAATAACTGAGGAAGAAAAAAGCAGCATTGATCATATAAGTATTGATGATTTATCCAGGGATCCTGCCCAGCCAAGGAAAACCTTTAACCAGGAAGAACTGGATTCATTGGCTCAGTCAATAAAAGAAAACGGTATAATTCAACCCATAATTGTAAGAAAAAGCAACAGTGGATATACAATTGTTGCCGGAGAAAGACGGTTCAGGGCTGCAAAACAACTTGGGTTAAAGGAAGTTCCCATACTTGTTAAGGATATTTCTGACCTGCAGGTTTTGGAAATATCCCTGGTAGAAAATGTACAAAGGGAAGATCTTAATGCAATTGAAGAAGCAACAGCTTATAGAAGGCTTTCTGAAGAGTATAAGCTTACACAGGAGGGCATATCAAGAAGCATTGGAAAAAGCAGAGTTGCAATTGCAAATAAAATAAGGTTGCTTAATCTCAGCAGTCCGATACAGGAAATGATAGTATCAGGAAAACTCAGCGAAGGGCATGGTAGGGCACTACTTGCCATTGAAAACGAGGAGTACAGAGAAAAAATAGCAAAAGATACAGTTTTTAAAGGACTTTCAGTAAGAGATATAGAAAAAATAGCCCAAAGAAAATCAAAGGAACCCAAAAAAGCAATAGAGAACAATTATGAAGAAGAGTTTAAGAGGGTAGAAAATGATTTGGCAAAACGTTTTGGAACAAAGGTGCACTTAAGCCGAAACATAAATAAAGGTAAAATTACCATTGAATATTATTCAATGGAAGGTTTGAACAGAATCATAGATATAATGAAGAAAGATAGAGGATAGATAAATGAATTTAGATCAGGTAACACTGCTCATTTTATGTGCAGTAGTGTCAATATTGGGCGGTATTATAGCTGGAATAATCACTGCTTCAATTATTTCAAAGAGGAACACCTATAAAAAAATAAAGAAAATACTTAAGAATGTGGGAAAAGCTGCAGACTATGAGGAATTGGCAAAAGTTGTCGCTCAGATAATTGATGACAATGAGAACGAGCATGGTGAAATTGATAAAGCCATCGGTATACTTAATTTAGAGCGAAAAAAGAATATAAAGAAATTAGGATACATAAGATATGATTCAACAGAGGATATAAGCGGAAGACTCAGCTTTTCACTTATGTTATTGAATGAAGAAAACAGCGGTATTTTACTTACAAATATTCATATGATTGAAGGAAGCTCATTGTATCTAAGAGAAATAGTCAATGGAAATTGTGAAACTAATCTATCTGAAGAAGAAAAGGAAGTCTTGAAAAAGACATGTTTGGAATAAAACCAGTTTAAGCAGTTACAAGGGAGTTTTACACGCTGGTGAATTGTAAAACCAACTGACGCATGCGCTGAATAAAGATGTCCCACAGGGACCATCTCAGCTATAATGTTAAGTGAACAAAACC
>JAFGIJ010000228.1 GCA_016929655.1 Clostridia bacterium
AAGAGCAAAAAAGTAACCATTCTTGCAAAAGAAGAAATAATAATAAGCAACTCTGCTCTCGCACAGGGAGGAATTGCAGTTTCCCTCGGGGAGGAGGATTCGCCCCAGTACCATAAAGATGACACCGTTTACGCCGGTGCCGGATTAAGCAACGAAGAAATGGTTTGGATAATGGTCAGCGAGGCTACCAGAAACATAAAGAAGCTAAGGGAAATGGGCGTTGACTTTGATATGGACGGAAGGGAACTTTCCCTGACCCGTGAAGCAGCCCACAGCCAGAGACGTATAATACATGCAGGCGATTTCACGGGCAAGGAAGTATGTGAAAAGCTGATTGCTTCTGCCAAAAAGCAGGAAAACATTGAACTTCATGAAAAGATTTTTGCCATTGATCTGCTGACAGAGGGAAATAAATGTGTGGGGGTTGTTGCCCTGGACCAACGGTCGGGACACAGGGTTATCTACGAATGCAGTGATGTTGTCTGTGCATCGGGCGGATTCGGTCAGCTTTATGCAAACACAACAAATCCAATAATCGCTACCGGCGACGGCATGGCAATGGCATATAGAGCGGGAGTTTCACTTGCTGACATGGAATTTGTACAATTTCATCCCACGGCACTGTATCACAGAAAAGACAAAAGCTTTTTGATTTCAGAGGCTGTCAGGGGCGAAGGCGCTGTTCTTAGAAACAGGTTCGGTGAACTTTTCATGGAAAAGTATCATGAAAAAAAGGAACTTGCACCCAGGGACATTGTTGCAAGGGCAATCTTCCAGGAAATGGCCGAAACTGAGGCAAACTGTGTGTATCTTGATATAACCTCAAAGAAAAGGGATTATCTCAGTAACAGATTTCCGAAGATATTTGAAACCTGTCTCAAATATGATATAGATATTTCAAAGGACTACATTCCTGTTGCACCTGCCGAGCATTATTGCATGGGTGGTATAAGCACAGATGAAAACGGCATGACGGAACTTTCAGGTTTTTATGCCTGCGGAGAAGCTGCATGTACCGGAATACACGGAGCAAACAGGCTTGCAAGCAATTCACTGCTTGAAGGGCTGGTATTTGGAAGCAGGATAGCAAGGCAGATAGGTTCCCATGAAAATACCCGGAAGGATTGTGCCATAGAACAGATTGAGACCGAGGGTGGACAATTTGTAAAACCGGCGATTGAATATGAAAAAAGAATAAAAGAAATAATGAACAAATATGTCGGTATTATCAGGAACGGAGAAAACCTGAACAAGGCACTTTCTGCAATAATGGAAATAAATTCTGAATTAAAGGATCTTAGATGTGTTTCCATGGCCCAGTACCAGGTGTCAAACATGGCATTGATTGCAAGACTTGTAATAGAATCTGCGCTTAAAAGGGAAGAAAGCAGAGGAGCACACTATAGGACGGATTTTCCTGAAACAAGACAGGAATGGGAACGACATATAGTTGTCAAAGAGGAGTTTTGATGTGAATAACCTTTTAATTGAAAGAATAATTGAAAATGCACTGATTGAAGACATGCCTTTTGGAGATATTACAACGGATTCAATATTTACAGGAGACGAAACATCTGAAGCGGTTTTCATGGCAAAGGAAGAAGGTGTTATAGCCGGGCTCTTTGTGGCTGAAATGGTTTTCAAAAAAATCGACGGAGGAATATGCTTTGAAAAAATTTCGTCAGAGGGTGAAATAGTAACTGCAGGAACAATAATTGCCAAAGTATCCGGTAAAAGTGCATCGCTTCTAAAAGGTGAAAGGGTTGCCCTTAACCTTCTTCAAAGAATGTGCGGTATTGCGACAAAAACCAGGGGGTTTGCAGAAAAGCTTGAATCTTCAGGTGCCGTTATAGCTGACACAAGAAAAACAACACCGGGGCTCAGGATTTTGGAAAAGTATGCAGTAAGAACCGGAGGGGGAACAAATCACAGATTCTCACTTTCTGATGCAGTAATGATAAAGGACAACCATATCAAGGCGGCCGGAGGAATTAAATCTGCGGTAGAAAAAGTAAGAAAAGGCATACCGCACACAACAACAATAGAGGTTGAAACCAGCAATCTGTCCGAAGTGTCAGAAGCGGTTGAAGCCGGAGCTGACATAATAATGCTTGATAACATGGACAGGGAGACAATCATCAAAGCTGTTGCGATAATAGGTAAAAAAGCATCAGTGGAGGTTTCGGGAAATGTAACAGAGAACAATATTTTGGATAAGGCAATTGAAGGAATTGATATAATTTCATCGGGAGCGCTTACACATAGTGTAAAAGCAATGGATATAAGCATGAAATTTATATAGATTTCCACAGTTTCAACCAAGTTATCCACAGGACTGCCTCTACTTGACATTACAAGCAGGATTTATCCACATTTATTCAAAAATATGAAAAACCAAAAATTGTAATTCTTTAAAATAACCCTTTGTACAAAGGCTATTTGAGCTAAAAAGTTATACACAGACAAGGATGATTTCTGTGTATAACTCTTAATAATATTCATTTAATTTATAAAAATTAATAGAAAATTTTTGAGAGCAAGTGTCTTTACGCAACTTTTTTCCACAAACATATGTTTGTAAATTAAATTTTAATGAAAATTTTTTTTATATGTGTACCCGGAATTCAAGGGAACCTTCCGGACTGTTAATGCGTCAAACAAATCTATCAGGGTAAAATGTAAAGGTCGAATGTTGTTTTTACCAATGTAATGATGATATAATTATGACTGCAAATTTTACTAAAGAAAAACAAAATGAAGGAGGAAAAAATCAATTATGAAATCAATGAAAAAAATACTTTCAGTGGTTTTGGCCGTTGCACTGTTATCGGCATTTTTAGTAGTCCCGGTAAGTGCAATTTCCCTGGACGCTGAGATCTGTGAGGATCTTAATGTTTTAAGAGGGGACGGAAGCGGAGTCACTGAAGAATACTTGTCAAAACTGACAAACAGATCACAGGGAGCGAAGATACTTCTTCGTCTCATGGGTCTTGAAGATGAAGCGGATTCCTATACAGGAACTGCAACATTTATTGATGCAGCGGATGCCACGGCATACTGGCAGCCAATGCTTGCTTATTTAAAAGCAAATCCGGATGTAGGTTTCCAGGGATATCCCGATGGAACCTTCGCACCGAACAAAGTTATGACCGCACAGGAAATATACAAGGTTCTCCTTGTTTCTCTTGGTTATGTTGAAAATGTTGACTTCACATGGGAACAGGTTTTCTCATTTGCAGCGGGCAAAGGACTTACTGCACTCAATGGAGTCGGTCAGATTACAAATAACCATCTTGCAACGGCATTGGTCGAAGCTCTTGAAGCTAACAAGGCTGATGGACAGAAACTTGTGTCATTCCTTATAGATGAGGGTGTTGTATCACTTATAGCTGCCCAGAACGCAGGACTGGTTCCAACAGTTCTTACTGTAATGGATGCCTTTGCCAGCGGTTCAAAGGAAATTACTGCTACACTTAATATGGCTGCCCCGTCAGGAACAACAGCTGTTCTTAAAAAGGGAACAATCGTATGGCCGGGAGTAACAGTCACATGGGATACAAACAGAAAAACAGTAAAATTTTCAAGAAGCCTGAATTTCACACCCGGTGATTACACGGTACAGATTGGAGACAGCACATTTGACCTGACCGTTCAGGAAGAAACCCTGATGGGAATATCAATTGGAGCTGATTATGTATTCCCTCTGGCTGACCAGGACCTGCAGGTTTCACTGTACAACCAGTATGGAGAACCGATGACAATCGTCAATACAAACATTTTTGTGTTTGCCAATGATGGTACAACTCTTCCATACAGCAACACGGGAACAACTATAAAGATAAACGCTTCTGATCCTGGACTGGATGATGCAACTCAGATTACTGTTAATCTTCTGCATATAACCACAGGCCTCAATGCAGTAAAGACAATTCCACTGTATGATGCCCCGGAAATAAAATCGCTTAACTTTGCAGGACTTGTCATTGCCAACAGTGCATCAAGGATTGAAGAAAATACCAGTGGCCACAAGCTTATGATTGAAGCCACAGACCAGTATGGAAATTCATATAAGCTGACTGATGCTGATATTGCCCCTGGTGGACCAATCACAGTACTCAACAGCAATCCTGCTGCAGTTCCAACATCAAGCTTTGACATTGACGCTGATGGAAACATGGTCTTCAATGCATTGGATGCAGGATCAGCAACAATAACATTCCTGGTACCGATGGAAGCGATTGTTAAAAACTATACGATAACTGTAAACCCACCGGTTCACCTTAATTCACTTGTTATTTCAGCCGGAACCGAAATGGCCTATGAAGGCGAATGGTTTGACCTTACAACATATGCATATGATGAACTTGGACAGCCGATTGCGATGAAAGGAAACTTTGATTTCAGCAAGTTCTATGTTGTTTCAAATAACCCTGTTGCAATACATCCGTCTGCATTTGCCTATGATGATGTGACAGGAACACTATCTGTACTTCCTACAGGTGTAGCATCAAGTGTAACCGTTACATACTATTATGACATGGAACTTCTTGGTTCATTCCCGATTACAGTATATGAAGCACCGGAACCAAGCTTCATACAGTCCGTTGACTTCCCCGATTACTTCGAAGAAGAAGCAACCAGGGAAATGACCCTTGATGATATAGTTGTCTACAGCCAGCATCTCAAGCCATTTGATTTGACCGGAACAGATTATTACATTCAGATTGAAAGAACAACCGGAACAACAATGACTGCCGATGCTTCACTGTCAGGATCATCCGATGCAACATTTACAGCATCAACAACACAGGGAACAACAACTTTCACACTCAAGATAATGCATACTACCCTTGGAGCGGTCGCAGGTTCAGAGTATCCTGTACCAGTTGAAGTGGTAGGTACAGAAGACATATCAACATTTGCCTTTGCACCTGTTTCAACAATGTATGCAGGTGGTGTAGGCTTGACTGATTACTACAAGACCCTTTCACTCAGCGGAAGAATCGGAACAAAGGAAGTTGTTCTTGCAGGATCAGGAGCTGTGCCGGAATC
>JAFGIJ010000001.1 GCA_016929655.1 Clostridia bacterium
TACTGATTTATTTGACGAAAGCATAAGATTGCAGATACTCGTCAATGACACACACTGTTACCTCCCAATACGTGTTGAAGAAAAAATCAAAACCAGAATTGAAGGAAGCAGGATACTGGATTCCGGATTGAAAAACAGACTCATTTGTATTGCTGATAATTTGACTATGGAAAATTGCCTCTGCCACGGAGATTTCCATGCTAAAAATCTGATAAGAACAAATGAAGGGATTGCAATCATTGACTGGATTGACGCTTCAATAGGAGATCCAAGGGCAGATGCTTGCAGGACATATTTGCTGTATGAGCTATATTATAAAGAGTATGCAGAGTATTACCTCAACAAATACTGTTATTATAAAAATATTCGCAAAGAAGATATACTCGCAATCCTCCCTGCTGTTGCGGGAGCAAGATTGTCAGAAGGAAATGAGAGTGAATATCCTTCAATATTTGAAGCAATCAGGAAATATTCATAGTGTCAATGCATACAGGGGATTATTAAACCAATATACTGTTTCTGCCATTATTGGTATACTCTATATGTAAGAACCACAGGAGATAAAAACAATGAAGAAGAAACTTGTAATATTCTCATTGATAATTGCCATTCTATTAACAGCATCGTGCAAAACAAAGATCAATGAAAACAATGATCCATCAGCCACACCCACTGCCTCATCCGAGACAGATGGTCCGATAGACACTCAAAACCCAGCCTCAGGATTTTGGGATGAGGATATTGATGCAGAAGGTGACGTCCAGGCTCTAAGGTACTGTCTGGAGACACTGTTGTCTCAAATTCCCGGAAAATACGGATTTTCTTATCTCAATTTGACGAAGGGCGAGTATGTGGAAATACGCGGAAGCGAAAAATATATCGCCGGTCAGGCTACGGCAATTCCGGTGAACCTGTATCTGTATATGATGGTCTCAAATGGAAGTCTGGTGATGAATGAGACAATTGAATTGACTGATCAAGACCGCAGGGGAACAGATGGGGATATAACGGACAGTACCACGGGGAAGGTATTTACCCTGGGTGAGCTTTCCAAAGCATCAATTGAACAGGGCGATTACACTGCACTGAACATGTTGGTCAGATATCTCGGGAAACAGGAGATAAACGATTACCTCGAATCTATAAGAGCGGCAAATACCGATGTTCCGTTATACACTTCTCCGGCTGATATGGCAATTTTTTACAAGGAAATATATGATAATACCGGAATTTCAGGCAGCGTATTTGAAGAACTTTACAACAGCCTGTCAGCTTCAGAAGACAACCGGCTCCTGACAAGAGATTTCGAAGATTTTATCAGGGAATATCCAAGAGGCATACAAGGCCATGAATATGGCATGAATGCGCTGAATGAATCCGGTATATTCCTCGAAGGCAATGATTATATAATCTGCATTTTTGCAGAAGGAACTGATATTGAAAGCGGAGCACTTAAAATTGCAGAGGTTTCAAAAACTGTTTATGGATATTCTGAGTTAGGAGTACTGCCGGAAACGGAGCGGGAGAAACTGACAATGATTCCGGAATACATAGTGGAATCTGCCAGACCATACAGCAACATATACTATGAAGAAGTTCTTCAAAAATCTAAACTTATTGCAAACTACTTTGATAAGAGCTTGATTGGATTTCCAGAAGCGGAAGATTATGCCGGTGACCTGGGGCTTCTGACTTTCAGAGGGAATAATTATAGAAATGGTGGAGCTTTCGGGACAGCCGATATAACCGAAGAAAAGATGGAAATCGTCTGGGAATTCGATATAGGAAGCATATCAACTCAGTCAGGAGGATACTGGCCGGGAGTAGGTTGGACCGGTCAGCCTGCAATTGTTCACTGGGAACCTGAAGTCAGAAAATCCATGAACATAAAAAGCAAGTTCATGGATAAGGATCTGGTGGAAGTTATTTATGCATCTCTAGATGGAAACATATATTTTTGTGATCTGGAAACGGGAGAATGGACCAGGGATCCCATACATATCGGTTATCCGACAAAAGGAACGGTTTCCATAGACCCCCGTGGTTATCCCCTTTTGTACACGGGGCAGGGCATTGGAGAAAATGGAACCGACGTACTTGTTCCTGCGTACAGGATATTCAGCCTCATCGACCAAAGACTGTTGTATGAAATCAAGGGCGATGACCCTGATTCACTCAGGGAATGGCCTAACTTTGACTCTTCTGGTTTACTCGATGCGGCCAACGACACATTTTATGAAGCCGGTGAAAATGGAATTATATATAAAATGAAGCTGAACACCCAGTATACCAAGGGAAGCGGCAGCATATCTGTTGAACCGGAGCTTACAAAATACAGATACATGAATCCTTTCAGCAGCAGAATAGGAATCGAGAGCTCTCCGGTAATATATAAGAATCTCATGTATTTCACAGACAATGGAGGCATGGTTGCATGCATTGATCTGAATACCATGAGTGCAATGTGGGTAGCAGGGACCCATGAAGATACAGATTCATCACCGGTTCTTGATATAACGGATGAAGGCGTATTCCTTTATACGGGCAATGAAGTAGATATCAATGGTGAGGCTGACAACGGAGCAATGGGTGAATACGATTCAACAATATCAAAATTCAATGCCCTGACAGGTGATTTGATTTGGGAAGTAAAATATCCGTGTAAATACAATTCGGTAATCAACGGTGGTGTTCTTGGAACTCCTGTTGTTGGGAAAAATGACATGAAGAATATCGTTGTATTCGGTCTGGCAAAGTGGGGTGGAGAGTATAAAGGCAAACTTGTTGCACTTGATAAAATGACGGGTCAGGAAGTTTGGTCAATTGATTCAGAAGCATACAGCTGGAGTTCACCTACGGCGGTTTATACGCCTGAAGGCAAAGGATATATTTTATACTGCAACTTTGCAGGAAATATGTACCTTATAGAAGGTACAACCGGCAGGATAGCTGACACAATATCTCTTGGGGCAAATGTTGAGGGTTCCCCTGGTGTTTACAACAGTACGGCTGTCATAGGCTCATATGCCAGGAAGATATTCGGAGTCATCATTGAATAGACGTATAATAGGGTAATCACTCAATGGGGTTAGTATAATATCATCCGTTATTTATAGGGCTATACCCACCCCGGGTGCTTATTTGTTCAAACAACAAGCAGTATCATTGCCTCATGGATAAATTCATTAAAAGTGTATTAAGTCACAGGTTTGCAATTCTTCTCATATGCCTTCTTCTAATTGCATTTGGGATTTTTGCTTACATTAATATACCAAAACAGGAAATGCCTGATATCAAGGCTGTTTATGGATATCTTCAAATTACTGCCCCAGGTCTTGGAAGCAAGGAGATTGAAGAAAGAATAGCCATTCCAATCGAGGATATTATTTCAAAATATCCAAGTGTGGACAACTATTCAACAGTTTCAGCAGATAACGCATGTATTATATTCATAGAAATGAATCTTGACGATACGGATTCCGAGAAAACTCTCGGGGAAATCAAAGAAGATGTATATAACGCAGACCTTGATGAGGGAATAACCGAAATAAGTTTTGTTACAGACCTCGATTCTGCAGAGGTAATATATGCCATATATGGTGATGCTTCTGAAAAAGACCTTGAAACATATGCAGAGGAACTTGCAGATGTTCTTGGAAGACTGGAAAATATTGCAGATACCAGAGTCGATTCATCATATGCAGAAGAATTGGTCGTAAAGGTAAATGTTGAAGAAATAAAGAAACTTTCACTGACACTTTCTGATATTTACGGGATTATTTATGCAAACGGTGTTGAAATTCCAATGGGCACAACTGAAACTGATATGGTACAAAAGACCATTACAGTTGATGGGAACTATAGGTCAGCAGAGGAAGTTGAAAATCTTATAATTGCAGCAGGACCTGATGGAGAAATCAGGATTTCTGACATTGCAGTTGTTGAAACAAGGACACCGGCAGGCACAAAAACATTTGTATTCAATGGTGAATCAGCTGCGTTTGTTCAGATTTTCTTTGAAGAGGATATCGATTTTACAGTACTCGGTGATGATATAGAAGAAGCAACCAATGATTATGAGAAGACTCTTCCTGATGGCATTTCTATAGGTAAGATGACCTTTGCCCCGGGTTATGTAAAAGACCAGGTTGACCAGGTAATGTCAAATCTTCTTATTTGTATACTGATTGTCATGGTAGTAGTTTTAATAGGTCTTGGACCCAGGAATGCAGCTGCAATAGCCTTTACAATACCTGTAACGGTTCTTACAACAATCGGTATCCTGTACCTTATGGGAAGTGAACTTCAGCTTATGAGTATCGCAGGTCTTATTGTTTCAATCGGAATACTTGTCGATAACTCCATAGTTATTTCAGAAGCAGTTCAACACAACCTTGACCTTGGAGAGAAAAGAAACAAAGCCTGTATAAATGCAGTCAAAGACAATTATATGCCGGTTCTTACTTCGACCCTGACCACAGCAGTGGTATTTGCAGCTTTGCTGTTTCTTCCTGGAATTGCAGGAGAAGTTGCATTTACGCTTCCTCTTACCATCCTGATTTCAATAATACTTTCATATATTGTTTCCATAACACTGACGCCTGCCCTTGCAAGTATGTTTTTCAAGGCAAGGAATACCATTAAAAGGAAAAAAGGCGTGGGCCATTTTGCAGGAATTGCAATGCGCTGGGTCTATAAAGCACATATAGTTCCGTCAATAATTGCATTCATTATCCTTGGTGGTCTTATTTACCTGACGATTGATAAAGCCGAGGTGGACATACTTCCAAAAACAGAAAGAAGTGTGGCATATATTAATTATGAATATACTGAATCAAGAAATAGCGAAGGAGCTGCTCAGCTGGCCAAGGGCATTGAAGACATAGTCCGGGAACAGAAGGATCTGGATAACTATGCATATTCTCTTGGAGGCGATCTGCCAAAGTTCTATATCTCTTTGCGAACATTGAATAATCTCCCGAATGTGGGTCGCTTTTATGTACAGTTTGACTGTGAACCATCTGATCTTGGTGATTATATCAAGAAGCTGGAGAATGACCTTGCACCACTCAGAGGAAAAGGAATTATACTTGTCAACAGGCTTGAGCTTTCGACATTTGCTGCACCGGTCCAGATAATTTTATCGGATGGAGCATATGATGATTTGCTGGCAAAGAGCAAAGACCTGTATTCAGAAATGCAGCAGTTGGATAGTTTCAGATATGGTGAACTGGTTGCCCCGGAATACAAGAAAGATGTAGAAATAGACATAGACAGGGACAGGGCATCACAAAATGGGCTTACGCTGGCAGACGTAGAGTCCCAGGTAGCAGTTTCCATGAATGGAATATTCGGTCAGCTTTATAATCCAGGAGACCAACGGTCCAACCTGTGGGTTGAGCCTGATGATTCCTCATGGGAACAGCTTGATCAACTTGAAATAAAAACCAATGACGGAAGATGGATTCTGCTTACTGATACAGCAGAAATAAATGAAGGTGAGAGCCTTGAATATATAAGAAGGTACAATAGCCGCCCCTCGGTAATCATAGAAGCATATTCCAGCGAAGGCAGTAATACATATGAGCTGGAAGCGGATATTGAGAAGCTCATAAATGATGGCGGAAATCAGCTTGATGCTCTTTACAAAGGTGACAATGAGATTATTAGCGAATCGCTTTCAGGTCTTGCTGTTGAGTTGATAATTGCAGTTATCCTGATATTCCTTATTATGTATTTCCAGTTCAAGTCAATGAGACAGCCACTAATCATACTCACAACCATACCCCTGTCATTCATAGGTTCGCTTATAGCTATCCTTCTTTTCAAAGAGAAAATCAGTATAACAACTCTCCTGGGAATTGCCGGACTTGTCGGTATCGTTGTCAACAACGGTATATTGCTTGTTGAATATATCAACACACGTATGAAAAAAGGAGACAGTGTCAGGGGAAGCTGTGTAAAAGCAGTTGCCAGGAGGCTTAGACCAATTACCCTGGCAAGTCTTACAACAATTTTCGGAATCATTCCTCTGGCGGTCACCGGCGGTGATTTCTTCAGACCGATGGCGGTTACTTTCATGGGCGGGATGATGATCTCGGCTATACTGGTCTTGATAATTGTTCCCGGATTATATTATGTAACCTATCGTAAAAAGGATAAAAACACCATATAATTGATTTATGAATAATAAACCTCACTTATTGATATTTAAACGGGGCAGATTTCAATGCTGAAAGCTCATGTTTTTTAGAAAAACGTGTGTAGTTCCATTTGACATTGACGAAAGATGGTTTGAGGGAATAGATGAAAAGGTGTTTACCATATTTTTATGACCGATGAAATATTGAAAAGAACAATACTTATAACCGGCACAAGCGGGGCTCTTGGCAATTATCTAAGGACTTTTTACATTAGTAAAGGATATCATGTCATTGGTACTGTAGGAAAAAGCGCTCCCAGAGTGAACGAAGTGGCAATATCCCTGGAATCACCCGAGACATTCAAAGGATTGTATGAATTGCTTGAAGGCAGGAAACCGGATGCAATAATACATAATGCAGCCATGCTGAAGAAAAAAGGAAACAGAAAGGCCATGTTTGATGCCAATGTAACAGGCACAAGAAATATTCTGAATCTTTCAGAAAAAACAGGATGCAGGAACTTCATACAGATAAGTACAGTTGGAGTTTATGGAATAAGATCACTGGGAAAGAACAGAGATGAAAGCACAAAACCCTTTGACATAGAGGCATATGGAATTTCCAAGAGAAAAGCTGAAGAGCATGTGAGAAAGTCAGGGATTCCATACACGATACTCAGGCTTCCATTGATAAAATACGAGTGCGACATCTTTATAAGGAAGATGACAGAAGGCGGAGGGCCGATTTTTATCAGGAAGGGTGAAAATAAAACTGTTTCAGCAGTCACACCGGAATTTGTAGCAAAAGTATGCAGTTATATAATTGAAAGAGGTTCGCTGAATGATACATTCAATTGCGCCGACAGTCACACGGCGTGGAAAAATTTGGTTGAGGATCACTGCAGGCACGAGGGAATTGATATAATGAATACGAGAAAATACAGTCAGTTTGCAGTATTTGGAATGGGGATAGTTATGGGCCCCATCGCGTTGTTCGGTCAGCATACGCCGGGTGAAAAATTAAAGAAAATTATGAGGGAAATATGACAGTTAAATACAACATCATAGAGAAGAACAATTTAAAACTCAGCGAAACTGCTGACAGGTTATATAAAATAATGCTTAAATGGATACCGTTTGCTGATTCAACGTTCAGTGAGTGCAGCTATATAAAAGGTGCCGGGCATTTCTTCGGGGGCAGCTACTTCTATTCAATTGAGACAGCCATACCAATGTTTCTTTATACTGTAATTTCGCAATACGGTGAATATGATGAAGCCATTACTAATATTCCAAGGAAAGAACTCGAAGACAAGGCAGTGATGGCCCTGAAGTATCTTTGTGCAACAAATGAATATGGTCCAAAAGGAATAGTCAGGGAAAAAAGCACAAATGTATATGCAAACGGAACAAAGTGGGGAGCAAAGGGCGAGGAATTCTTCAGGGCATCTGCTATCGGAAGAACCGGTGTTTTGATGGCCGTAACCGCCCTGACATTCAGGGATAGAATTGACGATAAAACCTTTAAAATTGTTGAAAAGATAGTGACTGCCTTTTCAGACAGATGGGCAAATGAACTTCCCCGTGTTGGCACATATTTTGATACACAATGTGAGGAAAATGCATGGACAGCCCTTGGAATAACCGGGGGATTAGTTTTGTACAAAGAGCATCCCCACAGGGAAAAGTGGCTTGAAGGCTTCAACAGATGGACAATCAATTCAATCAGTACCTACAGAGACAGGATGAATACAGATGAATATATGGGTAAATCCCTGAGAAATTTCTGGATGAAAGGTGTCACATTCCATCCCGATTACACAACTGAAAATCATTCATTCATACATCCTGAATATATGGCTGCTGGAATTATACTTAAAGCAGAAGCAACAGTTGCACTGCTTATGACCGGAAATAAAATTCCGGACACGGTATACAGAAACAATGAAAATGTATATGAAAATACCATCGGTAAGTGGTGCCAGGACGATGGACTTATTATACCTGTTCAGGGACAGGATTGGTGGTACACAAGATACCATGGAAACCATATGCTCCATACTGCAATGAATCTGTTACACAAAAAGGAAAACTCTGCGGCATACCTGAAAAAGAACATTGAGATGATGGAGAGACTTCAAAAAAGCCATAAGCTTGGAACCCTCCTTGAGGAAAACCCGGACCAGACCATTGATGAATACGGGCATTATAGGCTGAAGGATATGGAGCACGCCAGTGTTGCAAGTCTTATCTACAGCTTCCTTTTGCATACCTATCTTGATGAACCGAAGTCTGCAAAATCCATAGAAACCATAAATTCTGAACTTGATGGAGTTTATGAATATCCATTCGGTTGTACTGTAATAAACAGGAGGATTGACAGTTTTTCTTCATTCAGCTGGCGAAACAAGGTAATGGCATTCAACCTGCCTGAAAATGGTATGTGGACAGTGACCCCTATTGTTGCAAGCATGACCGGGGAAATCCATTTCAAAGACAGACGGATGTCAGAATCACTATGCAATGAAAGGGATATCCGTGATTCCGTCAAGAGATATATTGACACGAGAAAAGAAGGGTTCTGTACGGCAGCACGTGTTCATAGGGATGGAGGAAAACTGATACAGGATATTTCGTTTGTATCACTGCCTGACGGAACAGCGGTTTATTCTGATAGATTCAGTACCGGGGAAGACTGCGAAACCAATATATTCCATGGTGGTCTAGTTGGTGTAAGAAACGAAAATATCAAAGAATTCGGGAACATCGCCAAAGGGTACAGGGACATACACACGGGAATAGAATCACATAGATACAACGGTTATTTCGGGGGAGAGAAGGATGACATTGATTATCTTCCAATGACGGGTATGGTAAATGTAGATGATGAAATTGGATTTATATACTATAACAGCAATGGTGTCAAGTATATCAACAGACATAAATATAAGGCCTGGAAGGGTGTTGAAGACCAGCTGGTTTTTAACAATATAGAAAATGGGAACTTTAAAAATGGTGACAGGACTTCAATCTTTACACTTGTATCCCTGCCTAACAGCAGTCCGGAAGAAACAATGGCCGTCAGGGATACTGCGGTCTTATACGATGCAAAAGTTGATGGCACGGCTGCATTGAAAATCAAGGATAGACTTGTGGTCTGGAACTTCAATGACAAGGATGTGGATGCAGTATTTGAAAAAGAGTATATTGATGAACTGCTGATATATCCCGGCGAAACAATGGTGGAAGGAACGAAAGTTACCAGAAAAATATCCATAAGGGAATTCAGGTCTGTCTGGCTTGAGCCTGTTACCAGAATGAAAATTGGTGATGATGACAACATCCGGATTCTTTCCATAGACGGTGCAATCGTAATCGAAGATATAAACTCAGGTAAGATTAGAAGGCTTCAATAAAAATGCAATGAAAATTATTGCATGCAAAAATATGTAAAAACTACATATTTAAATTTTTCAGAAGTACATCCACTGTTTCATCGCTTAAATCAGCATATTAATTTGAGCTTACAAGCCTTATCAAAAAGTCACTGGATGTATATAATATGTTCATAATCGACATTTATTCGGAGGGCCAAGCCACGAAAAGAAAAGTAATAATCGATGACAAAATGCAAAGGGGCCACTACTATCTTACTGAACCCATGGGGCAGAACTTCCATCCGGAATTCAAACCACAGCTGACTCCAAAGGAAATGCTTGCCCTCGGTGTATTCGGTGGGAAATACATGACTGACTGCAAGGATGAATTTCCTGCAGATTGGTTTGTTGATGCAAAATTATCTCCGGTTAAAAAGGACATCAGTCTAAATTATTATAAGGTTGATGCCTCACTCCCATTGAGTGAATGGGAGAAAAAAGGGTGGATTCACCCTGATGATCCCAGGGGTTGGTTCCAGTGGTATTGCCGTTACTACCATGGAAGAAGAATGCCTTCTGAAGACATGCGTCAAATCAAGAGATGGAAGGCAATGAAAAGACATGTTGGTGCGATACAGAAAGGTTGCAGGCCCCTTGATTTGTCGTGCAGGAAGAAACAACGTCAGGCACTGCTTCACTGGGCTTATGACAGCAGGCTAATCTAGATTTCGTGTAAAAAATATTCAATATTAAAAACCGATTAGGGATATGGGAAATTGCAAAACACTCCACAAAACACAGATAAAGTGTCGGAATTTATGATATTCTGCAAGTTAAAGTCTCGTATATTGCAAAAATAACATAAATTCTATTGATTCAACCCTTTATTCATGCTAAAATATCACTACTTTTATAACAACCTGCAAGTTACGGGGTAAGAAGGGCAAGTTCTATACTGTAAAATTGCAAAATGATGTCTTCAAGGCGTCATTTCTGTCCATTTATACCATGTTTGCAGGTGCGGAAGGAAACAAAAGACTATGCAGCATTATGGGTATCCGGAAAAACAAGGGCTTTATGACCCACAATTCGAGCACGATGCATGTGGTATCGGGGCAATAGTTAGCATTGACGGTAAAAAGTCGCACAAGGTTGTAATGCGTGCCCTGGAAATTCTGATTAACCTTGAGCACAGAGGAGCCAGTGGTGCCGATGCAAAATCCGGTGATGGTGCAGGTATACTTGTTCAGATTCCACACCTGTTTTTTAAAAAAGCCTGCAGCCAGCTTTCGATAGATCTGCCTGATCAAGGCCGCTATGGAGTTGGAATGTTCTTCCTCCCACAGGAAACCGAAAAACGGCAGCACTGCCAATATATCTTTGAGCAGGCTGTTGCCAGGGAAGGCCAGGAATTCCTCGGTTGGAGAAAGCTGCCGCTTGAAGATACATGTCTTGGATTAACCGCCGGAAAAAGTATGCCATATATCATGCAGGCATTTATAAGGTGTTCAACAGATCTTGAAACAGAGCTTGATGTTGAAAGAAAACTCTATGTTATAAGGAAGCAGACGGAAAACACCCTGGAGCGGGAAAAAATGCAGGGTTTCTATATTCCATCGCTATCATCACGCACAATAGTATACAAGGGAATGCTCCTTGCCGAACAGGTGAGAACTTTCTACAAGGACTTGACTCATCCATCGTTTAAATCAGCAATAGCAGTTGTTCATTCGCGCTACAGTACAAATACTTTCCCGAGCTGGGAAAGGGCACACCCGAACAGATATATAATTCATAATGGTGAAATAAACACGCTTCGCGGGAATGTCAACTGGATAAATGCGCGTAAATCCATGCTTGAATCAGACGCCTTTGGAAATGATCTTTCCAAGGTCTATCCCATAGTCAACGAAGATGGCAGCGATTCTTCGATGTTTGATAATTGTATGGAATTCATGCATCTTTCAGGCAGGTCACTTGCCCATGTTGCCATGATGATGATTCCCGAACCCTGGTCAAAGGATACGACCATGGATAAGGCAAAAAGGGATTTCTACGAATTCAATTCATGTCTCATGGAACCATGGGATGGTCCGGCATCAATAGTCTTTACCGATGGTACAACCCTTGGGGCGGTTCTTGACAGAAACGGACTCCGTCCATCCAGATATTATGTGTTGAAGGAAAATATCCTGATTCTTGCATCCGAGGTGGGAGTACTGGATATTGAAGAAGATGAAATACTATATAAGGAAAGGCTGCGTCCGGGAAGAATGCTTCTGGTGGATACGAAAGAAGGTCGGATAATAGGTGATGAAGAACTAAAAAGAACTATATCCACTGCGAAACCATATGGTAAATGGCTCAAGGAAAACATGGAGAACATTCATACACTGGAGCATGCTGAAATAGGTGATTTGCCCAAGGTTGTAAATGTTGCCAAGCATCAGTATGCCTTTGGTTATACATATGAAGACCTGAA
>JAFGIJ010000061.1 GCA_016929655.1 Clostridia bacterium
CCAGCGACCTGACGGAATACCCCGGATACCCGTTTACAGTAATTCTGTATTCCGGCGGCTCTTTTGGAAGAATGAAAGCTCTTCATGAATACCAGAGGAAATTCAGGCTTTACAATGAAAAGAGGGATGATGTCCTCTGGCACTCGACATGGGGAGACCGGAATGCGGACAAAATCATAAGTTCTGAATTTATGTTAAAAGAATTGGAGGACATGAAAATAGCAGGCGGAGACTTTCTGTTCTTCGATGACGGGTGGCAAAAAGGTGCAGCCATGACCCCGCTTACCATGGAAAGGTACATTGACCAGTGGAGCAAACCTGGTTACTGGGATGTGGATAAGGATAAATTCCCCAATGATATTACTGAGGTAACACAAAAAGCTGATGAATACGGAATGATGAAGGGCCTGTGGTTTTGCCCTGACCAAACCAATGATTATGAGAATTATAAAAAAGATATAGAAGTATTGCTGAACTTATATAAAAACTATGGGTTTGGTAAGGTAAAAATTGATGCAATTGCCATACGCTCCAAATTGGGTGAAAAAAGAATAAGGGAGATAATGGCTGCTTTGGTAGAAGGTTCAAATGGTGATGCTTTTGTAGAAATAGACATAACAGCAGGCAGCAGGACCGATTATTTCGATGCAATGCAGTATGGCTTTTTGTTCCTTGAAAACAGATATACCGATTTTAGAAGATATTATCCCCATCTGACATTAAGGAACCTGTGGCTACTTTCCCACTATGTGGATCCAAGAAGGCTGAGGATTGAATTCCTCAACAATGAGCGAAACAAACAAAAGTACCTAAATGATCCATTGGCTCCGCACCTGTATTCGCCGTCATATCTATATGCAACAACTATATTTGCCAACCCGTTGATGTGGTTTGAAATAAGTAATCTTTCAGACGAATACAAGAAGCAGATGAAATACATGATCAATCTTTGCAGACCTATTAGAAAAAAGATAGCAGAATCCAATGTTTACCCGATTGGAGAGGAACCGGATGGTTTTTCTCTTTCGGGTTTCATATCCATTGACGGGGATAAAAACGGTTATATGGGAATATTCAGGGCTGCAGGAAGTGAAGATTCTATTGAAATGTGTATACCATTGAATGATGGTGAATATAGTTTCAGGCTTATTGCCGGAAGCGGAACCACCGATGGCATCATAAGAAATAGCAAATGTGTTTTCTCAATACCGGAAAAATATGAGTTTTCACTATATAGCTATAACAAAGTATAGAAGCTATTTACCGGCAAATTTCCTTCGTTTCCTTCTTCCCAGCAGCATGGAAAGAATTGAAACCACGACAATTGCTGCAATAATTCCAAATACTGCAAGGATAGTGAATCTTACCTCTTTGCCGAGGTAATTTTTATGATATTCAAGACCTCTTTCAAGGGTTCCAACAGATACCAGTTCGCTTATCCGGTATTCGTGTTCTCCAATGGTCAACTCTTCCATCAGATTAAAGGGAACGGCCTCGTCAAACTGTGAAGCAAAATATACATAGGCAACTTTTTTTACAGGATCAAAGATATTCGAGTATGGAGTATAGGCATCATGGCCCTTCTGGCTTACTATATCAAGGACCTTTTCAAATTCGAAAACAGTCACATTGTCCTTTGCCACCATTTCAGCCAGATAGTTATATGAGTCATCGTACCTGGGATCAGGATAACTGCCGAAATGGCTTATGGGATTTGAGCGGTTGAAATTGGTCTGAACAATCAGACCTACCGAAGGATCCATGTAATTGAAAACCAGTTCTCCGTCTTTGCCCGGACTAACAACAACTGTTTTGCCCGTTGCATCAGTTATCATGAACTGGAACCACATGACTTTGAAATTGTAATTCTTTATATATTCAACAGCTTCATCAGTATCCTTGCATTTTGCCAGGATATCCTCCCAGATATAGCTGTTGTCAGGATTATATGGAAGATCCGGTTTGTCATTCAGCAGAGTATCAGGAATTGCAGTCGAGTCATAGCACAAACCGAACTCATTCATACCGCCCTGGAAAACCCTGCTGCCATCCTGGGCATACCATCCAAGCTGCATCATACCATAACTGTTATCAGTTCCCGGCAGGAACCAGACCATGGATTCAGACGGATCATCCTTTAGCGGATGGTCACCTGAAGCATCTTCACTGTTGCCGAACAGCACTGTGTTACCTGACAATGCAGCGAAGTTGGTGCATGCAAGGCCCCTGTACTCGGAGTATGATGCTGTAGTCACTATAAACAGTATAACCACAGCCAGTATCAATAAAATTCTTTTAATCATAAACAACCACCTGACCTGTAAATCATAGTTCCAAACAAACCTAAGGTCAAGTGCATCAAATTATTCATTGTAAGGAATTGACCCATAAGTTATAATCTATGTAATCTATTTCAGGAGTTGCTATGAAACATGAACTGGTTCTCGTACTTGATTTCGGAGGACAATACAATCAGCTTATCGCAAGGCGTGTAAGGGATGCAGGTGTGTACTGCGAGATGGTACCGTATACCACATCTATTGACATAATAAAAGAGAAGAATCCCATAGGGATAATTTTTACAGGCGGACCGGCAACGGTTACACAGCAAAATGCTCCGTTTTGCAGCAAAGAGGTCTTTGATTTAGGAGTTCCGGTACTTGGTATCTGCTATGGCATGCAACTGATTTCAGCAATGAAAGGCGGAACCGTTAAAAAAGCCGACCAAAGGGAATACGGAAGGGTTGGCATCAACCTTGGCGAAAGTATTCTGTTCAGGGACTGTGTGAAAGACACTACATGCTGGATGAGTCATACATATCATGTTGACAGAATTCCTGAAGGATTTGAGATAACTGCAGTGAGCAGGAACTGCCCGGTAGGTGCTTTCGAAAACAAGAAGGATAAAATATACGGTGTCCAGTTCCATCCGGAAGTAAACCATACTCCTGAAGGAAGCAAGATGCTCCATAACTTCCTTTATAAAATCTGTGGAGCTTCAGGTGACTGGAAGATGTC
>JAFGIJ010000062.1 GCA_016929655.1 Clostridia bacterium
AAGTTGGTTTCGTATATTCATTTTCCACGATAAGTATAGCACAGAGCGTTATCAATTCTTTATAAAGCAAGAGATTCTGCAACAGAATGAACATGTAATGAAAAAACGGTATTATAATATGAAAAATATTGAATATTCAGACAACTGACATGCTCAATTGCAATGTTGAATCTTGTTTAGAAGGTCCTGAACCTGGTTTTGGCATACATTTATTTTGCAAGAAGCTTTTCGATATCGTCAAGCTCTTTTTTGGTGATATACCGCCACTTGCCTGTCTGGAGATTTCCAAGTGAAACATTCATTATTCTTGTGCGCTTCAATGCAATTACTTCGTAGCCAAAATATTCACACATGCGCCTGATCTGACGGTTCAAACCCTGCTTAAGAACAATGCTGAATGACTTACCATTTATTTTCCTGACCTTGCATGGCAGGGTTGTGACATCAAGTATCGGAACACCCTTACCCATACCATAAATGAATTCATCGCTTATATTCTTGTCTACAGTTACAACATATTCCTTTTCGTGACCGTTTTCAGCCCTGAGTATCTTATTGACTATGGCCCCGTCATTGGTCAGCAGAATCAGACCCTCAGAATCTTTGTCCAGTCTGCCTATGTTAAAGATGCGTTCGCCGTAGTTGATATAGTCTATTATATTGTTCTTAATCCTTGAATCAGTTGTACATGTCACACCAACCGGTTTATTGAAAGCTATATATACAGGTGGTTTCCTTGAGCCCAGTTGTTTTCCTTTTACACTGATACTGTCATTTGGTGAAACCTGCTGCCCCATGACTGCTTTTTGTCCATTGACCAGCACTTCACCCTTTTCGATGAATTTATCTGCTTCACGTCTGGAGCAAAATCCTGTCTGTGCTATTGCTTTGTTGAGCCTTATTGATTCATCCATACAGCAATGTTAGCCCTTTTCTGAAATTAGTGCAATGCAATTCTTCTGTCAATATAAATTACCATTATCTTATTGTGAACATATCAACAGTATCTATCATTTGAGCTTCGCTTTATCCTTTTTCATGCTGTTGGAATTTATAATTTCAGTTCCAGCTCCATACCGCCGCCATATACCGACTTAGGCTTGAAACCTGCACTCATATATACTTTCTTTGCTGCAATATTCTTGCGGTTCACACCGATTGTAAGCGATGTTGCACCCTCTTCCTTCAATCTCTCAACAGCCCATTTGATCATCAGTTTACCAAACCCCTTGTTCTGGAATTTTTTATCAATGATGACGATACTGATGTGGAAATGGCCTTTCTTTTTATCAATTTCCAGAACCAGCAGACCGACAACAATATCACCTTCCATCTGAACGAATATCTGCTGGGTTTTATAGAAAAGCCCCAAAGCCACCGAAGCTTTTGCATCAAGAACAAACTGGTTCTGTTCAGGTCTGACAGAAATATCAAGTGTAGTCCAAAAGTTCTTTTTAGTGAGCCTGACCATTCTTGTATTCTCGGGATATGTCATTATGGATGTAACAATGTTCCTGAATTCCTTTCGGTAATAACTCCAGTTATTATCTGCAAACTTAAACAGCTGCTGCTCATTGGAAACACAGTAATACGCAATCACTTTGTTGAAATCAAAATAATATGTAACACCATATCCTAAAAAATCGATGCTGACATTATGGTATCCCCCTGCAGTTTCATACATAATGCAGTTCCCATTTCTGTTTTTCCTCAATGCAGTTTTCCACACAGTTTCAGATAAGAACCGTTTTTCAAGAAGGGCAGTCATCAGCTTTTCAAGATCCTTGTTCTTAATTGAAAAAATACCTTCGACGGCAAAATCAACCGGTATGCTGACATGTTCAGTCATATTATGCTCCACATATGACAACGACTCTGTGGTTGTTCCGTATTCAACGGAATCCATGCCTAATACATCAAATACATTCTTCTTTAGGTAATCAAATGTATTAAGACCGGTCACCCGTTTCAATACTTCATTCATAATGACGCTTTCTGTTGATGAAAACCTGGAATCTTTTCCGGGTTCAAATTTAAGATCTTTATCATTTATTATACCAAGGACTGTATTGAAATCCCTGTTCTCATATCTGATGGTATGTTCTTTTCTGACCCGGTCATGCTCCGGCGAACCTTTAAGTGCATCATTGTTCTCAAACTGGACCATCAGATGGTTGTGATAATAATCGAACAAGCCTGATTCATTTTTCAGTAAGTTCCTGATTGTGATTTTTTCTCCATGCTTTAGTTCAGGGATATATTTTGCAATTTTATCACTTAGCTTTATGTTTCCACCGGATACTTCCATCAATATGGATAGCTTGGCAAAAAACATATCCTGCGCATCCAGAAGATATCTTGTGTTTTCATTTGTTTTTTTACCATTATCCCTGTTTTCAAAACCATAGAACCCACCGAACAGCTTTTCACCTTGACTAAACAAAGTGAAAAAGCCGGAGTAATTCCATTTATCTGCAACTTCCTGTATCAAATTCTTAATATTTGTTTTATCAAATTTCATGTTAACCTCAATGCTTTCAAAACTATAACACCGTAAGATTATCTCACATAATCAACGTTCTATAAATGGTAAAAACTATTATATATAAGTATGACCTGCAATATCAGGCAGATACCAAGGTTCGGGGATGGATCACTATAATAAACAAAAATTAGCAAAATATATTTTGCTAATTTTTTGATTATTTTTGCGATATTTTGCTAATTTGGACTATTCCCACTCAATGGTTGCCGGAGGTTTGCTGGTTATGTCATAGACTATCCTGTTTATGGATCTGACCTCATTGATGATTCTGTTCGATATTCTTTCAAGCACATCATAAGGTATCCTGGCCCAGTCTGCCGTCATGAAATCTGTTGTTGTAACTCCTCTAAGAGCAAGGGTATAGTCATAGGTTCTTTCGTCTCCCATTACTCCTACACTTCTCATTCCTGTAAGCACTGCAAAATACTGGTTGATCTCGCGCCCCAGTCCCGCCGCCTTGATCTCCTCACGGAATATCCAGTCCGCGTCCTTCAGTATTTCAAGCTTTTCCTCAGTTATATCCCCGATTATCCTGATGGCTAGACCGGGTCCCGGGAATGGCTGTCTCCATACTATATGGTCAGGCATTCCTAGTTCAAGACCAGCTTTTCTGACTTCGTCCTTGAAAAGGTCTCTCAGCGGTTCAATGATTTCTTCAAAATCAACAATATCAGGCAGTCCACCCACATTATGATGGCTTTTTATAACCGCAGCATCACCGGCTCCGCTTTCAATTACATCCGGATATATTGTGCCCTGGACAAGGAAGTCCACCTTACCTAATTTTTTGGCCTCAGCCTCAAAGACCCTAATAAATTCTTCACCGATGATTTTCCTTTTGGTTTCAGGGTCGGATACCCCTGCAAGTTTATCAAGA
>JAFGIJ010000229.1 GCA_016929655.1 Clostridia bacterium
CGTGTCGGTGGTTCGATTCCGCCTCTGGGCACCAGCGGAATTAACTCAGTGGTAGAGTGTCACCTTGCCAAGGTGAAAGTCGCGAGTTCGAATCTCGTATTCCGCTCCACCAGGCGAGGGCGGTATGAAAGTACCGCCTTCGCAAAATAAGGCGCCATAGCCAAGTGGTAAGGCAGAGGTCTGCAAAACCTTTATTCCCCGGTTCAAATCCGGGTGGCGCCTCCAGGATCAAGGACGAACCTCGTTTAATATGAAGGTTCGTCTTTTTTATTCTTAAGTGAAGAACACCCGTGACCATAGCATGTGAGGTTCAAACATATGATGCAAGGACAACAATGATGTGTTATCATTGTTCCATACAAATGATAAGCCGGAGATTTTCAATGACGGGTAAAGTTTTTAAATCCATAATGATCGTACTATTTTGCATAATGATTGCGGTTTTCCTTGCAATCTTTCTTTTTGGATATTTGAAGGGCTATTCTGCCAAGTACATATATAAAAAGCTCGTGCCGGGTTCTGTTGAGGGAATCTACAAAGCCGTTAAAATAATTGAGAATGATGGATATGAAGTTTTTGAATCTGCTTCTGATGGTAAATATGTGTATATCCTTGAAGATGATGACATAGCTGTCTATGATACCGGCAATGAAGATGTAACATATATTTCACCTGAATACAATCAGCCGGTTTTGACATCACAAATATATCGTGTAATGGTTTATGATAAATCAACG
The DNA here is from genome assembly GCA_016929655.1 of Clostridia bacterium. GTDB lineage: Bacteria > Bacillota > Clostridia > DUPQ01 > DUPQ01 > JAFGQE01. The sequence goes on from JAFGIJ010000229.1 coordinate 738, forward strand.
GGCTCATATACTTTGCTGGAAGATGGAAAGGCTGCCGGAAATGGGAGCCTTGAAAAAAAATGCCTTGGGGCAACCCTGCTGTCCAATGGATTCGTAGGATTTGTGATGCCAGGCGGAGATGGATTCAGAGGCAGTTATATCATTCTTGATGATGAACTCAAGAAGGTTGTAGAATACAGTTACTCTGACAGATATCCTGTTTCGGGTTGTGTTTCTGAGGATGCTGCATATTTCGCAGTTGTCGGAATCAAGGAAAACCATGCAGGAAAAACAAGCATTGACATTTACAGGGCAGGAGAAGAAAACCCCGTAAGTGGCAAAAATATTGACTATCTGGCTCCCATGATCGTTTCTTTTGGGCGCAATTCATTTGCAACATGCGGAACAGGGTCAATTGATATATTTTCATTCAGTGAAAATACACATGCAGGCATAACTTCCGAAAATGTAATAATCGTGAGAGGAACCAACCACGGACTTTATGCAGTGACAGGAGGAACAGGCTGGGACACATTGTTGAAAATCAATGAAAAAGGCGATATTGTGTGGGAAAGGAACATTCCTGCCGGAACACAGGGCATTGAAATATCACAGGATCATATTTTCTATTGGAACAAGACGGAAATGGGTGTTTTTGGAACAGATGGAACAGCATATGAAATTCAGGGTGACACCGGTTCTGTCAGCAAAATTCTGGTGCTGGGTACATACAGGATAGCTGCAGTTACTGACTCCAGAATAATTTTATATGAATTTAACTGAAATAGATTTACATAACTGGACTTTTATACGGACAGGGTTGTATAATAAACCCTAAACAAATTGAAAGGAACGACAATGGTTATAGCTGATTATGTGATAATTGGATTGATTGTTATATTTGCATTATTAGGATTGAAGAATGGACTTCTTAAATCCATATATAAAGTAGTTGCTTATATTGCGTCCATATATCTCGCAATCAAGTTATCCAGGCCGGTGGCAGGGTTGTTCAGGGGGACCGGGGTATTTGATGCAATAAAGGAATCCATTGCAAAAGTTATAGCCAGCCTTGGAGTTGACTTCAACCAAGTCGCAGATACTTCCAGTTCAAGCAATATATATGATGTAATAAAAGACACTCCATTCCCGGATAACCTTAAACAAAGCATAGCTGAAGCCATGGCCAAGGGTTCGCAGACTGCTGCAGGACTGATGGATGATTTTGTGGATAAGATTGCGTTCTTTCTTTTAATTGTTATATGTGCAGTTCTTCTGTTCATTGTTTTTAAGCTTTTATTCTTTTTGGCCGGCTTCCTTATAAAGGGAATTACATCAATTCCAATTATCAAGCAGGTAGATAGAATAGCGGGTCTTGCACTTGGGACTGTCATTGGTGTCTTTGTCGTTTATTTGGCTTGCCTGCTGCTGATATATACGGCATCATATGAAAAGCTGGCACCTGTATATGACAATATCAACAGAGGGTTGATTGCTCCATACTTTTATAATGAGAATTTTTTAACTTATTTGTTTGGATTTATCAAGGAAGGTTGGCTATGAGAAGTGATATAGTAACAAAAGGCATGGAGAGGGCTCCGCACAGGTCATTGTTCAAAGCAATGGGATATACCGATGAGGAACTTTCAAGGCCTTTGATTGGAATTGCCAATTCAAAAAGTGAAATTGTTCCCGGACATATACATTTGGATAAAATATCTGAAGCCGTTAAGGCAGGAGTAAGAATGGCCGGGGGAACTCCCATAGAGTTCGGGGCAATCGGTATCTGTGATGGAATAGCAATGGGTCATGAAGGAATGAAATACTCCCTTGCATCGAGGGAACTCATTGCGGACTCCTGTGAAGCCATGGGCAAGGCACATCCATTTGATGGAATGGTTTTCATTCCAAATTGTGACAAGATAGTGCCTGGAATGCTGATGGCAATGGTGAGGGTCAATGTGCCGTCGGTGGTTATAAGCGGCGGTGCGATGCTTTCATTGAACATTGACGGTATGCAGCTGGATCTGAACAGTGTATTTGAGGGTATCGGAGCTGTAAAAAGCGGAAAAATGACAGAAGCAGAGCTTCTTACAATAGAAAACAACGCATGCCCGGGATGTGGTTCATGTTCCGGTATGTTTACTGCAAATTCAATGAATTGTCTCAGTGAGGTTCTTGGACTGGCACTTCCGGGAAATGGAACAATACCGGCTGTATTCGCCGAGAGAATTAGACTTGCTAAACAAGCCGGGATGGCTGTGATGGAACTGGTTGAAAAAGACATAAGACCATCTGATATTTTATCTGAAGCATCTTTTAGGAATGCCCTTGCAGTTGATATGGCCCTGGGATGTTCAACCAACAGTGTACTCCATCTTCCTGCAATTGCGCATGAAGCAGGAATAGACATTGACCTTGATATGATCAATGAAATCAGTGCCAGAGTGCCTAATTTATGCCATCTTGCCCCATATCCGGGAGGACATCACATTCAGGACCTATATTATGCAGGAGGGGTTCAGGCAACAATGAATGAGCTATCCAAGGGAAATCTCCTTGATACATCATTGATGACTGTAACAGGAAAGACTATTTCTGAAAACATAGCGAATTGCCCCGTCAGGAACAATGATGTAATAAGACCACTGGACAATCCTCATTCAAAGACAGGCGGTATAGCAATTCTCAAAGGAAATCTAGCACCTGACGGTGGTGTTGTAAAGAAATCTGCCGTTGATCCGAGTATACTGGTTCACAAGGGGCCGGCACGGGTATTTAACAGTGAAGATGAAGCAATAGCACAGATATATGCAGGGAACATCAAAAAGGGTGATGTTATTGTCATAAGATATGAAGGCCCCAAGGGTGGCCCCGGAATGAGGGAAATGCTTGGTCCAACATCAGCAATAGCGGGAATGGGACTTGACAAATATGTGGCTCTGCTTACAGACGGAAGGTTTTCCGGTGCAACCAGAGGAGCGTCAATCGGTCATATATCTCCTGAGGCAATGGATGGCGGTCCCATCGGATTGCTTAAGGAAGGAGATATTATATCTATTGATATTCCGGCAGGAAAGTTGGATATGCTTGTTGATGATGCTGAACTTGAAGAAAGAAGAAAGAAGTTTGTGCCGAATGAGCCCAGGATAAAAACAGGGTATCTTGGAAGATATGCCAGAATGGTATCATCGGCCAACACAGGTGCGGTGCTTGAATAGTCGGAGGTTAAGATGAAATATACGGGAGCACAGATTTTTGTAGAATGTCTTAAGGAACAGGGAGTTGAAACCATATTCGGATTTCCAGGAGGAAAGGTTCTGTTTCTTTATGATGAGTTGGTAAAAAATTCCGATTCAATCAAACATATTCTTACAACCCATGAACAAGGAGCGGCACATGCAGCTGACGGATATGCCAGGACAACCGGAAAAGTTGGTGTCTGCATTGCTACCAGTGGACCAGGAGCAACCAATCTGGTCACAGGAATCGCAACAGCTTACATGGATTCAGTTCCAATGGTCGCATTCACCGGGCAGGTTGGGAAAAAAGATCTTGGAAAAGATTCATTCCAGGAAGTGGATATTACAGGTATTACCATACCTATTACAAAACATAATTATATTGTAAAGGAAGTCGATAAACTTGCCGATACAATCAGGGAAGCATTTGCAATTGCCAGGGAAGGACGTCCCGGACCTGTGCTCGTTGATATATGTGTCAATGTAGGCAGGGAAGAATGCGAATATGAGAAGGTGGAAGCAAAGAGCGGAGACTATCTGAAACGCCATGCCGGAATACATCATGAATGTGTTTCAGAAGAACATATTGCAGAAGCGGCGAAAGCAATAAACGAAGCGAAAAGACCGTTTATTTTGTCCGGCGGTGGCGTAATAATATCTGGAACCAGTGAGAAGCTTACAAAGCTGGCACGAAAAGGTATGATACCTGTTGCCACAACTTTGATGGGCCTTGGAGGCTTTCCGTCAAAGGACAGGCTGTGCACTGGTCTCATAGGAATGCATGGTAGCAAGACTTCAAATCTGACTGCAACTCACTGTGATCTTTTGATTGCGGTAGGTGCAAGATTCAGCGACAGGGTGACATCAAGTGTGAGCAACTTTGCTCCTGGAGCAAAGGTCATGCATATTGATATTGATTCAGCAGAAATAGGAAAGAATATTCCGGTTGATTATCCTTTGTGTGGCTTCATGGATGATATCCTTGAGAAACTCACCGAACTCATAGACGAAAAGAAAGAAAGCGATTGGATAGACAGAATAAATGCATGGAGGGCAAAATTCCCATTGTCATATCTTGATGATGGCAAGACAGTGAAACCGCAGACTGTAGTAAGGAAGCTTGACAAATTAACCAATGGAAAAGCAATCATTGTAACAGAAGTCGGGCAAAATCAGATATGGGCGGCACAGTGGTATAAATTTTCTGAGCCAAGAACCTACATTTCTTCAGGTGGACTAGGAACAATGGGTTATGGCCTCGGTGCTGCAATTGGGGCACAGATAGCCAATCCGCATAAGAAAGTAATAAATGTTGCCGGAGATGGAAGTTTCAGAATGAACTGCAATGAACTGGCTACGGCAGTCAGATATAAGGTTCCCATTGTAATTGCTATATTGAATAACAGCGTACTGGGCATGGTAAGACAGTGGCAGACTATGTTCCTGGAAAAGAGATATGCAGAAACAACTATAGAGGATTCCATGGACTATGTCGCTCTCGCAGAAGCATATGGTGCCATCGGTATAAGGGTAAAGGATCCAAATGATGTTGATGCGGCAATTGAAAGAGCGCTGGAAGTGACAGACAGGCCTGTAGTAATTGACTTTTGGATAGACAAGGATGAAAAGGTATTTCCCATAGTGCCTCCGGGAGCATCAATTGAAGATGTTATAACAGAAGACTAAACACCCGGATGCGTTGTTGAAAACAAGCGGATTTGATGCTCATAAAAGGCCTCAAATCCGCTTTTTATAAGGGTTTTTAAAGTTTGTGACAGCTTGTTTGAAAAAATATATAAAATATCCAAAAATTCTTTAATATTCTTGTTGACACTATAAAAACATAGTGTTAATATGTGTAAGCCGCTGAAAAATGTGGCCGCTGAAATGGTCAAAAATCCTTGACATTTTAATAAAAAAGATGGTATTATGATTAAGCGCCTTTAGCGATAAAGGCCATGAACTTTGAAAATTGAACAGTGCACTTTATAGTGAGGAACCCGTCGATTTTAATA
>JAFGIJ010000002.1 GCA_016929655.1 Clostridia bacterium
AAGTACTCCCCGCAGTACCTGAAGGGATTCTGGTCTGCGGAATCCTGGTTTTCCTCTATACCGAATGCATCATATGTATAGTCCTTGGTAATTGCTCCGGTGCTGCCACTGGTCAGATGCACTACATCTCCATGTGCATTGAACATATAGAAGCTCTCTGTTGTACCGTCATCCATGCATATGAGGTTTATCCCACGGATGTATTGTACCTCATCTGTTGATGATATTTCAAATATTATATTTGCACCTGACCATATGTGTCTGGTTTTTGCTCCATTGACTGTCTTGGTTGTTCTGAGTCCGTCTGCATTGTATGTGTACTCTGCCCGTATGTTTCCTGTATTGGTCTTAATAAGCTGGTTGAAACCATTGTACACATTGTATGTTGCCTTTGGTTCGGTGTCCTCTCCGATGATCTCAAGATGTGCAGAAGGTGTTCCCGTACCATTTGCTACTTCCTCTTCATCCCAGGTTGTTATCTGGTTTCCATTGTTGTCATACCCATAATTGGTAATGGATGTGACCGAACCATCTACTGTTGATTCCTTGAGGAGCCTGTTGTTTGCATCATATGTATATGTGGTAGTTCCGCCTGTCTGAACAGATTTTGTTGCTCTGTTGCTGTAGTCATCATATGTATAGGTGTATGCTTCTACGGTAGTATCATCGTCTTTTTCGGTTTCTGTCAGAAGTCTTCCCAGTCTGTCATAAGTGTATTCGGTGGACTCAAGGCCAACTGTTTCAGATTCCTTTATCCTGTTGCCATCCAGGGTGTATTCATATGTGAAGTTACTTAATGTTGTTGTTCCCTGTTTGTTTGTAAGTGATGTAATGCTGTTTGCCAGGTTATAGCTGTAGATGAATATGTATATGTTGTTGGTAAGTTAGAAGGATCAGTTACTGATGAATCTCCATATCCGGAGAAGTCGTTCATATATGATTATAGAACCTTATTTAATTCCTTTGTTCCTTCTGTATCAACTCTCTCAATAATTCTACAGGATTCATATCTGTGATATGGAAACAGGAGCCATATCGGCACCCTGTCTGTTTCCTGTTATTGAAAAGTCTTGTCAGTCTCTCTCGGCTGTTCATTAACATCGATTGAATCCAGCAATTCATCCGTCAGTGTTCTGCCAAGAAGATAATATTTTCTGTCCGGATACCAGAGGATTCTTTTACCATTCCATTCAATATAGCTGGTATATGTGGCTATTTCAGCGGTTTCCTTGGGACCTATTGCAATGTCATCCGTATCAAACAACTTATATGGTATGCCAAACCAAACAGGCTGATGTGCATCCTTTTTGTAATGCCCGATGCAGATATAGGTGGGATTTCTGAAGAAATTGGCTTCATTTTGTTCCCATCTGTCCTTGAACTGGGAAAACCCAAGATGTTCACCCGGATTATTATGGAACAGCAGGAAGAACCTTCCATCCGACATACTGTATATGGGACATGGTGACAGGGGATGCTCAATGAAATCACCTTCATCGCAGAATCTGAGTGCCTCAGGTTTCCTCCAGGTCCTGCCATTGTCTTCTGAAACTGAATAATGGACATATCCCGTCATTGTTCTCATTGTGGCAAGCAGCCTGCCGTCGGGCAGCAAGACTATCGAAGGTTCCTGGTTCACGGACATGTCCGGTATTTTTCTGTTGGGAGATTCCAGTCCCATGTCATCCTTGGGAAGCCACGTGATCCTGATGTCTGATGGAGCCGGATTTTCATCAATGTTCTCAAATCTCATGAAATATGACCTTGTATCCGTATTAACCCACATATCATACTGAGGACTAATGGATTTACTTGTCACCAATGTGTAACCTGCGATATACCCCCCAAGGGCATCCCTTACGGGAAGCTGCCATACAATCCAGTTCTTTGGAAATTTTGGATCAGGATTGTCATACCTGCCCCTTGGCATATCAATGAGATGCTCATCAGACCATGTAAACCCATTGTCATCCGAGAACATACATCCCATACCTCCGCTGCCCTGCCGGTTGTTATCGTGCAGGTCGAGTTCCCTTGTATAAATCAGATATATCCTTCCTTGGGCTGACACAACAGGGAACCCCCAGCTAGACTGTTTTTCATCAACTCCCTTTTTATATCCTGAAAGATAAACCGGTTCGCTCCAGTTAAGTCCGTCACTGCTTCTTGAAGATACCAGATGGTTGTCACCCTTTCCTTCACATGAGCTCTGAGTCCAGAAGGCAATCATTTCATCACTCCTGGGAGCATTTATCACCAGAAAATGCTCATTGTCATTGTCATATTCATCTTCCCTTGGCTTGTACATCACTATATCGGGGAAACTTCTCTTCCACTCCTCTTCGGAATTACCCATTGGAATCCCCGTGGCAGCCTTGCCGTATGGATATCCTGATTCAATGAGTTCCATCCTTGTCGGCAGATTATACCCCAATATTCCAAGAAGTTCCCTGTAAATGAAGTCCGCCTGAACTTTTCTTGCTTCATCTATGAAATGTACATGGTCAGCATAAGCCGACTCTCCCATAGCAAGGGTTATATCATAGAGATTTATCATGTCCAGATTGTGCCTTGATACAATATCCCGTGCAATTTCATTGTATCTTTGCAGATCAGCATTATATCGCTTCATTGATTTTGAGATTGAGTTATGGATTTCATCATTTACAGGTGTTGACTCAATCCAGATTACCGCCCGGGCCATTTTGCAGGCAATACTCAGGATGGCTTCCAGATTTCCGGCATATTCAGTTTCATCAACCTGACAGCAACCGTCATCATTGTTAACCTTTATATCATGTAACCCGCAGTTCAGGAGAAGAATGTCATATGTTATGCCCACTTCCTTCTTTTCACTGATGTATTTGAGAACATGCCTGCTGTCTCCCCCATTTGCACCCTGGGCAGTATACATGTCATTGAGTGTTCCATCAACCCCACGCTTCCTGTCATAGAGGAATCTTCCCTCCACTGCTTTCTCCAGGTATGGTCCGTAATGCATCGATATACTGTCGCCTATTACAAAAATACTTCTCATGATGTCAATAACCTTTCAGCTTTCCTGCTCTTTTCATTGATGTCAGTGCATAGAATGTAACCCACTCATTTCCCTCACCTCTTTCTCCCGGTTTGAATGGTACGGGAGGGTTCCATTGCAGTTTATAGTATCCGCTTGCATCCCTTTGTGAATCCAGGTCATTCCAGGCATCGGACAATGCCCTTTTACGACCATATCCCATTGTACTGAGTGCATACAGAGGCTCCAGCAGACTTACATCGATTGTAAATGGGAAACTCAGCTGCAGACCTCCCCGTATTTTCTCTGTCAGCTCAGGTTTCCTGTAATATACATTCCTGGACAGAAAGTAATCAACGGTGCGTTTACAGCTTTGGTGTTCCCAGAATTCAGGCAATTCAGCATAGGCCATAAGTGCCTTGGTTGTTCCTCTGATACAGCTCTTTGTACTATCCTTGAACGATTTTCTGACACACAGATATCCATTGTCATCCCTTACTTCGTTGAGCAGGGTTTTTATTCTTGGTGCCATATGAACATCATCTTTATATCCAAGCATTATGAAAGTTCTGATATTTTGTGAATAAAGGCATGACTGTCCGGTAAGGTAATCAGGAGGAGATAGCCATTTCTGAGGCTCTTTCAAAGCCCAATACCTTCTGACTGCCTTATCTATTCTGTCATCCCATTTTCCCAGACCAAGTTCAGCAAGATAAGAAAGTATGAAATGAGTTGATGAACTCATGGAATAATCAATTCCATCACCACTCCCCTTATGAAGCCAATAACCATCCGGATGCATTTTTTTGAATATTTTTTCGACTTGTTTGCTGGCCAGAATCCTTTCCCTTAGATTTTCATCCGGCTCAATTTCAAGAAAATCCCTCTGCATCCTGTATCGTATGGAGGGTGACTCACTGTTGAGTAGTTTTTCAACCAGATATTTTTCATTCATTAAAAACACCACCTTACAAGTCAATCAAATCCAACATTTCCCTTATATCTTCTATCTCTACGAAATTCGGCAGATTCTTTGTATTTTCAACCAGCTCATGTGCCCATGTTGTATGAAAGGGTATGTGTATTCCATTTCCACCAATTTCAAGTACCGGTAAAATATCAGATTTCATGGAATTGCCTACCATAAGGAAATCAAATGGTTCCACTCCAAGATTGTGAAGCAGTTTTCTGTAATCTTCTTCTCTTTTGAAACTCATGATTTCAATATGGTCAAAATACTGTGCTAACCCTGATTTCCTAAGTTTTCTTTCCTGGTCCAGCAGGTCCCCCTTGGTTGCTACTATCAGTTTATATCCGGCATCACTCAATGTTTTCAGAGTATCTTCAACGCCGTCAAGAAGAATAATATCCTCGTTTATAAGCCCCCGTCCCATTTCTATGATTCTATTCAAATCCTCCGAGGATACTTTTCCTTTGGAAATTTCCAGAGCTGCTTCAATCATGGAAAGCATGAAACCTTTGGCTCCATATCCATAGATTTCAAGGTTGTCCACTTCCCTTCGATGGATATCATCAGAAATAATTTTTCTATCAGCATACCTTGCCATGAGTTCTATGAAATCCTTTTCAATGTCCTGATAAAAGGTTTCATTGACCCACAGGGTGTCATCGGCGTCAAAGCAAATAATTTCCGGCCTTCTTATCATTTTTTAATCCTCTTGCACATCATAATTTCCATAGCCTTTTGTTCGGGTGGTTTGAAGGCGCCTATGTCCTCGTAACCACGTTTCCTATAAAAATGCTGTGCACTTTCATCAGACTGAGTACTTAAATAAATAATATTATAACCCATTTCCTTCATGTCAGATTCCCATCTTTCCATCAGACTGGTGCCCAGTCCCCGGCCTCTGAATTCATCTTTTAGATATATAATATTTAGAAACGGAAATGAGTCATAAAGATATCCATATCTTAGATAGCCTGCCATAAGTTTATTCAGGCAGACAATGTATATACGGCCCTCTTCGATACACCTCATCAACATTGCAGATTCAATATGCTTGTCCAGTAATATGATTTCAGCAATATCACCTATTACTGCTTTTCTAATTTCCATGGTGCATCCCTCAGATTCAATTTTAACAAAAACACTAGAAAATTCAAAGTTTTACCCTGCAAAGTCTTATGAGCCTGTGTTCAAGTATAACTATTGCGCTATCTTATATAGATTTTTCTTCAATCTTTCGTTCAGCTCCCATAGAGCCACCTTATTATCATGCCAGAACAATTTCTTCATGGCTTCTTCAAATCCAAACCACCCGAAATCAGTATGTTCACATGAAATTTTCACTTCGCCTGTATGCTCGGTATAAAAATAATACATTGGAATTACGTAAATGGTACTGTCCCATTTTTCATTGTCCTGGAACAAAGTTTTTTCCATGTAGGAAATTGTATCCAGTCTGTTAATTTTGGTGTACAGGATTACTCCGGTTTCTTCCTTCAGTTCCCTTAAAGCTGCATCGGGAGGATTTTCTCCTGTTTCTCCACCTCCGGCTGCACCCTGCCAGACCCCGTCATCACTTCTTTTTAGAAGAAGATACTCCGGCACTTCATTATATAACCTGTATATGTATACAAAAACATTCCATGGTTGTCTCATATGTACATCTCCCTTTCCAAGTCATCAAGACTCATATAAGTATTGATATTTGTCAGCCATTCGTCTTTCACAAATTCAACATTTCTATTTTCAGTGTCCATCAATGCAATACACCCTGCCCTTAGATTCCTCCCGGGTTTTCCCCTTAACGGAAGTACCAGATTATTTAGTCCCATATGAATTGTTCCATGTCTGTCATGGGGACCAATCATATGATGGTAGTGGGCGGTTATGTGAAAATCAGGTTTCAGTTTATCTACAAGTTCTGTTATATTTCTTGACCCCTGGGTGATGCCGTGATAACTGAAACCTACTCCAAAATACGTTTCATGGGTTACCAATATATCGATATCTCTAGTTTCTAACATCAGCCTTTCAAGAGCTTCCTGGTTTATCTCTCCACCGTTCTTTGCTCCAAATTCCGCACCACCGAGAAATGCAAATTTTATCATATCAAATGATTTTACCGTACCATCCTGAACATATTTAAATAGGCCATAATCATCAGCTGCACATATACCGCCTTCATCCTTCAGCGAATCAAGCCACTTGAAATCTTCATGGTTTCCCCTGATGAAATAAACCGGTGATGTCAATTCAGTCTTTATTATATCGGCAAATTCATCCACTTGCCTGCCACCTGAAATCAATTTGGAAAAATCAAGTTCCGTGGAGTCTTTTATCACAAATCTATTATTTAGAAGTTTTTCATCCGGATATGGGTAAGCACCTAAATCACCGGCCTGAACAATCAAGTCAAGTTTTATTTCATTTACTTTCTGCCACTTAACAAGTGCAGCCAATGCATGGAACACCCTTCCATGTATATCTCCGACAAATGCGATTTTCATATACTCAGTTTACCAGAATTCCCTTGTTTCAAACCCTGAATTCATATCTTGCAGACATGAAATACTGCAAAACCTTTTTTTCATCCACCCTGACGAAGCCCTGGCTTTCATAGAACCCGGCAAGCTTTTCCCTGTCGGCAATGCAATCAAGCCTCAGGAACTGCCTGCCCCTATGACTGACCTGTGCCTTGGCCCATTCAAGCATGTATCCTGATATCCCTAGGCCTGCATATTTTCTTTTGACGGCCAACTTATGAACATAAAGAGCTTCACCTTCACGGGCATCCGGCCAGAACATTTCATCTCTTTCCTGAAGCTTTATACATCCTGCAGGTTCATCATCCAAATAGCATATGAACAGTTCATCCAAATTATTTTTATCTTTCATTGCTTCAATTCCGAAGGATTCCGGATCCCAGTTCCTGAAACCCTGTGAAATCATCCAGTTAGCTGCTTCAGTGAGAATCGCTGCAATCTGCCACAGGTTTTCATCATTAACTTTTTCAATCCTCAGCCGGCTTGTGGAATAAAGAATCTTTTCCATAATATAATGAGGGACAAGGACTTCAGCAAACTCTTCCCCTCTTGGTTTATATCCCAGTTTTCTATAGAAATCAACTGCAGTTTTTCTTGCATGCATAGTGATTTTCAAAAACCCGTTTTGAAGTGTGTATTCCTCTGTATACCGGACCATCATAGAACCAATTCCTCTGCCACGGTATTCATCATCAACTGCTACCTGTCTCATCTTAAGGGTGGTTTCATTTTCCCGCACAAGCAGCAGACACCCGACAAGTTCATTTCCCATGAATGCTCCTATATGGATATTCTCAGGTTCCCGGCCCATGTCCTCTGTAAACAAATCAAGTCCCAGTGGTTTTCTCAGGACTTTGTTCCTAATGTCCAATTCCTTTTTGTAGTCATCGCTTCCGTATGCAATTTCCCTTATGGTAATATCATTCATTGTCAATTCCAATTTCCTCCAGGAATCCACTGACCCTTATATGCCTGTCTTTTTGAGTATCCAGTCCGTGCAGATATGCATCAAGGCTGTCCACATCCTTTATCATTTCAGCATAAGGATTATCTGAATAATCAGATTTGTATCCATGAACAACTACTGCTGATAAAATTGTTTCTGTCTCCTTTTCTGTTATTGGTTCCAGTTTATATCTGCCACCTTCGTTGTATCGTTTTATTGCTCCCTTGACATACTCTGTTGCAAGCCCATCATGGTTTTCCCTGAATTTTCCCTCAACAACTGCAATATCGTGTAAAACCGCAATCAACGCACATATTTCAGGGTCCAATCCCTTTTTAAGTGCATACAATTTTGCAAGCTGGGAACTTGTAAACATGTGCATGATATTCCATTCAATCTTCAGTGGTCTGCCTTCATTCCCATGACCTTTCCACTCACTGAAAAGCATGAGCATCATTCTGTTGGCTCTTTTTATTTCCAGATTATTCACGATATTTGCCTCCTCAGCTATTTTTATTGAAGTACTCCATGCTCACTCCAAGCTGTCTTTTAAGAATTTCCTTCCATAACCTTCCCGGAATTTCATGACTTCCCATGGATACCTTTGTTCTTCTGAGATTTCCATCTGAGGTTTTTTTTCTGTAATAATAGTGATCAGTTACCTTATACAATTCCCAGCCATCATTATCCAGGAAACGTTTCAAATCCTTCCAGTCAGGCATCGGATTTCTCTGTATGGTATTCATTGACAATATCATTCAACCGGTTTTCATTTGCCAGAACTTTCTGTACGTATGGAAAATGCCTGTTCCTGTCCTTTGAGTGAAAATATAACTGGAATTCATTCATATATTCATTACAATATTCAATCAACTCATCATACAAAGCTTTTTTTAACAATTGCTCTGTCTTACGGTTTTCAAGTAAATCCAACTCTTCAATCAGCCCTGACACACTTCCGTCAGATTCACGCCATATTTTCATTGTAATACTGAACTTTTTAAGCAAAAGGTTCAATTGTTCAAGGGACATCATGGAAACTATGTCCTGATTCCTTTTAATGAGAATAGGTTTGCTTCTGATTACTGTATTGATTACCAGACTCCAGTTTTTCCTTACATCCGAGGATTTCATCAATGCACTCATGTGGTTACCTCCACAAATATTGTACACTTCGTACGTTTTGTACGCAATCACTTTCTATATTTGAATACTAAATCTATATAATCAATCATTGGAACAAACTCACCCTTTTCAAGCATTTCCATGATCTTTTCTCTGGTTGCCCACATTGCATCACAGGTTTCACCTTCCTGAAGAACCACATCGGAAAGATCAAAATCCTTCTTAAAGAACCAAACATCACAGAAATCCGGATGCCCATGGAGTTCCTCCCTGCAATAAGTATGAATCAGTATCCCGTCATCTTCTTCAAGAATAATGCCTGCTTCTTCAAAGACTTCCCTGACTGCACACTGCCTGCTTGTGTCCCCCGCAACAACCGATCCTCCTGTGCATTCCCAGTAACCGCCCCACATTTTGTTCGGAGTACGCCTGGTTAGAAAATATTCATCCCTGCTGTTCCTTATCCAGACATTCACTATCTCATGATAATCACCGGGATTCATTTTCTCACCCCTCAGATGGGTGTAACCCTTAGGCTGCCTGTTCCTGTCATAGATGTCCCAAAGTTCCATTTTACCTCCTGAATTCAAATGCGTATAAGTCAGAATCAACAAGGTTTATTTCCATCCTTACTGCTTTTCCCTGAAGGGATGAAAGATCGCCTCCTCTTTCCCATACCACTTTTTTGTTTATATCATTGCATGTGTGGATTGTCAGACACTTCTCCATTGAAAACCTTGGTACAGGGATTCCGGTGGAATCACATAAACCGACTTTCACCATTCCTGCCGCACCTGTATCCACGTTCAGGCAAAGGCTGCTGCCTTCAAAGGTGAATAACGGAGCAGTAAAGCTACCTCCTCTATAATCTGCAGAAACAGAAATGAATCCGTCTTTTCGCAATATTAATCTGCTTATAGCTGATATTTTGTTGGCAGGAGCATATCCAGTGGCTGTTAGAATATGGTTTTCCCTTTCTTCATACCGGTCTCCCCTGTCCCAACCATGCATCAGATCAGTTCCCATATAATACATGTACATATCATTGCCTTTGCCCGGGACTATGCCGTTTAACATATACAGGGAATATGAATCAAAATCCTCCTTACCTCCGATTCCCACAAAGGGTTTTCTATCATGGCGGTTCCAGCTGATTCCATCCCGGCCTGAGGCAAATCTTATGTCAATTGGTCCGGCATTCCTCGGCTTGTCTTTTTCGAACTCCGGCAGAAAAGTGTCATATTTGAAATATATATTTGGAAACATGAAATATGCATCTTCTGCCCATGGATATTTTAGAGTGGCATTTGTATAGAAATCCGAAGCCGGCTGTCTGCCTTCAGGAGTATCGATTTGATAATCATTTGCATCCGTGGACAACACAACAGGCATGTCTTCTACCGCAGGAAATCCATCCAGTGTCCTGCTTTCTCCACGGGCAATGGTTCTGTACTGACCGTGCTTTTCGAAATTTTTCCTGACATAAGCCACATATTTGCTGATCCTGTCATCCCAGAAAATTACATTCTGGGAATCAAGATGGAAAACTCCTTTATTATCTGAAAATCTCCCGTCATCAAGGACAGTTTCAAGTTCCATCTCCCAGTTGATTCCATCATTTGAAGAATATAAGCCCAGGGGTTCATGAAGTCCATGCCGGGCAGTCATCCTGAATCTGCCGTCATTCGGATCAAGGAAAACCATGCATGTTCCATCACCAAGACCACCCGAAATCCCTCCGGCACCATACCCAAGGACAACATTGTTGGGCTTTCCTTTGTATTCACCTGCAATTCCAAGTTCAGGAAGTACCCATGTAATTCCATCATCTGAAACAGCAAGTCTGACACAAATGAATATCCCATTGTTCCTGTAATCATTTTCACCATACCAGATCATATACCTGCCATTGTGATAAATCACAGAGCTATATCCACCAATTCTCACATGGGAGGTACCTGCAGAAAAGACATTCATCTCATGGGTCTTGAGGGGTCTGTGCAAAACAAGATCAATATTGCTTGATTCGGTGATGAATCGATTGTCAATGAAAAGCTGTCTTTTGTTTATTAGTTTCATAATGACTCTCCCCCAATATTGCGGTTATTATATAATATTTCAGTGCCAATTGACCATTTCCTGCTTCAATGATACGATGATTCCAAGGAGGCAAGTCCATGAAGAGAATTTTATTATTGTTCTTTTCACTTCTAATGGTGGTAACTGTCGGATGTACAAAGACATCTGAATCACCTTCTCCTTCGGCTATACCTACCCTCGAACCTGTTCAGGAAGTTATTCCTTCCGACTACTTTCCAATGACCCCCGGAAGCACCTGGGGTTATATCGGCGATGGCAATGAATATGCCTCATATACCCAGACTGTCCTTTACAATGAATGTTCGTATTTCCAGGTTTCCAGGGATAACGGCGGAACAGTTACCTCGACTGTATATTATGTCAGTGACAATGATATCCGGATGGTTCTTTCCAGAGGAGAGGAATACGATAAAGCAAACATCATCAGTGAGCCACCCAATACCGATGAAATCATCCTGAAAACTCCCCTTGAACCCGGAACAGAGTGGGAGTCTGGAAGCATAAAAAGAAGGATACTGTCCATGGATGATACAATTGCTACCCCGGCCGGTCTGTTCGAGGACTGTCTTACAGTAAGGTCAGATTATCCTGACTCGTATATAATAGATTATTATGTCATTGGCATCGGACTTGTATATACCGAGTTCCATTCAGGGGATGACATTATCACTTCCTCATTGGAATTCTATGATATAGCGGACTGATCATAAGCTTGAAACCAGTCTTTTCTCGCTCCTTGAGTCTTCTATCCTGTTATATATTGACTGCATTATTGAGTGATATAATCCGGTTCCTGCAATTTTGTCCTCAACACTATATTCAATGCTTGGGTTATCATTAACCTCAATGACATAGACTTTGCCATTCTTTTCCTTTAAATCAACTCCATAGAGTCCGTCCCCGATTAATGCTGTGGCTTTAAGCGCTGCTTTCACCACTTTCAATGGAACTACACTTATATCCACTGTTTCAAATCCACCGGAAAAATTATCATGTCCATCTTCCTTCCAGTTATAGATCTGCCAGTGATTGAAAGCCATATAGTACTTGCATGCATATATAGGATGATTGTCCAGAACCCCGATCCTCCAGTCAAATTCAGATTCAATGTACTCCTGGAGCATGATTAAATCAGAGGATTCAAACAAATTTGCAGTAAGCCTGTCATATTCCGCCTTTGTTCCGGCTTTGTGTACTCCCATGGAAAAGGCACTGTCAGGTTTCTTTAAAATAACCGGGTATCCAAATCCTTCTTCTACAGGGTCAAAGTTGTTTCCTTTTCCCAAAATGACGGTTTTTGGAGTATTTACCGAACCTGTCCTCATTCTCTCAGCCAGGAACAGTTTATTGGAACATTTCAGAATTGACCATGGGTCATCAATGACCACAAGCCCTTCTGCATAGGCATATCTGGAAAACTGATATGTAAAGTCATTTACATTTGTTGTACATCTGATGAAAAGTGCGTCATATTCACCCAGTCTTGAGTAGTCATCTTTGTATATGAAGTCTACAAAAAACCCAATGTCTTCCGCTGCTGTCTTGAACTCTGACAGAGCCTTAATATCTGACGGCGGATTTTTTTCATCCGGGTCGATGAGAATTGCCATGTCATATTTATAATCCCTGAACCTGGATATACTGAACCGCTTCTGGCTGAAATACTTTACTGCAAGATTTCTGATGTTGGGAATATCCATTGACTCCTCAGGTGGTATTGCCCTGACCGCCCAAAGTCTCCACTCCATGCCTTTTTTAAATGAGAACTCAAGGAATGGTGATTCAAACAGCCTATACAAAGCCCTGCCTAACTTTGCCTTTGTTCCGTCACTGCTTTGTCCGAAAATAACCCGCAGAGAAAATTCTTTATCGTTGATTCCTGCCAGCTCCTCCTGGATGATTCTATGAATTTCTTCACCGATGCTTCTGATAATCCTGGTATCGGAAAAATCCTTGATGGTAGTGACATTCGGTATGACCCGCTGGTCCCTTGCCGCTGCAAGAAGTGATACATAGTAACCCATGGTCTGGTACTCATAGGATTGACAAAGATTGAAAACCCTTATTCCTGTACTGCTTTGATATGAATCACCACCCAGATACTCATCAGCATGAATTATTTCCAAATCAGGAATATCATAAAGATATTCAAGCCCTGAATCAATGACGACAACATTTCTCTTTTTACTGCGAATTATGTTATGTTCCGACTCCTTAAGGAAAATCACCATTCTAAGGGCATGTTCTCCCGGACCATAGTAATCTTCAAAAAGCCTTTCGTCGGAAAATCCCAGTGAACGGTACCAGTCAAGCAGCCTTGTGTCCGATGAATCTGCCTCCAGTAGAATTCTGGTCATATTGCTATCTTTGGCAAGGTCAATTATATGCTTCATCATTTTCTTTCCTATAGACATTCCACGCATATCGTTACTGACAGCAATTGAATATATTCTTATGGATTTTTTATGTAATCTGATTACAGCACAACCTGCACGAATACCGTCATTCTCAGCAATCAACACTTTCTGGGCTTGATTGTTCAGGCTATACTTGATTGATCTGGCACTTGATCTTCTGGATTCAGGGAAACTAAGTTCCTCCAATTGCATCATGAATCCAATGTCGTCTTCCCTTGCCGTTCTGATTTCTGTCATTTTAAGCCTCCGGTTTTGATACAGGTACATGATAATCCTGATTTAATGGATTAACAACTATTTTTTTTGTTTGAAATCAACTTTTGCGGGAAATTATATAATAGGTTATTAAATTTTGAAAGGATTAATCTAAAAAATGAAAAAAGAAATTAATTTTACTTCGCTTAGGAAATTCAACATATTCATGGGTCTTCTGCATTTGGTCCAAGGTTCTGCAATGCTTTTATTTGCTCTGCTAATCGATCAGGTCAAGAATTTCAGAACTCCTGTCTGGTCCTATTTCCTTACATTTGACCAAACTCAGATGAGGCTTGTTACAGACCCGCAGAAACTTTTTACAGTTCCCTTTGGCATTTTGGTATCTGTATTCCTATTCATGTCAGCAGCGGCACACTTTATCATAGCTGCTCCGAAGACCAATGATATTTATAACAGGGATTTGCAAAAAGGTATCAACAAATTCAGATGGTATGAGTATTCACTCAGTTCATCCTTGATGATATTCCTTATTGCAATGCTTTTCGGAGTATATGACATCGGTGCACTGATATTGATTGTTCTAATCAATGCCACAATGAATCTGTTTGGACTTGTTATGGAAGAAATAAACCAGTTCAAGGAAAAGACCGATTGGAAACCGTTTATATTCGGTTCGCTTGCCGGTCTTGGTCCCTGGATTGTAATAGCATTGAACGCATTCGGCAATGCGGACCCGGCTGAAGTTCCATGGTTTGTATATGCAATTGTAGGATCATACTTTGTATTCTTCAACCTCTTCCCCATCAATATGATTCTTCAGTACAAAAAGGTTGGGAAATGGGCAAACTACATTTACGGAGAAAGAGCATACATCATTCTCAGTCTGGTTGCTAAATCAGTACTGGCCTGGCTTGTATTCTCCGGTGTAATGCAACCTATGTAAAAAAGGAAGCATTTTCAAAGTCGTTCCAGAGTGAGCGACTTTTTTTTTGATTTGTTATTGACATATGTCAATAACTGGGTATAATGAAGATATAAAGAGCATATGTTCAAAACCAAAGGAGGTGAAACAAATGCCTGCAAGAAATGGAACAGGACCAATGGGTCAGGGCCCCATGACAGGAAGAGCAATGGGATTCTGCACTGGTAACAGAGTTATAAACAACCGCTTTGCCTATGGCAGAGGTATGGGTTTAGGCCGTGGATTGGGATTTGGCCGAGGAATGGGCTTGAGAAGAGGCTATGGACAGTATTATAATGACCTTGGACCCTTAGAATATAAATCTGAGAAAGATTTCCTGGCCGAGCAGAAAGAATTTCTGAAGCAACGCCTGGATATAATCAACGGCCAGTTGGAAGATCTGGTTGAAGACAGCAAGTAGCAGGGGCCCCCTCCCCTGCTTCTTTTAAGAAGGAGTAAGAATGCCAAGACCACGTAAATGGAGAAAAGTCTGTTGTCTGCCTGAATGGAGAGTCTTTGGTCCTGTAGGCCCGGGAAAGGGACGGGCAAACATGCAGGTCATGACTGTGGATGAATATGAAACCATCCGTCTGATAGATTATGAAGGCATGACACAGGAAGAGTGTGCAATAAGTATGAATGTTGCCCGCACAACCGTTCAGCGAATCTATAATGATGCCCGCAAAAAAATATCTGCAATCTTTGTTGACGGGGATCTTATAAGAATAGAAGGCGGAGATTATAAACTATTTACAGAAATCGAGCATCAACAGGGGTATGGGAGCTGCAGACGTCACAGAGGACAGAACAGAAATTACATCGAAATTGATGATGAGGAGAACGATTGATGATAGCAGTATTACCGGTTGAAACAAATAATATGGGAGCATGTATAAATATCTCCCTTGGAAGAACTCCGTTTTTCCTGATATACGACACAAATACGAACCACAGTCTTTTTATTGAAAATACAGCGGCAGGAAGTCAGGGTGGCGCGGGAGTCAAAGCTGCGCAGCTCATGGTCGACAATGGAGCGGATGTTGTCATAGCTCCGGCCTGTGGGAAAAATGCTGCTGATGTGCTTATGGCATCAGGCATAAAAATTTATAAGAGCAGCGGTTGTTCAATCAAGGATAATATAACTGCATTAATTGCAGGAACGCTTGAAGAATTAAGTGATATTCATCCTGGCTTTCATAACCACGGAGGTTCAGGAAATTGAAAATAGCAGTTTTAAGTGGAAAAGGTGGCACAGGCAAGACCTTTGTATCAGTGAATCTTGCCTTCTCCGCAGGAAATTGCATGTACATTGACTGTGATGTGGAAGAGCCAAATGGTCACATTTTCTTCAAGCCACAGATTACAGATTCACATGATATAACAGTGGATATTCCCTTGATTGACAGCAGTAAGTGCACAGGCTGTCGTCTTTGTGTGAATTTCTGCAAGTTCAATGCCCTGGCATATATCAAGGGACATGTGGAAGTATTTGATGATATCTGTCATTCCTGCGGTGGTTGTTCATTGCTTTGTCCTGAAGAGGCAATTTCCGAAAGAAAGAAATCCATAGGAAAAATTCAATCAGGTATTTCCGGCAATGTTACTGTAGTTACAGGTATTCTAAACCCCGGAGAAGAATCCGGTGTTCCAATAATCAAGGAACTCCTGAATGGGAAAAATGATGGTGATATTTTCATAGACTCACCTCCGGGAAGTTCATGCACTGTAATGGAAAGCATCAGAGATGCTGATTATTGTATTCTGGTCGCAGAACCTACTATCTTTGGAATGCATAATCTCAAGATGGTTCTTGAACTTGTCAATATTTTCAAAAAGCCCCATGGTGTGGTCATCAACAAAACCCAGGGGGAATTTCCGGCCTTGAAAGAATTTCTTTCCGGAAATGATATCGAGGTGCTTATGGATATACCCTATGACAACGAACTGGGCAAAATCAATTCAATGGGGCTGATAGCTGCTGATGAAATATTGGAATACAGGGTGTTGTTTTCCTCTTTGCTGAAAAAAGTATATAAGGAGGCAGGCCATGTTTAGACTTCTTGTATTAAGTGGCAAAGGCGGTACAGGAAAAACAACAGTTTCAAGTGCCCTTATCAAGTTATCTGACGCCAAAGCCTATGCTGACTGTGACGTTGATGCGCCGAATCTTCATCTGGCAGTGGAACATAATGGTTTGAAACTGCAGTCAGATTTCAATGGAATGGGAAAAGCCTGGATAGACCAAAATCTTTGTATCAACTGCGGTATCTGCATGAACAATTGTAAATTTGATGCCATCGAATTCAATTCAACCTATGCGGTTGATTTCTATTCCTGTGAGGGATGTTCGGTTTGTGCTGCCACTTGCCCTGCAGGAGCAATTCAAATGACACCCGCGGTTGCTGGAAAGCTCGATTTATATAAATCAGATAAAATTTTTTCCACTGCCAGATTGAACATGGGATTCGGCAATTCCGGTCTCCTCGTAACAGAAGTAAAAAAGAATCTTGATAGATATACAAAAGACTCTGACTTTGCCGTCATTGATGGTTCCCCGGGAATCGGGTGTCCGGTTATTGCTTCAATCAGTGGTGTTGATATGCTTTTGCTTGTTACTGAACCTACCTTGTCAGGTATTTCTGATATGAAAAGGATCATTGATACAGCCCGTGGTTTTTATCCTGAAATTATTGTGTGTATAAACAAATCGGATATAAACACAAAAAATACTGAACAAATTGAAATGATATGCAGGGATATGAACATTCCGGTTGTCGGTAAAATACCCTATGATCCCACTGTATCAGTTGCATTGAACAATGGAATCAATATTACAGATTTTGATTGCCCGGCTTCTGCAAAATTGAAGGAGTTGTATTATAATACTTTTGGACTAATAAACAAAAGAATCAAGGAGAACATAGAATGAGTGAAAATTGCGACAATAATTGCAGTTCATGCAGTGAAAACTGCAATGAAAGAACTTCCGAGCAAACTGATTTTACAGCCAAGCTGCATGAACTAAGCACAGTCAGGAATGTTATAGCTGTCATGAGTGGAAAGGGCGGGGTTGGAAAATCCCTGGTAACTTCCTTAATGGCTGCAAAAATGAGAACAGAGGGATATAATGTTGCTGTTCTTGATGCAGATATAACAGGACCATCAATACCAAAGGCATTTGGTATAAAAGAAAAAGTCTTTGGTAATGAGCTTGGACTTATCCCGGCTAAAAGCAGTACAGGTATAGAAATCATGTCCATTAACCTGCTTTTGGAAAATGAAACAGACCCGGTTGTATGGCGCGGTCCATTGATCGGTGGAACGGTAAAACAATTCTGGTCGGATGTGGTATGGAAAGACATTGACTTTATGTTCATAGACATGCCTCCGGGAACAGGTGATGTATCACTGACTGTATTCCAGTCATTGAAAGTTGATGGAATCATTGTTGTTACCTCACCTCAGGAATTGGTTTCAATGATAGTTTCAAAGGCTGTCAAAATGGCAAACCTTATGCATATACCTATAATCGGTCTTGTTGAAAACATGTCATATATCGAATGCCCGGACTGCGGGAAAAAAATAGAGCTCTTCGGGAAAAGCCATACAGATGAAGCAGCAAAATCCCATGGTCTGGATGTCCTTGCCAGGATGCCCGTCAGCACAGTAATAGCAGAAGCCTGCGACTCAGGTGAAATTGAAAAGGTACAGACCGATTATTTCAATGAACTTACAAAAAAATTAATTGAATTGGAGGAATCAAAATGAAAATAGCCGTAGCAAGCATAGATCAGAATGTTGCAGCCCATTTCGGGCACTGTGAGGAGTTTTACATCTTTGAAGAATGTGATGGTAAAATCGCTTCCGGCAAAGCTGTTCCAAATCCAGGCCACAAACCCGGGTTTTTGCCAAATTTCCTGAATGATCTTGGAATCAACGTCATTATATCCGGCGGCATGGGTGGAGCTGCAGTGTCTATATTCAATGAACATAACATTGAAGTTGTAATAGGACCTGCGGGTGATGTCAAGGAAGCTGCAAAGAAGTATCTTGCAGGTGAACTTGAATCAACCGGCTCAGTATGTCATGAACATGAACACAGTGATGACTGTCATTGATATCATTATCTAATCAATGAAATAATATGACTCCAGCAAATAGTTGGAGTCATATTTATATGCAAGGTTATAAAGCGTTTTCTTAACTGATGAAAGGCTTCCCCTGTCTTTTGTGTAATTTTCCAGAACTCTGAAGAATTTCTTTTTCTCTGATTCTGTTGCAATATTCTTGAAATAGCCCCAGACATGTTCAGCTGCATTCACAGCTTCCCCTTTTTGGGTTTCAATTCCAAAACTCTTTTCTGCAAGCCTGTAAAACTCAATGGCGGGAAATTCATTTTCACCGAATAGTTTTCCTGCTGCTTTATACTCTTCCTGTGATTTTTCCATGATCAGGTATTTATATCTTGCCCAGTCCCTTTGAAGAAATCCTTTGGAACCGCTGTCAGAAATGCTGTTGATACATTTTACTGCAGATATATTCTTATCCTTTACTTCAAGCATAATGTCCAGCTCAATGTTTCCCAGAGACCTGTGAAATTCCATGAATTCATCTATTCCGATTGTATTTGTATGGGCTCCTTGTTGCTTATCAGGATTCTGCTGGGAATAGTGAATCTTCTGACGCCCGTCCTTCTTTCTCCATGTACCTCTGCACTCAGAAATCCATTGTAAATCCTCATTACTCCTGCAGCCTTTTACCCTATTATGCAAATTATCATAAACCACAGGAATATCAAGCCCTGTTGCTGTTTCCAGAATATCGCATATTGTATATGAGCGGTCATCGTTTTCTAGCACTAGTTTTCCCTTGATATCATCAGGAAGTTTTCTATAATTTTCTGCAAATCTTTCTTTTGCCTTGGCAGGCTCTCCGTAAACACCACCAAGGTGAAGTATGATTTTATTTTCAGTGTTTGCACCAAGACAATTCATGAATCTGCTGTGATATACCAGGTCTTCCACTGCCCTGTCCACAATTCCATCATAAGGGGAATTCAAAACAGTATATTGACCGGGATGCATTGATATACGCATGCCTGATTTTTGGATCTTGCATTTTATTCTGTTGAAATCCTCCTCGAAGATGTTCCACCATTCAAGTTTGTTTACAGGGCTGGACCCGAAGGGAACTATATCTGAGCTTATTCTAAAGAGCATTACGTTGTTCCTGATGTTATAATCCACCAGGTTTTCAAGGGATTTCAAGTTGTGTTCTATCAGCTCCCTAAGTTTTTCATCCGTTGCATTTTTCATGATGCAGCTTTTGAAACCTGTGTCAGGAACTGCAAGAGCCAGACAGGCATAACCTATTCTTATCATTGTGGATTGTTTTCTTTCTTCAATCTGTTCCTTATTCTCCTGTATTCAACAATAGGCCTGTCACCGGGCACAAGTTTTTCATTAGATTTCAATGATGAAGCCTTCGGTTTTTGGGTTATTACTACCCTCTTGTCCTGCCTTTCAATGGTTCTGTTCCCGAATTTACCAGAAAATGCAACCAAGGTATTGAACGGTCTGAACTTTGACAATTTGCAATAAAACCTTATATTCAACACTGTGTTTTCATCGTCAACCGGAGCAAAATATATCATAACCTTTATTTTTTCACTTATATGGTTCATCCAGAGGTTTGGAAAGATAAATTTAAGATAAGTCGGGTTGATTGTACAGTCCTCTGCTTTTTTGGGAGTCTGACCCACGTCAAATTCGTTGTTTGCACTTGTAACTATCGTATCATTTTCTACAATGACCCTGGGACCGTTGACAAGGGTTTTATTGCCTTTTCCTATTGTATTGTAATGAACGAATGGAAGGTGAACCACATCCAACTGGTTTTCAATGCATCTGGAATAATGGGAATTCCAATGATCCTGGATTTCACTCCATGAATATCCGTCATCAATCTGGTCATCAAAGAATGGAATGTTTTCTGTGACTTTATCTTCATCACCAAACCATATATAGATTATGTCATTCTTTTCCCTGACCGGGTAACTTTTAACATTATACCTTGATATATCATCCTTTGTTGCAATGCCTATCGCAGGTACCAGTCTGCATTTTCCAGACTCATCAAACCTCAATCCATGAAATGGACATTGCACACAACCATCTACAATCTTTCCTTTGCTAAGGGCTGCTCCCCTGTGGGTACATTGGTCAACAACGCATCCCGCTTCACCCTCTTCTGTCCTGAAGAATGCAAGTTCCATGCCTAGTCTTTTCACAGCAAGTATTTTTCCCTTTTTCACCGCCTTCGACGGCAGCACTGCGTACCATTGGTTGTAAATCATCGATTCCTCCTCAGCTATGGTAGCTCGTTGTAAGTTATATTGTACATCTGCCACTCGGGCAAATCATATCCGAATGAATCCATCGGCACAAATATCCTGAGTTCAGGCCTCAAACCTATCAATGAATCCGGTGAAATGGTCGGTGCTACCAATGATTCAAAATGCAGAACCTCCAGGTTCATGCATCCAACAAATGCATGACTGCCGATGAATATTACCGACTCAGGAATATATATTTCCCTGATTCCTGTTCCATCTGAAAAGGAGTTGGGTTCTATATGTGTTACCGGAAGTCCTTCGATCAAAGATGGAATCTGCAAAACACCTTCGAAGCCCATATCCACAAGGCCTGTCACCCTCGTTGATACATCATCCTTGATATATCTGACATCCCTTGCGGTACCACAGATGCTGCACACCCCGTCTTTCCATTGCCAGTCTGCCGTCTCTTCCATGAGTTCTGAATAGGAGCAGCCATCATGGGAACATGTTCCTACCAGATGGTGTGGATGCAGGCTGCTGTAGTTATCAGAATCTGTAAGAAGCTCCCATTTTTCGGTTGCATTCTTCTCTATGTATGTATGGTCACATCCCGGGTAGTCACATTTAACAATAAGATAATGCGGGTGTTCGGCTGTCGATTCCTCTGTAATCAATCTGCTGACGCCCATACTTTCTGCAGTAATTCCCTTGTCTGTCTTCGTAACTTCACACCTGGAACATTTCAAAATTGCATAATGGGGATGTGATTCTGTATATCCTGATATATACCACACCAGTTCAGTCGGAAGATTTTCATTGGGAAATCGTTCATGGCATATGCTGCATTCTTCCAGCATATAGTGCGGGTGTTCAGGTGATGTCCCAACTATGGTCATTTTGAAATCTGCCGTCTCATGGGCAACAACCCTGACTGCACCGCATTCACATTTATATTCTGCAGAGTGGGGATGTATTTCCTGATATCCACTGAACACCCAAACATGTTCATGTTCATTGTCAATTGCTTCCTGCGCAATTCTTTCATACTCTGCAGCTTGTTTTTCTGCTTCAGACAATTCCTTTGTCGATGTAGGTGATGGCATATCAGATTTTGTTGAATCAGAAGAAGTAGCACATGATGTCAATAAAAGGATTACCATGACCAGCATCGATACTATCCATTTAATTTTCATACTACCTCCTGTTGGATAACCCTGCGTATATTATATAACAATATTCAGTCTGCCATCCAACGAACCCTTTCTGCATTTGAATCCCTTGATATCAATGAATTCAATTCCGGGTACTTCAACAGGATTGAATTCCAGTTTCCCGGAAAAGCCTGCAATACCATTCAATATCATGGAAAGATAACCCGTGGCACTCCATAGCTGATGCTCGCAGGATTTCAGCCTGCTGTATTCCCCGTTTCTAACGGGTTCCTGGATGCCCCCATATGGCATACCGGTTATTGGATGATATATCTCGTAGAACTGTCCGTCCCTGATAGCTTTCTCAGTCAGCATATTGAATTCACTGATAAATGTGTCCTTCTTTCCCACCCTAAGTGCTTCGTTTGCATAGAATGAGTTGATGAATGACCATATTGTCCCGCTGTGGCGCCCCAGATCATTACCCTGTTTGTATCTGTCATATGTACTGTCAACGCATGTAATGCCGTGGGCTGTGGTCCTTATGTCATCAAGTACCTGGTCCGGCAGAATGTCAAACATCCGGCCAAATGATATGCCCAGACCCTCCTGTTCATCATGATTGCCAAGAGGACCGGTTATGTATCTGACCCTTCCTTCATGATAGAAATTTGTCAGTATGGATTTGCTGAGCAGCTTTGCCTTTTCAAGGAAATCCTTTTTACCGGTAAGCCTGTATACCATCATATATGCATTGTAATAAACACAGTTTGTAGAAAGAACATGCATTGGAATGCCATAACCTATTTTTGCTGCCCGTTCACCATTGGCAGCAGGCCATCCGAGGATGCAACCGTCACTGCCGGAAACACCATAGACCTCCGGGTATGCTGAAACACCGTCACCATAGACTGCAGCTCCCCTGAATAGACCATAATCCGGGCTGAACTCATCCCTTTCCATTTTTTCTATTGTGTTGGACACAGCATCGACGGCTATTCTGAGAAATTCGGGATCTTCATGTATTTGCAGATATCTTTCTGCACCCATTGCCCAGATTACACAATCCCAGTACTGTCCCCCTATAAATAACTTATCTCCAACCTTCTCAACTACAGATACAAGCGTGTTACGTGCAATCTCACGGTCATGGGCAGCAATGAAATTATATGTATTTATGGATGCATCCCTGGTCCATGGCCTGTCATAATCCGCACCGGCCATCATCACCTGTCTTTTTTCCTCAAGCAGACCACCCTTGTACTCCTTGATATTGATCCTAATATCCTCCATTGCTATAGCAATTGCCTTGTTTACCTTCTCCGATGATGTCCTAATATCCATATTTATCCTTTCCTAATCAATTTATCCAACCAATCATCCTTGGGATCTTTGGCTTTTTTTGACCAATCATCCTTGGGATCTTTGGCTTTTTTTGACCAATCATCCTTGGGATCTTTGGCTTTTTTTGACCAATCATCCTTGGGATCATTGGCCAATATTATATTTACCACCCGAGCACACTATCCGTGGGATGGCATGATGGGCATCTGTGCGCCAGGGTTGTCTTTTCCAATAGTTCTCTCTGAAGGGGTCTCACGTTTCATTAATCCCTTCAAGAATTTTATCATGAAGTATATTTCCGGTTCCAGTATATTCGATATCATTTATTAGATTCAACATTTCCGACATTAATATAACTACTAAATTATCTATTTTATACTGATATTTTTGTTTGTTTTCTTTATAATAGGGAATATTAAGGTATAAATTTGGGAGGATAATAATATGTGGAAAGATTTTAAGAAATTTGCTATTAAAGGCAATGTAATTGATTTGGCTGTAGCAGTTATCATTGGTGGTGCTTTTGGCCTCATAGTTAAATCACTGGTAAATGATATCATCATGCCGCTGGTAGGAAAACTACTGGGTGGAACAGATTTCTCCAACCTGTTCATAGTATTGGGACCCGGTTCATACAATACCCTTGTTGAAGCGCAGGAGGCAGGAGCCGCTACACTGAATTACGGGTTGTTTATAAACACGATTATAAACTTCCTGATAATTTCTTTTTCAATATTCCTTGTAATCAAGCTTTTTGAAAAGGCAAAGAAAAAAGAAGAACCTGCTCCTGCAGCTCCGACCACAAAGAAATGTCCTTATTGTATTACTGAAATCAGCATTGAAGCGACAAAATGTCCAAACTGTACATCTGATTTAAACGGTTGAAAATGACCCGGGCAATCAATATTGATGCCCGGGTTTTCTTTGCTTTTTTCCCTTCTACAGTATGCCTTTATTCATTAGTTAATTTCAATTGTGCAATATGTCATAGATTTTCAGAAAGTTAGTTTTTGAAGGGATATTCGGCTCAATACCCCAGAAATGGGTCATTTATAATTTTTGTCCCTTTGACCCCGGCTCTTTTAAGGAGCTTTTTCATTGACAATATGGACTTTATACTTCCGGATACATAATAATAGGCATTGTTACCATACTTTACAGCAAGTCTATTCAATGTATTTGCTGTAGCTTCCCTATCAACTGTATAGTGTAGTTTCAGGTTACTTATTTCTTCTGTGATTTTTACAAAATCTTCCTTGAAAAGATGGTATTT
Source organism: Clostridia bacterium (assembly GCA_016929655.1). Lineage (GTDB taxonomy): Bacteria > Bacillota > Clostridia > DUPQ01 > DUPQ01 > JAFGQE01. The sequence goes on from JAFGIJ010000002.1 coordinate 24,397, forward strand.
GCCTGAGTGAACCAGTTCTGCATTTATTTGGGGATGCTTTTTTAACTCCATTGCAATTGCACGGTTCGGTGTTATTCCCACACCGGTAGCCGCCAAAACAATCTGCTTTACATCCTTATGAAGTTTATACCAACCAAAGGGCCCCCTCAGATTTACTGTTTCCCCGGGCTTCATTCCAAGTAAAATCTTCTTGAACTCACTTGTCTTTTCACCGGTGCGTGTTCCGATCATTACTGTTTCTTCTTCAGGTATGGATGCAATACTGAATACCCTCCAACCTCTTCCCTTCATCCTTTTGCCGGGCATTGTAAAAATACCATGCTCACCTGCATTCCAATGCAGGTCTTTTTTCGGTTTCAGTGATATCACCCAGTAATCTTCATTAACATTAATTGCTGAAATGAATTCAAGTTGTCTTCTACTAAAAATTCCCGTTATATCAGATATTTTCATTTCTCATTCCTTCTCTTTCTATCTATTTGAATGATACCCATATGCATGATTATAAAATCACAATACCTGACATCACCGGCGCAAAATTTAACACAATCTACCTTTAAGAAATTGTAAACCCTGGGTAAAATTTACATATTAATATTCCGGGAAGGGTTACTATGAAAAAGAAAGTTTTATTCGTATGTGTACACAATTCAGCAAGAAGTCAAATGGCTGAAGAATTTCTGAGAAAATTGGGTGGTGAGTTCTTCGAAGCAGAAAGCTGCGGTTTTATACCATCATCCATCAATCCTCTGGTCCTGGAGGTCATGAAGGAAGAAGGAGTTGATCTCAGCAATAAAAAGACTCAGAGTGTCTTTGATTTATATAAGGAAAACCGTCTTTACAGTTTTGTAATAACCGTCTGTGATCGTGCCAGGGAAAAGGATTGTCCCGTTTTTCCGGGTATCGTAAAACGCCTCCACTGGAATTTGGAAAACCCTGAGGATTTTTCCGGCACCCATGATGATAAAATCGAAAAAACCAGAGAACTTATGATAGAAATAAAACAGCTTGTCATTGATTTTATAAATGAGTACAAAGATTCTGAATAATCAGAACATGATGTTAAGAAGAAAGAGTTTTTCATTTATCAGTCCCAGGGTTTCATTGCTATCATGAAATTTTCTCATAAGCTCTTCATATAGGGATGCTCTTACCAGCATCGGTTCATTTTTTCTAATTTTTTTTATCATTGCTACATTTTCTTTATTGTCATTCAGGAAACCTATCAGACCATTGAGATTGCACAGGACATCAGGAACCCCTTCATCGGAAAACCTGATTATACTCATTTCATTCAGATATATAAGTTTTTTGCAAAGCACCCTGAGCTTGTGAAGGGATTTTATGTCATCCGGTTTTACTTTTCTTATACTTTGGGAAAACCTCATTCTCTCTGTGCTTTTTTGAAAATCAACAGAACTCAATGAAGGTTGAATAACATTCAGTCGTTCGGAAATATCATTAATTAAATCAATGTGCTTTTTCAGTGCTTTCCTTTCGATGCTCAGATGTTCCCTGCTTCTCAACTTTTTAAGGTGTCCTGATAATTCTTCTGATGAATTCACTTCTATGATTCTTTTCCTCAGAACATGCAGCTTCCTGGCTTTGCTGTAATCCCTGAAAATACCTTTGAGCTCTTCATCCATGATTTCCATAGTTACCCGCATGTTTTTTTTGACATCTTTCCTGATATACCATATCAATGACCTGAGTGCTCTGATTTTGATTCGTATCTGATGAACAAGAGCAACCGAAGCCCCTTCTTCAATCAGCTTCTCCAAACATCCTTTTATATCTATGGCTTTCTCAATCATTGTTTTTGCAATATCTGCATCGTGGTTGTGCATTATGGTAAGTTTGCCTGAAAATGCATATCTGCTCCTTAGATACACCCGGTCTTTTTCATCTCCCGCTTCTCCTTCTTTGTACCTTGTCATGGAATCTGCATCCTTTATCAGCTCGGAATAACTGTCATGTATCATCATCTTCTTGCTGTGGTTTGAAACTGCCCTTGCAATCCTTTTGCATGTTCTTCTTTCCATACCTATTCCATCAAGGAATTCCATGGTTTCTTCAGCACCTGCGGAGGCATGTCCTTTTCCATATATGCCGAACTTTGTCCTTCCTATGTCGTGAAGCAAAGCAATAAGAACTGCGGTATTCCCGTCCAGTTCCCTTTCTGCTGAAAGCTTTTTTATGTTTTTTTCAACTTCCTTTAAATGATTTACTTCAAAATTTGAGTCAGCCGCACTATATGCCAGGGAATAGACATATTCCCTAGTCTTTTCAATAATTGCCGGCGGAATAATACTTTTCTTTTTCATAACCCGAAACCAATCTTTCCCACTTCGATTCTATCTGATTGGCAATATAATTTCCACAAAGTTTGTGTTAAGTTTTCTTAACTCATGGGTGTGAGATTTGTCCGGTCCTCCAATTATACTTTTTCGTTGTATTCATCCACCAGCTTACCAATCAGCTTAACCCTTTCTATGTTACCGGTCGATGAAATTTCATCGGATATGCCAAGAATGAGTCTTGGGGCAAAAAGATCGATGACCTCCCTTGCCTGATCAAGGAGTTCTTCTTCAGAATACCTTTCGTCGAACAGAATTGCCGCTATGCAGTCAATCATGAACATGTCACCCATGGCTTCCTTTGCTTCTTGCAGTGTAACATCACCCTGAGGGACCGGTGTCACTGCTTCTATCCCATCAAGTTCGCACTCTTGTGCATACTGAAGAATTCTTTTTACATCGCCATCCCAATGGCTGTATGTGAATTTGCCTGCCTTATGGAGAAGCTCTCCCCTCCTTCTGTATGCCGGAAGAACATATTCCTCAAAAACCTCAGGAGGAAGATAACCGTCATGAAGGTTGTCACCGTAGTTGATGATGTCAACAGGTGAAGAATTTATAACTTCTATCAGACTTTCCTGGTTTTCTTCAAGTGCATCACAATACTTCCTAATCAAGGCCGGATAGTCTGCCAATGCGTACGCAGTATTCATAAACCCCATCTGTCTTATGAAAAGATGCTGTATACCGATTCTTGGCATATACATGCAGGGTGCTCCAAGCCCATTCCATTCAGCAGTGAGTTCATCGAATTTGCTGCGGTCAAAGGTCCAATGAGCCCTGCTGTCAATCCATTCCAGTATTTTAAGCTCATCTTCATCATTTACCCACCATTTTTCATAGTACTTACCTACATTGGAAGAGTTTCTTCTCATTATGCAGGTTATTTTGCCAACTGGGGAACTGATGGTGTGGAGTTCCCTGCCAGCTTCAATTTCCTCAACGGATATGGAAACACGTGGATCCTCGGTTCTCACAAAGCAGTCGTTGTACTCATATATTCTTGCTGAACATCCCAAGGCCCGGTAGAGCTCAGGCTTAGACATACCCGAATAGGGTTCCGGTAATTTGCCGTCTCTGCTGATATGGTCACTGATCCAGCATCCTATCCTCGGTTGCCAGATTATTTTTTTATTATCCGGCTTGAAACAAACATCCCTGTGAAGCTGAACAAAATTCTTTTCCATAGTATACCCCCGTATGTCATTACATGAATTATATCATGCACTCCCTTGGTTTCACCAAACCTATCGAGTAAACACCCCTCGGGTGTTTACTCGATAGGTTTGCATTATTACCTTTTATCAGGCTTTACAACCGAACATATGTTCGGTATAATTGAATGTACAGAGGAACTTGTATGAAGCTTTTAATGAAAAATGTTGATATGATATGTGTAAGTACGCGTGAAGGAAGGATCTCTCCCCTTAAATTCAGGCTGCCTGATGAAAGGGGCGGTCACTCTGTTGTAAAGATTGATCGTGTCTTAAAACGTGACGAACAGAAAATTGCAGGCAATCGAATGCTGGTTTATACAGTACAGAGCCTTATAAATAACATTGAAACTGTATATGAAATGAAGTATGAGGTCGCCACCTGCAAGTGGTATATTTCCAAGCTTTAGAAAACAGGAAACATATATGTTATATACAGCGTAATTGTAAACAGGAACATCCCCGCCATTACAATTAATCCTGGAACAAATGATACTATTTCGCGTGACTCCATCTTCGATGATATTTCTAGTTTTGTCTTTCTGCCTTCAGTGTTTTTATATAATGCATAGATCAGTACCCCTGCAATTATTGAAAAGAAAACAACTATGATTCCCAGAATTCCATATTCCACAATTTCCGGGATTCCTTCCACTGACACCAGGCTCTGATCAACCAGGTCTTCAGGAATCTTATTTGCAAAGAATGATATCACAACTGCAGCGGTGTTATTTGTAAAGTGTGCAAGCATCCCCATGTAAAGCGAGTTGGTTCTGTAAACTATGAAACCAATCAACAATGATAAAACAAAAACACCAAGGAAGTGCTCGATATTGAAATGGAAGGCAGCAAACAGCACTGATACGATTATGAACATTCCTGCTTTGCCCAGCTTTTCCATGCTTCCTTGAAGGATTCCGCGGAACAGAACCTCTTCGCAGACAGCAGCTGTCACCCCTATTACAAGTATGCTTATGACAAGCTCTCCACCGGTTTGGGCAATGGGAATTTCAACATTTAGGTTCTGCCCGAATATGACCTTAACCAGCCACATATTCAATGCATTTACAGCAAGATTCAACGGCATATAGCACAGGGTGATTATAATGACCAATATCGCATCTGATATCCTGAATCCGTTGAGTTTCAGAGATGCTTTTATATTCTTTTTGAAAATAGCAATTCCAATAAGTGAAGGCAATAATATCGGGAGTACTTCTCCAATAATTCCGGATAAATAAAAATCCGATATGAACAGAGTCCCTATTACCGAATATATAATGAACAATACTACAGATACGCTGAATATAATTCCTGCCTGAAACATGTTGATTCTGTTGTTTTCCATATAAAATCCTTTACTTGATTTTGGTTTGGATGCCTGATCATATATTTGATCTGAAGCCACCTGAATCTTGCTTCTCACATATCATTATAACTTTCAGACTTACTCTTTGCAATTCAAACACCCTTGAATCCATGCCTAATAATTACGACAGACGTAAATATTTACGTCTGTCGTAATTATTAGGGGTAAAAGTATTGGATTTTTGACAGATTGGTTGAAATGCAGATATTACAGGGATACAATGGTTGCAGCAAATATACGGGGGTACACAAATGGCAATTAAAATAGCTTTTATAGGAGCCGGCAGCATTGGATTTACGAGGCGTTTGCTTACAGATATTCTGAGTGTTCCTGAACTTCGGGATATCGATATCCGGTTCATGGATATCGATGAGAGCAATCTTGATATGGTTGCACAGCTATGTCGTCGTGATATTGCTGAAAATGGTCTGAATCTGAAAATTTTAACAACACTTGACCGCAGGGAAGCACTGAAGGATGCAGATTATATTATAAACACTGTAAGAATCGGGGGCCTGGAAGCCTTTGAAACAGATGTTGAAATCCCCATGAAATACGGTGTTAACCAGTGTGTCGGTGATACCCTTTGTGCCGGTGGAATAATGTATGGCCAAAGAGGTGTAGCATTCATGCTTGATCTGTGCAAGGACATCAAAGATGTGTCATCCCCTAAAGCACTTATGCTGAACTATGCCAATCCGAATGCAATGATGACCTGGGCAGCGAACCAATTCGGAGGTGTCAACACTGTCGGGCTTTGCCATGGTGTGCAAGGCGGCCATGGGCTCATTGCTGATGCACTTGGTCTTCCCAAGGAAGAAGTTGACATAATCTGTGCAGGCATAAACCATCAGACCTGGTACATCAGCATCAAACACAAGGGAAAAGATATGAATCCCCTTCTTCTGGATGCATTGAAAAAACATGAAAAATATTCCAGGACAGAAAAAGTACGTATAGATATGATGGAACGCTTCGGCTATTTCAGTACAGAGTCCAATGGGCACCTCAGTGAATATGTTGCCTGGTACCGTAAGAGACCTGAAGAAATCATGGATTGGATTGAACTTGGGGTCTGGATTGATGGTGAGCCCGGAGGTTATCTGAGGCAGTGCAAGGAACGAAAGAACTCATATGATACGGATTTCCCTCAGATGATGAAGGATGAGCCGAATAAATATTTATATGAAACCCGCAGCCATGAACATGGGTCGTTCATAATCGAGGGTCTTGAAACCGGAAGAATTTACAGAGGCCATTTCAATGTCAGAAATGGTGGGTGCATAACAAATTTACCCGAGGATGCCATTGTCGAAGTTCCTGGCTATATTGATGCAAATGGAATCAACATACCTATAGTAGGAGACCTTCCACTTGGCTGTGCTGCAGTATGCCAGCAGAGCATCGATGTACAGAGGTTGGCTGTAAGGGCAGCAGTTTACGGAGATGTATTGTCATTGAAACAGGCAATGCTCATGGATCCACTTGCCGGTGCAGTTTTGAACCCCCCTGAAGTCTGGAAACTGACGGACGAAATGCTTGTTGCCCAGGCTGAGTGGCTTCCTCAGTACAAGGATTACATTGCAGGCATAAAACAAGTATAGGTGTTTAATATGTTTGAATCCCTCCCGGCAGGTATATAATCAATATATGACGTGCACGGAAATCTTCATAAAGGAGGTGATTCGATTTGGTAAAATTGAATAGAGAGGTGGTCCCGGCCTGAAGCGGGATGGAGACAGCGGAGCAATCCGCTGTCTTTATTTTAGTTCCCATTTGGGTAAAAGCACCGTTAGTAAACGTATTGAAGCCTTCATGCCGTGATGTCTATTTCACTTAACTGCTTTGAAATACTTTGTTCCCCATTTTATTTACATCCATATATTTTCTCCAGCATCCTAATTTCATCAGTACAGTCCCCGTAACAAAAGGCATAATGCTGACCAGAGAGATTCCTGATGAAGTCCTCCGCCGGTATATCAAGCCTCACATCAAGTGCAGGCATATAGCCCTGCCTTAGTTCTGTCGGCATCCCGGTGCCTTTCCCATATATGAAATGATACCCATCCATATCCTCTGCTATCCTCAGGTATGTGATGGTTCCCCCCTTGAAAACAAAGCTGTTCTGGATGCCTTCAAAACCGTAACCGGGCATGAAATTCCTGACAATCTTCTCACCGGAACCGAGTTCATAGGGTATCATCCCACAGGGAGAAAACTTCACAAAGCCTTCACTGTCAACATCCAGGGCATCACCATATGCCGGAATTCCCCCTGAAAGATATTTCAAGGCAAGCATTGAAACACTGCAAGGTATGTCTCCTTCACATGATGTTACCACTCCTTCCCCGGCAAGCATGGAAAGCGGCACACATGCCGTCATTCCAAGCTCCTTTGAAAATTCATACTGGCACTTAACATTTATTGCATCAAAACCTTCACTCCATTTTTTCAATGCACAATACATCCTCAGTGATTTTTCCAATGACTCGTCTGTTACTTCAGAATGAATTGCTGCCTTTTCCAGGAGAACTGATTTAGCTTTGGAGATTTCCCCGGGGGTAACTTTATCCATCATATTGACAATGGTATACGAGTCGGTTTGCAGAACCTCCGGGCCAATCTTTTTTCTTAGCATCGGAGCATCAAACATACCCGTATATATTCCCATGGAACTGTATCCTACAAGGCCGATCAGGCTTCTTTTCAATCTGTAGCGCGCTGATGCAGCACTTGTAAAAATTTTGATATTGGATATGGTCCTGGAATTATCTGGATTACCTGTAAATGTTTCATGATTATATTCCATTTTTTTAAATGCACCGGTTAGCATAGCAAGGGAAACGAAAGAACCAGTCGACTCCCTTTTACCCTCATGGTCAAACATGCCCATGCCCCATAAAGCAAATGGAATATGTTCTATTTCAGTAACCGCAGCCATAACTACAGGACATTCCACCCAGGTTGCAGGAAAAATTATTACACTGCTTGTTCTTCCCTTCAAGAGTTCAGATGAAGCTTTTCCCGCTTCATGAATGTCCGTATGGATTTTCCCATCATAAACAATATCAATTCCTGCATCAACTAAAGCCCTGACTGCCTCCAATGTCTTTGCCCGGGCCATTTCACTTACATAATCACCATGTCCTACTGCCAGAAATCCGGTTTTCATCACACACCACCAAATATTTTATTTTCAAGCTTCTTATATTCTCTATATTTAGTTTCATATCTCTTTGTTTTTTTCAGATCCGGATAAAATATCCACTTGACAACAGATTCCGGAGAATGTGCCGGACCAAGTGCCCGAGAACACATAATTGCAGCTCCGAGGCATGCACACTCTTCAAGATATGGTAACCTGACTTCCCTGCCTGTTACATCTGATATTATCCTAAGCCATATTTCACTTGATGCACCACCGCCGAAAACAGATATTGAAGTGAAGGATTTTCCAAGTGACTCCATTTTATCCAAATTGGCTTTAATATTAAATGCTACACTTTCAAGTACAGCTGCTGCCATCTGACTATTACTTGTATCCAGGGTAATCCCAAGAAATCCTCCGCCTTTTGCATCATACCATTCAGGGGAAGCCGTCCCACCTAGATATGGAAAGAAAATTACATTGTCCGGCAGTTTATCTGTATCATAAAGCAATGCAATACTGTCGTCGATTTCCATGTATGATCTTCTGCCGCCCATATTGTCTCTGAACCATTTGACAGATGCTCCTGCAGTTGAACCAAATCCTTCCAGAACCCAGCTTTTCCCGTCAACGTATGGAAAACAAGGAAGGCTCATATCATCCAAAAAAACCGGCTCATCAAAGAGCGCTGTTATTGCACATGAAGTTCCAAGGGAAACCGTGACGCAGTCAGATGATAAACCCGCCCCCAAAGCTGCACATTTCTGGTCCTGTCCCCCCGTTGAAATCAAAACACCTTCCGGAAGACCCATTTTCAGGCTGTTTTCTGCTGTCAGATATCCCACAGCTGTTCCGGATTGGTATACTTCGGGCATCTTATCCAATGAGACTCCGGCATATTCAAGTATGTCCGGATCCCATCTCTTTTTGGTTATATCATAAGCCATTGTCCCCGCAGCAATACTATCCTCCGTTACATAATTTCCACTCAACTGAAAAATTATATAGTCATGGGCAGTAAGGAATTTATAGGTATTTTCATATATCCCAGGTTTGTTTTCCCTGAGCCACATTATTTTGGGTAATGTATAAGC
>JAFGIJ010000011.1 GCA_016929655.1 Clostridia bacterium
AGAGCACTGGCAGAGGTGTATGCAGCTGATGACGCAGGTGAAAAATTCGTAAATGACTTTGTAAAGGCCTGGAACAAAGTTATGAACGCAGATATGTTCTGATAATAATGCTTCTATAATAAAGGAGCGGAATAGACCGCTCCTTTATAGCTGGTGAGATTTCTTTGATTAACTCCATATAATGGCGTAAATTCGCTCATTGAAAAAGTCTGAGGCTTTTTGCATAATTAAATTCAGAAAAAATAAATAATGCAGAAGCTACTATGACATGACTCAATTCAATATAATGGATGAAGGAGCTACTAAAGTGCTTTGTACGGGAGATTCATAAATATAAGATTGTAAAAATATCATTGAAATGAGGTTGTTATTCAGGGTGATTCTCTGGTAACATCCGGTACTCCAACCATCTTGCACTATCAATCAATAAATTTAATTGCACACTAAATGCATCTATGATATTATTTATTCAATAATTCCTTTAAAGAAGTCCGGTGAGGCTTGCAAGGAAGAAAAGTACAGATTCTGCTGTTTCTTCCTGCGTATAAGGCGCAGGTTTTTTATTGAAACAACAGTCATACGGGTTAGTCCCGGCTTTCATGCAATGCACTCACCAATAGAAGTATTGGAGGTGCTTTTTTTGAAAAATCTATCAGAAATAATGGACGGCGATGCCATTAGAAGAGCCTTGACCAGGATAAGCCACGAAATTGTCGAGAAAAACAAAGGTGTGGACAACCTGGCCATAATAGGAATCCAGAGAAGGGGAGTTCCTCTTTCCGAAAGAATTGCTGAAAAAATTGAGGAAGTAGAGGGGATAAAACCTGAAATTGGTTTTTTGGATATCACTTTTTACCGGGATGATCTTTCATTCTTGAATGAACATCCTGTTGTCAACGGAACCAATATTCCCTTTTCTGTAAACGGTAAGAACATAGTTCTTGTGGATGATGTTCTTTACACCGGCAGAACTGTCCGGGCAGCCATTGATGCAATAATGGACACCGGTCGTCCTGCGAGTATCCAGCTTGCCATTCTCATTGACAGAGGACATCGTGAATTGCCATTCAGGGCTGATTATGTAGGCAAGAATGTGCCTACTTCAAAATCAGAATTCATAGAGGTAAAGGTTCAGGAGTTCGATGATACCGAGGGTGTATATATCGTGAGAGAAGGTGACAGACAATGACAGTTGAATTGAAGGATATGCATTTCGGCAAGGATCTGCTTGGAATCAAGCAGCTGGATGCTGAACAGATAAAATATATTTTGAATATGGCATCAGGTATGAAAGTTCTCATAAACGCCCCAAGTAAAAAATCCCCTCATCTGCAGGGCAAGACAATAATTACTTTATTCTATGAAAACAGCACAAGGACAAGGATGTCTTTTGAACTGGCTGCAAAGTATATGAGCGGAACCGCCGCCAATATATCGGTTTCAACCAGCAGTGTTGCCAAAGGAGAAACTCTTGTGGACACAGGTAAAACCATTGATATGATGGGAACCGATGTAATAATAATCAGACACGCATGTGCAGGAGCACCCAAGCTGCTTGCTGATAATGTAAATGCATCTGTTATCAATGCAGGTGACGGAATGAATGAACATCCGACACAGGCACTTTTGGATGCATATACTATATTTGAGAAGAAAGGTGATTTCAAGGGCCTTAAGGTAGCTATTGCCGGGGACATATATCACAGCAGGGTAGCCAGAAGCAATATTTATGCACTTACCAAGCTTGGTGCTTCAGTTTATCTGACGGCTCCTGCAACACTGATCCCACCATATATAGAGCAAACCGGAGCAATAAAAGCAAAATCACTGGAAGAAGCACTGGAAGGTGCCGATGTTGTCATGGGTCTTCGCATTCAAAAGGAACGTCAGCAAAGTGCACTGTTCCCCGACATTCGTGAATATGCCAGATTCTATGGAATAGATGACAAAAGACTTGCACTGGCAAAAGAAGATGTATTGCTTATGCATCCGGGACCGGTAAACAGGGGTACTGAGCTTACCAGTACGATTATAGATGGAAAAAGCAGTGTAATAAATGAACAGGTTAAGAACGGACTGGCTGTGAGAATGGCTTTGCTTTACATATTTACCAGAGGAGGAAGATATGAAGATATTAATTAAAGGTGGGAGAATCATTGATCCTGCCAATGGCATTGACGGCGATTTTGATATTCTGATAGATGAAGGGCTGATTACATCAGTTTCAGCTGATATTGATGTAAGTGCTGACCGGATCATTGATGCTTCAGGCAAGTTCATTATTCCTGGTCTTGTGGATATGCACTGTCATTTGAGGGAACCCGGATATGAATACAAGGAGGACATTGAATCAGGTACAAAGGCTGCAGCAAGGGGAGGGTTTACTGCCGTTGCATGCATGCCGAACACAAAACCAATAACTGATAACGATTCAGTGGTTAAATTTATTGTTGATAAAGCTGCAAAAGTTGGTTCTGCAAAAGTTTATCCCATAGGCAGTATAACCAAGGGCTCTGAAGGTTCCCAGCTTGCTGAGATGGGTTTCATGAAGGAAGCCGGAGCGGTTGCTGTTTCTGATGACGGGAAACCTGTCGAAAGCAGTGATGTCATGAGAAAGGCCATGGAATATTCAAAGGATTTTGGCTTGCTTGTAATATCCCATTGTGAAGACATGAAACTTGCTGAAGGTGGAACAATGAATGAAGGGTTTCTGTCAACCAGTTATGGCCTTAAGGGGATTCCATCAATTGCAGAAGAAATACAAGTAGCCAGAGATGTACTTCTCAGTGAATATACAGGAGTTCCTGTACATATAGCTCATATAAGCACTGCTGGTTCTGCAAGGATAATCAGGGATGCAAAGAAAAGAGGAGTAAAGGTAACCTGTGAGACATGTCCTCATTATTTCAGTCTCACAGAAGATGCCGTCGAAGGCTTTGACACAAATGCAAAGGTTAACCCACCTCTCAGGGGTGAAACAGACAGGCAGGCTATTATCAAGGCTATCAAGGACGGAACAATTGATGCCATAGCTACTGACCATGCTCCCCACCACAGGGATGAAAAAAATGTGGAATTCCAATATGCATCCAATGGGATTTCAGGATTTGAGACCGCCTTTTCACTGGCATTTACATTTTTGGTTGCTCCAGGATATATAGAGATGAAAAAGCTGGTTGAACTGATGAGTATCAATCCATCAAAATTACTTAAAAAATATACAGGCGGAATATTGGCAGGCAAAGCAGCCGATATTACCATTGTTGATTCAGAATCTGAATTGGTTGTAAATGTTGATGGATTTGTTTCAAAAGGCAAGAACAG
>JAFGIJ010000012.1 GCA_016929655.1 Clostridia bacterium
TTCAACAGATAACCTTTGCTTTTTTCAATGTCATCGGGATGTGTAAAATCTGCGAATGTCATTGTTTTTAATTCTTCCTGGCTATATCCTATGATTTCATAGAATCTCTGGTTTGCATTCAAAACACTTCCATCCAGTGCTGTATTACAAATACCCACTTGTGTGCTGTCAAACATTGCCCGATATTTGTTTTCACTTTCTGACAAACGCCTGTTGAAATCAAACATATCAATTTGATAGGATAGAAACAAACTGATTAAAAGTGTACCAGCAGGATAAATGACAAGAACGGGTATGCTGATGTTCCTTAGTGTCAGTACTGCTGTCTCCCATGGCAGAGTGAGCATAGCAACCAGCATGGCTATGTGAGTGATTACCCCTATGATATAAAACTCAATGACTCTTTGTTTCTTTTTTATAATTACTTTACTAAATCTGAAATATCTCCAGGACAATCCGATTATAACCGAAAATAAAATTACAGTTATTCCCGGAATAACTCCTACACCTCCTTCATAAATTCTAAATACTATCAGGGATATACCACCTATAATTGTAGGCACAAGACCGAAGAACATACCTGATACAACAAGGATTATTGACCTGGCGTCAAAGACAAGACCTTCATATAAAGTAAAGGGATTCAGCATTACCCCGATGCCTATAATGCCTACTATCAGACCTGTTGTCATTTTTCTCAGGATATTGTTTTTTAGAGGATTGTAAGGGAATATTACAAAAAGAGAGCATAGTGCAAGTAACAAGGATATGTTATAAGCAATTTCGGCTACCATTTTTACATTCATAAATTCCCCTTTATACAGAAGGCCACCAGGTTACTACTAAGTAAAATACTATCGGTTCAAGGTATCTTTGTCAATTTACAAGCCAACCAAACTGACTCTGATTCCTAATTATACCACCGGTTCCTTCTGAACTCTTTCACAAGCAAGGAATTCACTTGCCTTCATGCCTGAAACAAGCTCACATATTAAAAGATGCTCTGCGGAAATTTCATCTTTTAAGTCTCCCTTTTTAATGGTTTCAAGTGTGCTGTGAAGAATAGAATACTCACTCTTCCCAAGTCTGTATCCCTTCAATACAACCAACATAGCCAAAAGGAAAATCACCGGCAATAGACAAAATATCAGCTTTATTCCATAATATGTGATTGGTTCTGTGTTCCCTGCTATCACAGCACTTTCGTCATACCTGACAATATCAAGCATAAATCCTATGCTGCCTACAGCAACTCCACCGGAAAGCTTCCTAATGAATGTTGAAACACCGGAATACAACCCCTCTCTCCTTTTCCCGGTCATCAGCTCATCGACATCTGAAATATCTGGAAGTATAGACCATGACACCATATTGCATCCCGCAGCTCCTATACCTATCAGTGCACAGACAGATATAATCAATATATCCGGTGTCTTAACTGTAAATGTGAAAATCATTATGTTGGCCAAAATCCACACAAATGCTGCAATAATCCCAGGCAGCTTTTTCCCTGTCCTTTGGGCCATGGCAGAGAAGATCATTATGAAAATAAGCTGGACACCAAGTATTGCAGCCATAGAGGGGACAAAAAGGTAATCCTTTTGAAGCGAAACACCAAGGTAGAAAACAGCAATTGCCATGGTTATGTCTATTGCCATCTGCGAAAAAACAAATATAAGTACATATTTTCTAAAGGATCTGTTCTTTAAAACTGAAAACCATTCTCTGAAAGAAAAACCTGATTGCTCTATGTTCCTGGTATTTTCCCATGTTCCAAAAAATACAGAAATCCACGACATCCCGAAGAAAATACCAAAGACAATCCCCATTATCAGGTAACCGGTCTGCTGGTTCTGGTACGAGCCTGTTATCATCCCCGGCACTATTCCGCATACTATTGCGGCTCCTGCGGAAAAGCTAAGCCTTGTTCCGGTGAAAGCGCTTCTTTTATTATAGTCAGTGGTCATATCTGCAAGTATTGCGTTATATGGAACCATAACAATTGTAAATGCTGTTGAAAAGAACATGAATGCAAACATATAGTATATTATCTTCATTGCTTCAGAGGTTATGCCGAATGAGTGCCATAGCATAACCCATGATACCAGAACAATGACTGAACCAATGAGGAAATAGGGTCTTCTTCTACCCATCCTTGACCTTGTTCTGTCAGACAGGATACCCATCAGCGGGTCAGTTACTGCATCCCAGGCCTTGCCTGTAAAGATTATTATCCCTGCCCATGTTCCGGACAGACCCTCGACTTTAGTAAGAAAGACCAGAAACAGAAGGCCCACTATAAGAAAGGCACCTCCGCCGTAAATGTCACCGCTTGCATAGGCAAGCTTGCTTACCAGTTCACTTCGTTTCTTCATAATGCTTTATTTCCTCGTAATATCTGTCCCTTATCAACCTTACGGCCAGGACCCATTTCATCATTCTGATTTTATCATCGAATATAAATCTGCTGATGTGGTCACCATCTGCTATCTCAATGTACTCTCCTGCCGCATATGGGACCATTGTTATGTTCTTCATGAGATATATTAATTCGGTTTTTTTATCCTTTACTGTTCCCGAATATGTGATGGCTTCTCGTGTTATCCTGAGCAGGCCTCTCCCCTGAAACTGATAACCATAGTATCCGGGTTCGTTGTATCTCAGCTCTGTCATGGCAGTCATTTCAAATTCCGGGTCCTCTGTTTCACTCATCAGGCATTCTCTTTGAAAATCAAACCACCTGTCAATTCCATCGAAGAACTCTGTCTCTGAGTCTTCAGGCTCGAACATAAGGTATTTATTCATTACTACAGTATTTTTACATTTACTGCAGCTCAATATGTCATTGTCAGAGTACATGGTGAATTCACTTTTGCATTTTGGGCATTTATATAAGACAAATTCAACTCCTTCTGCAGGTCTCTTAGCTTTGAAAGGAATCATTTTTTCCCTCTGCCACCTGTAGTCATCATAAGATATTCTTTCAATTAACCTGTCATAAATCTGCCTGGGAGTAAACTGACGTACTTCATCAAGTGTGAGTGCCAATGACACCTTGGTTTCCATTGCACCATGCCTTGACCTTTTAGACCATCTCGGTCTCGTCAGATAACCACCATTCGTCCTGGCTGACACAACAGGAACATCAAGAAACTTGACTAGTTTGGACACACCGAAAACAGCATAACCACCGGGCTTTCCATCATTTGAGAGACATCCATGCGGAAACAAGGCAACAACACGGTTGTTGTCCATGCAGTATTTCATCTTTTTTATTGACATTATATCTTTTGTATATTGGTATTTGGAGATTACCCCCATGTGTTTGAAAAGAAAAGAAAGTGTCTTATCCCTGAAGAAGTTATATGCACCTACATAGTTCATTCTTACCGGGAGCATCGTATAATGGACCCATGGATTCGACAGTAAAAACCGATTCTTAAGTTATATAATGGAGGCATGAAGAAAAGAAGAACATTTACATCGAA
>JAFGIJ010000063.1 GCA_016929655.1 Clostridia bacterium
CATCCGGTGAAAAAAGAATCATCAGGTGGAACAATTCAGTTATAAGAAATGAAATGAATGAAGTAACAGGCACAATATCATCAGGAGAGGATATTACAAATATCAGACTTAATGAAAAGAAACTTTTAGACAATGAACAAAGTCTGAAACAGGCAGAGAAAAAAGCAAAGATGGGACACTGGGTAAGAAAACCAGAGGAAGATATACTTGTATGGTCTGATGGTCTATATCAGATGTTTGGATATGAAGTCAATGAATTCCCGGCAGAAGTGGGCAATTCGCTGATAGTAATTCACGAAGACGACAGGGAGAAATACAGAAACCTGATAAGCAGAGCAGTGGAATTCGGTGAAAGCTATTCAATAGACATGAAGGGTATTAAAAAGGATGGTGAAATCTTTTACATAAGGGTAGATGCTGATGTTACCCTGGGAGAAGATGGCAAAACCTCTGTTATATATGGAATAGTTACTGACATAACGGAAACACATAACAGGATCAAGGAACTGGAGGAAGCCAAGAACCGTCTTGATTTGGCTGAGGCCATGTCCAAAACCGGCCACTGGCAGAGAAATCTTAAGACAAACACATATATATTTTCAGATGAACTCTATAGAATTTTTGGAATAGATGAAGGAGTTAAACTGATAACCCATGAACTTCTTCATGAAAGGTTCCATCCTGATGACAGAAAGAAAATTTCAGCCTTCACTGAAGAGAAATTGAAGAAAGGTGAAGATTATTCGTTTGAGGGAAGAATTAAAAAGCCTGACGGGTCAGTTTCTTTCATAGAAGCCCATGTTCAGGTTAAAAAGGACAAAAGCGGACAACCCATGACTGCCAGTGGTGTCATGCGGGATATAACTGAACTAAAGACACATGAGATAAAACTGCAGGAAAGTGAATTTCAGTTGAAAAGAGCGGAGGAAATATCAGGAACCGGAAACTGGATTATGGATCTGAAGACTGGTAAATATACATGCTCTGATAACTTCTATAAAATATGCGGGTTTGACCCGGAATCGATTGAAGCTACATTTGAGTCAATAATGTCAGCAACTCATCCCGAGGATATTGATAGAATAAATGAGATCATTGCAAAATCAATGAAGACAGGTGAGGATTATGAGTTTGAAAACAGGTTGATCCTGCCTGATGGGTCTATACGCTACGTCAGGTCAAAAGGAACATATATCAAGGATAAAAAGGGCCGGCCTATAAAGTCAGTAGGAACACTTCTTGATATAACTGAATTCAAGAAAGCTGAAACCATACTCATCGAAAGCAGGGAAAAACTGGAAAAGGCCGAAGAAATTGCCCATGTGGGGCACTGGGAAAGAGATTTCAAGACCGGGAAAAGTTACTGGTCAGACGAAATTTACAGGATACTCGGGCATGAACCTCAGATATTCGAAGCCTCTGAACGAAAATATGCAGAATTCATACATCCGGATGATTATGAAGGGTTTATAGAAAAGTCGCGTCTTGCACATGAAGGGAAGATACCATACATCATTGAAACCAGGGTTGTAGACAGCAAAGGCAATCTGAAATATATAAGAAGCAGGGGAGGCACTCTTAAGGAAAATGGGAGAATTGTAAAAACATTTGGAACCCTTGAAGATATTACAGAAGAAAAGCTTCGAGAGAATGAACTCATGGAAAAAAACAGAATGCTCGATGAAGCAGAGGCTGTTTCGCATGTGGGACACTTCATCAATGATTATAAAAAGGGTACACGATATTGGTCTGACGAAATGTTCAGAATACTGGGTTATGAACCTCAGGCAGATATTGATAAGAATACTTTATATAAAAAACTCATGGAGCCGTTGGATTTTAAAAATAATGTGGAGGCTATGAATAAGGCAATAAAAAATAAAAAGGACACACATGAAGTAAATTTTACTATCTATGACGCAGCAGGAAACAAAAAATATCTAAAGCATTTATATAGATTCAGATATGAAAATGACGAACATGTTGCTAGTTTCGGTGTTGTTCAGGATATGACTGAAGTTAAAACCCATTATGAAGATATGGAATACATGAATTATCATGATGCATTGACTGACCTTTACAACAGAAGATATTTTGATGAAACCTTCACTGAAATAGACGTTCCTGAAAATTATCCCCTTTCTGTTATTACTGCAGATATCAACGGTCTGAAAATGACCAATGACACCATAAGCCACTCAGCCGGAGACAGGCTGATTATGAAGGCTGCAAGGATTTTGAAAAGTGTATGTGAAGAAGGAGATATACTGGCAAGAATCGGGGGAAATGACTTTATTCTGGTTATGCCATTGACAACCCAATCCCAGGCTGAAATGGTCATTAATGAACTGCATGAGTTATTTGCAGCCGCAAATGAGGAAGTCCCGATTTCTGTATCCATGGGTCTTGCAGTTAAATTAAAGGCAGACAAATCCAAGGAGGATTTTCTAAAGGAAGCAGAAGATAATATGTATACCAGCAAACTTTATGAAAAAACAAGCAAGCGTGGTGACTTGCTCAGACTGATCATGGATACACTTTATGAAAGAAGTTCAAGGGAAGAGAAGCATTCTGAAAGAGTGAGTAATTATTGCGGGGAAATGGGAAAAGCCCTCAAAATGCCCAAATATAAAATCAATGAACTGACAGCTCTTGGACTACTGCATGATATAGGGAAAATAGCTGTAAAAGACAGTGTTCTCAACAAACCTGACAAGCTTAATGAAGAAGAGTGGTTGGAAATCAGAAAACACTCTGAAACCGGCTATAGGATTTTAAGCCAGTCACCGGGAATGTTACAGGCTTCAAAATATGTACTTGCCCATCATGAGCGATGGGATGGCAAGGGGTACCCTCAGGGGTTAAAGACATATGAAATACCGACACAGGCAAGAATAATATCAATTTGCGATGCATTTGATGCAATGAGGAGCAAACGACCCTACAGAGATCCTGTGCCAATGGAAGAAGCTGTTGCTGAAATCAGAAAGGGTGCCGGCAGCCAGTTTGACCCGGAACTTGCAAAGGTTTTTGTTGTAATGGTTTTGGGTGAAAAATGGTAAAAGGTTTTTGTACATAGAATGTTTCTGATATAATTCATTTCATGGGATTGATTGACATAGACAATGTTTCAATAAGCTATGGGGGAGACACGGTGCTGGACGGTGTCTCCCTTGAAGTGTTCAATAAAGACAGAATAGCTCTTATAGGAAGAAACGGAAGCGGAAAGACAACTCTATTCAATATTATTGCAGGTAAAATAAAACAGGACACAGGAAGCATAACCATTGGGTCGGGTCTTACTGTTTCGTATTTGAATCAAATCCCTCCGGAACATCAGGGCATGTCGGCAAAAGAAGTTATCAAGACAGCTTTTGATGACATCAGGAAAGTTGAAAAACAGCTTGAAGGAGCCTATAAACGAATGCAGGATAATCCGGAAAATTCCATGTTGATCAAGGAATATGGAATTTTGCATGATAAATTTGAATTTCTTGGAGGATACAATACAACTGAAAAGTATGGAAAGATAGTCAAAGGGCTTGAAATACCTGACAGAATTCTTGAATCAGACTTCTCATTGCTTAGCGGTGGTGAAAAAACAACTGTAATGCTTGCCAAGGTTTTGCTTGCCGGGCCAGATATCCTTTTGCTTGATGAACCTACCAATCACCTTGATATGGATGCTGTAAGCTGGCTTGAAGAATATATGGCTGATTACAGAGGGACCATAGTATTCACATCACATGACAGATATTTCATAGACAGGGCTGCCAACCGGGTGGCGGAATTAGAAAACAAAAAACTTATTTTGTACAGTGGTAATTTCACAGCATACAAGAAAGAGAAACAGCACAGGGAAGAAAGAAATCTTAAATTATATGAAAAGCAGCAGAAGGAACTAGACAGACTCAATGAAACAGTAATGCGAATGAGGAACTATGCAACACCGAAGACCATCCACATTGCAAAGACCATCGAAAGCCGAATCAGCAGGATTGATGTCATTGAAAAGGCTTCAAAAGAAAAAAATATGCATCTGTCTCTGAAGGGCACAGGAAAAGCAGAAAAAGAAGTTCTAAAGGCAGATAACCTATCAAAATCATTTGGTGAAAATATTCTTTTCAAAAATGTGAATTTCCTTATCAGATCCGGTGACAGGGTTGCAGTCATTGGCCCCAATGGAGCCGGGAAAAGTAGTTTCATCAAAATATTAATTGGAGAAATGGAAGCTGACCATGGAGATGTCAGGATAGGCCGCAATGTAAAATATGCCTATCTTGAACAGGATGTAAAATTCAAACACGGTGAAAGAACCGTTCTTGATGAGGTTTGCCAGGAACTGGATATGACCATTTCAGCCGCAAGAAACCTCCTGGGGAAATATCTGTTTACAGGTGATGATGTTTTCAAAAAAATTGAAGTTCTTTCAGGTGGAGAGAAGAGCAGGCTCAGATTGTTGCTTGAAATGAAGGAAAGTGTAAACCTTCTAATACTTGACGAACCAACTAATCATCTTGATATAGCCTCCAGGGAAGAACTTGAAAGGGCGATATCTGATTTTGAAGGTACCATGTTGTTCATATCCCATGACAGGCAGTTCATCAATAATTTTGCGGATACTGTCTTTGAAATAAGAAATTCAGAATTTTCCATTTATAAAGGTAATTATGATTATTATCTTGCCCGGCACCATGAAAAAACCAATGTTCCTGAACCTGTCAAAAGATCGGATCAAAAACCAAACAGGGGTAAGAATAAAAGAAAATCTGTTTTTACACTGAGATTAACTGAAGAAAAAATAAAGGAACTGGAACAGCAAATTGATATGATTGAAAATTCAATACAGGAAAATTCAACCGACTATGAAATGCTTGAAAAACTTTCAGTGGAACTGGAAGAAACAAAAAGTGAGCTTGAGGCTACATATAAAAAATGGATGGAGATGACAGATGAAGAAAACAGTTGAAATTATCGGCAGGATGGCACCCGGGAATAAAAACCTGGTTTTTGAATGTAGTAAAAACTTTGACTACAGCATTGAAGGGCTTGATACGAAATTGGTTGACTCAAAAAACAATCTGTATGAAATTCAAGGGTTGGAAAGTGACAGGGATTACAGTCTTGATATAGTTACGGATAAAGGTTTAAAGTGTCAAAGACTGTTTCGCTGCGGTGAGTTTCCTGGAACTGTGATCAACTATATACACCCTCAGGATAAAATGTTTTATCCTTCAGGAATGTGCCCCGCCAGTCCTTCGATACTGATGCTTGAAAGCGGAAGAATTCTGGTTTCGCATGATATTTTTTACCGGGATATGGCTGAAAATGTTTCCATGATTTTTTATTCCGATGACACTGGAGAAACATGGCATCTGCTGTCATTGGTTGAAGGCTGTTTCTGGGGAAAACTGTTTATATATGAAAAGAAGCTGTATCTTCTGGCAAACATGCATGAATACGGGGATTTGGTGCTTTATGAAACATCAGACGAAGGTAAAAGCTGGAACAAGGCATGTATAGTCATAGATGGCGGTAACAAATATACAGGTGGACCGCATAAATCAGCAATGCCAATAATTGAATACGAGGGAAGGATCTGGATGGCAGTTGAATTTGGTTCATGGAGTCTTGGAGGGCACGACTGCGGATATGTGACTGCCACAGGAGATATTACAAAAAGAGAAAACTGGACGATTTCAGGTTTTCTGGAATATGACCCGAATTGGGAGGGAACACCTAAAGGACATTCAAGCGGTTGTATAGAGGGTAATATTTTGATAAAACCCGATGGTACGATGATTGATTTCCTGAGATATGGGATTGATGCCTGTGAACCGAATTATGGAAAAGCTCTTTACCTCAATATAGACAAGTCGAATCCAGGAGAAACACCGAAGTTTGGAAAGGTTATTGATTTTCACGGAAACCACAGCAAGTTTTCAATCAAGTATGATAAAAAAACCTGCAGGTACTGGACCATAGTCAACAGGGCTGATAAAGATAAACCAAGAAGAAGAAATGAGTTGATTCTAATGAGTTCCATTGATATTGACAACTGGAAAGTTGAAAAAGTGCTGATTGATTACGAGCACAATGGATGGCCCGAAGACCATAACCAGGTCGGTTTTCAATATGTGGATTTTATTTTCCATGGTGATGAAATATTATATGTATCAAGAACTGCCCTGAACGGTGCATTGAATTACCATGATTCCAACTGCATTACTTTCCACAGAACTAGATATATTTGATTGCTGTGTTCCGGTAAATGAATATTTGATACTTGATTCCGTTTTCTGATATAACTGCATCAAAGGAGGATTCCACTTCCCAGTTGTCCTCCATGTCCAGATTTGGGAAAAAAGTATCGGTTTCATAGATGCCATCCACTTTTGTAACATAGGATTTGCTGCAGTAGGGCAGAAGCAGCCTGTAAATCTGCTCGCCTCCTATTACAAAAACAGTTTCATCATTGGTAATTGCAAAAAGGTCATCGATGGTTGAAACAAATTCAACTCCCAGTTCACTTCTGGTGGTATCCCTTGAAAGAACAATATTTCTGCGATTGGAAAGTGGTTTTCTGCCTGGGAGTGACTCCAGGGTCTTTCGTCCCATAATGACAGTGTTTCCTATGGTTGTTTTTTTAAAGAAAGCAAGCTCGCCGGGTATCCTCCACGGCAGTTTGTTCTTGTAACCGATTCCCCAGTTTTGATCAACAGCAACAATACTTATCATAATTACACCGCCACAGGGAAATTCACATGAGGCCCTTTTTCGTATCCTATCAGCCTGAAATCAGAGGGCTCATAATCATAGAAATCAGTTTTTTCCCGGTTCATGACAAATTCAGGTGCTTCATAAACGGGCCTTTCAATGATTTCTTTTATCAATGGCACATGCCGGTCATAAATATGCGCATCAGCAATGACATGTACCAGTTCACCGACAGTAAGTCCGCAAAGATGAGCAAAGAGATGGGTCAGTACAGCATATTGCACAACATTCCAATTATTTGCGGCCAGAATGTCCTGTGACCTTTGATTCAATATGACATTGAGAATATTGCCTGATACATTGAAGGTCATGGAGTATGCACATGGATATAGGTTCATTTCATGCAGGTCGTGGTGATTATATAGATTTGTCATAATCCTTCGGCTGTATCTGTTGTTTTTCAGGTCAAAGAGGACACGGTCAACCTGATCGAATTCCCCTTCCGGATACTTGTGTCTGACCCCAAGCTGATAGCCATAGGCTTTTCCGATGGAACCATCTTTGTCTGCCCATGCATCCCAGATACCGCTGTTCAGGTCTTTGACATTATTGGATTTCTTCTGCCAGATCCATAAAAGCTCATCTACCGATTTTTTCAATGAAGTATGCTTCAGTGTAAGTATGGGAAACTCCTCTGAAAGGTTATATCTGTTTACAACACCGAATTTTTTAATGGTGTGGGCAGGGGTTCCGTCTTCCCATCTCGGACGCACTTCAGTACCTTCTGATGAAAATCCATTTTCAAGAACATCCCTGCACATATCGATGAATATTAAATCTGCCTTGCTCAATGAATATACCCCCTTGATTATTAAGCTAATTCTATCAAACCATTGACGCCAATGCAAAGTTGCCATGTGTAATTATGTTGTGATATAATTTCAACATTACAAAAGATAACGGAAATTACTAATGAAAAAATGGTTTGGCAAGGTTCTAATTAATATCGGAAAAGTTGCACTGGCTGTATACATAGTATATGTGCTCGTTTCTCAACAACCGGTAATAGAAGCAAAAAAGGACCAGAAAGCGGAACTTGAAAAAGAACTTGCAGCAGCTCGGAAACAGGAAATAGAAATCAGAACTGACCTGAGTATGGCTGACAGCAAATATTATATTGAGCAAGCTGCAAGAGAAAAGCTTGGAATGGTAAAACCCGGTGACAGGGTTTTCATTGATATAAGGGATTAGCTTTATACCGGGGAACCGGAATATATTGTTTATGCATGGGATGCGTTCCAGAATGTTGGTTTGGCTGGCACGCATCTTTCTTATCCGGTGATAGTCTTAGGCAGATTGGGTGAGATTAATGCAAAAAACCGAAAATCATCCCAGGGATTATTTCATACATAAATAGCCCGGGGATAATTTCAGGATTATTATATGGAGGTGATGATTATGGGAATGACAATGACACAAAAGATCCTTGCTTCGCACGCAGGCCTTGAATCCGTGAAGGCGGGACAGCTGATTATGGCTGATGTTGACATGGTGCTTGGCAATGACATTACAACACCTGTAGCTGTAAAGGAATTTAGAAAGCTAGGCATCAATAAAGTGTTTGATGAGAAGAAGATAGCAATTGTGCCGGATCATTTTTGTCCCAACAAAGATATAAAAAGCGCCGAACAGGTAAAGTTCATCAGAGAATTTTCAAAGGAAATGAAAATTGAGAATTTCTTTGAAGTCGGACAGATGGGAATAGAACATGCACTGCTTCCCGAAAAAGGTCTTGTTACAGCAGGCAATGTAGTTATAGGAGCTGATTCACATACTTGCACATACGGTGCTCTGGGTGCTTTTTCGACAGGTGTCGGCAGTACAGACATGGCATGCGGAATGGCAACCGGCAAAGCCTGGTTCAAGGTTCCTGAAGCCATGAAATTTGAGTTGGTGGGAAAACCAGGCAGATGGGTCAGCGGAAAAGATGTCATCCTTCATATTATAGGCATGATTGGAGTTGACGGTGCGCTTTACAGGTCCATGGAGTTTGTCGGGGAAGGCTTGAAGAACCTTTCAATGGATGACAGGTTTTCAATGGCAAACATGGCAATCGAAGCCGGTGGTAAAAACGGCATATTTGAAGTTGATGAAAAAACACTTGCATATATTGATGAACACTCAACGAAGGAATTCAAGGTTTACAAGGCTGACCCAGATGCAGAGTACGAACAAACCTTTGTAATTGAACTGAATAAAATCAAACCTACGGTTTCTTTCCCGCATCTTCCTGACAACACACGTGAGGAAGGGGATTTCGGAGATGTGCCCATAGACCAGGTTGTAATCGGGTCATGTACCAATGGAAGAATCGAAGACATGCGAATGGCGGCTGAAGTATTAAAGGGGCGTAAGGTCCATGAAAATGTCAGGTGCATTATATTTCCTGCAACCCAGAAGATATGGAGACAGGCAATGAATGAAGGCCTTTTTGATATTTTCATAGAAGCAGGTGCGGCTATAAGCACACCAACCTGCGGACCTTGCCTGGGAGGACATATGGGAATCCTGGCCAAGGGTGAAAGAGCTGTTGCAACCACAAACAGAAATTTTGTTGGCAGGATGGGACATCCTGAAAGCGAAGTATATCTATCCGGTCCATATGTGGCAGCGGCATCAGCAGTAACCGGTAAAATATCTTCACCGGCAGAATTACAGGAGGTGTGAAATGATAGCAAAAGGAAAAGCGATTAAATACGGAGACAACGTGGACACTGATGTAATAATCCCGGCAAGATATCTCAATTCATCAGAACCTGCTGAACTCGCAGCACATTGCATGGAAGACATAGATGCGGACTTTGTGAATAAAGTTGAACAAGGCGATATCATCGTGGCTGCAAGAAACTTTGGGTGTGGGTCCTCCAGGGAACATGCTCCCATTGCAATAAAGGCATCCGGGGTTTCATGCGTAATTGCAAAGACCTTTGCAAGGATTTTCTATAGGAATGCAATAAATATTGGATTACCAATTCTGGAATGCCCTGAGCTTTTTGAAGAAACTGAAGAAGGCGACAGGCTTGAAGTGGATTTTGACACCGGTACAATTAATAATATCACCAGGAACAAGGTTTTCAAAACCCATCCCTTCCCAACTTTCATGCAGGAAATAATTGCAAATGACGGGCTGGTAGGGTATATTAAGAAAACCATATAACAGGAGTGATTTCAATGAGTTACAAAATAGCTGTATTGAAGGGCGATGGAATCGGCCCTGATGTTGTTGACTGTACCATAGGCGTATTGAACAAGGTTGCGGCGGAACATGGAACAGTATTTGAATACACAGAAGGTCTTATCGGTGGCATAGCCATTGATGAAACCGGTGTACCTCTTCCGGGAGATACCCTGGACATCTGTAAAAGAAGCGATGCGGTTCTTCTGGGAGCAGTTGGCGGAGCAGTGGGAGGTTCAA
Organism: Clostridia bacterium; assembly: GCA_016929655.1. Taxonomy (GTDB): domain Bacteria; phylum Bacillota; class Clostridia; order DUPQ01; family DUPQ01; genus JAFGQE01. The sequence goes on from JAFGIJ010000063.1 coordinate 10,193, forward strand.
AGTGGGACAACCCGGATGGCAGCCTGAGACCCGAAGCAGGACTTCTGGCTATCAGGAAGGAACTGGGATTGTTTGCTAATCTTAGACCTGCTGTCATTTATCCGGCATTGAAGGAAGCCTCACCACTTAAACCTGAGATAGTAGGAGAAGGAATAGATATTCTGGTTGTAAGGGAACTGACAGGTGGAATTTATTTTGGTGAAAAGCATACAGAAGAGGATTTTGCCTATGACCAGATGAAGTACTCAACACATGAAGTCAGAAGAATTGCCCATGTAGCCTTCAAGGCAGCAATGAAAAGGAATAAAAAGGTTACAAGTGTAGACAAGGCAAATGTACTTGATGTATCCAGATTCTGGAGAAAAGTAGTAGTGGATGTTGCAAAGGAGTACCCCGAAGTTGAATTGGTGCATATGTATGTAGATAATGCAGCAATGCAGCTTATAAAGGATCCTCATCAGTTCGATGTAATTGTGACCGGAAATATGTTCGGAGATATTTTGTCCGACGAGGCAGCCATGATTACAGGTTCCATAGGAATGCTCGCATCGGCCAGCCTTGCAGAAGGCACCCTGGGATTGTATGAACCGGTTCATGGTTCGGCCCCGGACATAGCAGGAAAGGATATTGCCAATCCCATTGCTACGATACTGAGTTCAGCGATGATGCTCAGATACTCGCTTGATATGCCTGAAGCAGCTGATGACATTGAAGCTGCAGTAACAAAGGTTCTTGCAGATGGATACAGAACTGCTGATATAGCCAAGGAAGGCGATAAAGTAGTTGGAACGGCCCGGATGGGAGAACTGATAAAGAAATATCTGTAAAACAGGAGGAATCCTTGAAAAAGGTACTTATTGTTTCAAGGGGAGTTTTTCATCCTACTGCATCTTGCAGAAGGCAGTTGCGCAAGATAATAAATGGCTTTGGCAATATAATGCCGAAGTTCAGAAATAATTTAAATATCAACGGCATCACACTTTCAGGGTATGATGCTGTTGTTTTTTATTTTCATGAAAAGAGAATGGATTCTTCGATAATTCCATTGCTCAGGGAATATGTTGAAAAAGGAGGCCTGTTGCTTTGCATACACGGAGCCCTGGCTTCTTTCAAGGCTTATCCCGAATATGCTAAGTTACTGGGTTCACGGTTTATGGGCCATGAAAATATTCGTCGAATGGACGTTACAGGAATTTTGAATTTTACAATAACAGATGAACCCTACGAGTTTGAATTGAATGAAGATTGTGAAGTTATTCTTGTAAACAAAGAACTTCCTGTATGCTGGGTCAGGAAATCAGGTTATGGTAGAATCGTAGGGCTTGCACCGGGACACAGACTTGAAACATTGAAAAATCAATTATTCCAAAACATGATAGAATATATATTGAATGAATATTGTTGATGGAAGGTATCAATGGGCAACATCAGATTCGGAGTAATCGGCTGCGGTGATATAGCAAAGGACATGCTTTTGGTTTTCAAGCTGACCGGAGGCGTTTCGGTTACTGCACTCTGCGATATAAACGAAGAAAGGCTCAAAAAGCAGGGCGGCCGATTCAAAAAAGCTGCATTGTACACAGATTACAGTGAAATGCTTGAAAAAGCTGAGATTGATGCTGTATATATAGCACTTCCGCATTTCCTTCATTATCCTGTGATGAAAAAAGCCATTGAATCAAAAAAGCACATTCTGTGTGAGAAACCAATAACAATAAAAGAAGAAGATGCCATAGAGGTTGTTTCTGAAGCAAAAAAGAACAATCTTTCGATGGCAGTCAATTATCAGTACAGGTATGATTCGAATTGCTACAGGCTTGTGAATGCTGTCAGGGATGGATATCTTGGGAAAATTAACTTCATCAGGTGTTCAGTGCCATGGCGGCGGGACATAAGTTATTTTGAAAAAGCCCCATGGCATGCAAGTCTTGAAAAATCCGGGGGCGGGACATTGCTGACCCAGGGATCACATCTTCTGGATATAATACTCTGGATGTCTGATTGTGGTGTTAAAAAATCTGAAGGCACCTGCC
>JAFGIJ010000003.1 GCA_016929655.1 Clostridia bacterium
GACAACATACAGCTGAAAAGAGTAATAAATGTTCCAAGAAGAGGAATCGGCCAGACAACAATGGACAGGCTTGAACAAATTGCAGCTGACATTGATTCAAGTATATATGATGTTGCTTTGAGGGCAGGTGACTTCAGTTCCGTCAGAACCTCAGAGACTAAAATCAAGGAATTCACCAGTATCATTGAGGAACTTAGGAAGTGTGCACGCGATTCATCGGTGGAGGAAGTATACGACAAAGCAGTTGCCCTGTCCGGTCTGATTGATATGTATGAAGCAGAAGGAACCATAGAAGCCAGATCCAGGATCGAGAATATAAAGGAACTAAAAAGTGCAATAAAAACTTCTGCGGAGGAGTTTCCTGAACTGACAGGAGAACAGATGACCCTGGAAACATTCCTTGAAGGCATAACTTTGTCCACAGATGCTGAGGAACAAAAGGAGGGACCTTATGTTTCAATAATGACCCTCCACAGTGCAAAAGGCCTTGAGTTTCCGACTGTCTTTATTATAGGAATGGAAGAGGGCCTCTTTCCTTCGTTAATGTCATTTTCTGAAGGTGTTGACAGGATGGAAGAAGAAAGGCGGCTCTGTTATGTCGGGATAACCAGAGCAATGAAGGAAGTGTATTTGCTAAACACCAGCGAAAGAACATTATATGGGCATACACAGAGGAATATTCCATCAAGATTTCTTGGAGAAATAAAACCTGATTTGATCGAATATATGGATTCAGGTAAAAGATATCAAGGAATACCAAGTGCCGGTAAGCCGACATCCGGATTTACCATTTCAAGGGGAGGCAAACCCTTGGATATTTCTTCGCTTGGAGTTTATGCAGGTGAGGCAGCAGACGTTAAGACTGGGCAGAGGGTTCTTCACAAGAAGTTTGGAGAAGGAGTTGTAATCGGTTCAGAGGGAAGCGGTGAAGACAGGATGATAGAGGTTGACTTTGAAGAGTCCGGCAAAAAAAGGCTTATGGCATCCTTCGCCAGGCTGAAGATTTTGGAGGATTGATATGGATGCAAGGCAAAGGTTTGTCAATACGCTGAAATTCAAAGAAATTGACAGGATACCACTGGTGGAATGGCCGATAAGAGAAGCTACCCTAAGGGAATGGGTCAGGCAGGGTTTTCCTGAAGGCATATCACCCTGCGAATTTTATTCCATGGACACAATCTGGATTAAGCCACCCATCAAAACCGGAATGCATCCGTTCTTTAAAGAAAAAATAATTGAAGAGGACGATAATTATAAAATATGGATTGATAATCTTGGTGCCACACGAAAGGATTTCAAGGATGATAAAAACCCGGGATTTGTAACCCGCTCATGGCTCAAACACCCCGTTGAGTCACGAGAAGATTTCAACGAAATGAAAAAACGATATAATCCGGCTGATTCAGGGCGTTTCCCTGAGGATTTTGAAAAAATCGCCGATGCATATAACATGGCGATGAGTCCAGTTATTATATCGATTCCATTCCTTTTCTGGACAGCCAGGGATTGGCTGGGATTTGAAAATCTATGTATGGCTTTTTATGATAATCCTTCATTGCTGCATGATATGTTCGAACATATAACTGATTTTGCAATGGAAGTTATGAAACGAGCTTATAAATATATAAAAATAGATGCAATTGAGCTTGAAGAGGATATGGCTTATAAAGGGGCACCGATGGTAAGCCCTGAAATGTTCAGAAAATTTATGTTTCCCCATTACAGGCGTTTCATTGATTTTGCCAAGGGCAATGGAACAGAAATCATTATGGTTGACTGTGATGGATATCCGGGTGGCCTGATACCACATTGGATTGAAGCAGGAGCTGACGCAATGAGTCCCTGCGAAATAGCCGCAGGTATTGATTTATTTGAAATCAGAAGACAGTTTCCGCAGTTTGGTCTTTTAGGTGGAATAGATAAAAGGGAACTGGCAAAGAGCAAAAAGCACATCTACCTTGAGGTTATGGGTAAAGTTCCTGAGATGATGGATAAAGGGGGATTCATTCCGCATGTAGACCATGCTGTGCCCTATGATGTTTCATTCGGGAACTACTCATATTTCAGACAGCTTATGAGCAGTATCGCCTATGGGGAGCCAATCAAAGAACCAAAGGAATAACCAAAGGAGCAGCAAATGGAATTATCAGCCTTAATGGATTTCCCGGATGATGCAAGATATATATTCCATGAAAGTACAATGTATGCTGTCATTGAGAGACTCAGAAGAGCCGGAGTGACCAGGGTATATCTACAGTATTATGGAGATAAAAGCTATGGATATTTCTGGGATCACAATGCCCCGATCCATAGGGAAATGATTAAAACTGCTGATATTCTGCCTGATTACAGCCGTGTTTTCGTAGAAGCTGCCAAAGCCAATGGTATGGAGGCTGCAGTCATCATGAGACCCCAGGAACAGGGGATCTGGCTGACATATTCACCATATTATAATGAAGCAAGGGAAAATCCGGGAATTCCTTATACAGGTGGAAATATCATGATAGCCAGTAATTTTCTCCTTGAAAATCCGGAACTGAGGATTAAACGCAGGGAGTGGGATATAGACCCGGATGCGTTGAAAAAAACAGTAAATATAATCAAGCTATACAAACAAAACAATGTACATACACGTATAAAAAA
>JAFGIJ010000064.1 GCA_016929655.1 Clostridia bacterium
AAGTGCACCTGTCTGGTTACCGTTCATCGGAATAAATTTACCCGAAGCATCCCTTATTGCAATGGCTATCCTGTCTGCATCAGGATCAGTGGCAACCGCCATCTCTGAATCGTGCTTCTCAGCATATTCAAGTGCCAGCCTGAATGTTGAGAAGTCCTCGGGATTTGGGTATGGTGTAGTTGGGAATCTACCGTCAGGTTCCATCTGTTCATCTACAGTTACAATGTTTTTGAATCCCCTCTCCCTAAGTACCCGGGGTACCATTATTGCGCCTGTTCCATTCAAAGGTGTATAAACGGCACTCACACTTTTGTCTATGCCGTCATCATTGAGGGCAAGCCCCTTTATTTCCCCAAGGAACAAACTGTCCATTTCCTCACCAAGTATTGTTATATAACCTTTTTTGAATTCAGTTTCAAAATCAGGAATGCCTTCATTGTCAAACATAGGAGTTTCTGATATTTTAAAGAGTATCTTATCTGCTATATCATCCAGAATCTGGGATCCCTCGTCCCAATAGACTTTGTATCCATTGTATTCTTTGGGATTGTGGCTTGCTGTTACATTAACACCGGAAATTGCTCCCAGTTTTCTTATTGCATATGATAGTTCCGGTGTTGGCCTCAGGTCCTCGAATATATATGTTCTGATTCCCTTTGAAGAAAATATCGCTGCACATGTTCTGGCATAGCTCTTTGAATTGATTCTGCAGTCATGGGCAATTGCAACTCCTCTGTCCATACCTTTGGATTCAATTATTACATCTGCGAGTGCCTTGGTAGCCTGCATCAGGACATATTTATTCATCCTGTTTGTACCGGCTCCCATGATGCCCCTCAAACCTGCCGTGCCGAATTCAAGGGTTTTGTAAAACCTGTCCTCTATCTCCTTCTCATTACCCTTGATTGATGAGAGCTCTTCAACTGTTTCTTTATCAGCATATTCCAGCCATTCGTTGTAGATTTCTTTATAATTCATATTACACCTCGTGGATTGATAAATTTATTATACCACCTGCTGGTGAGCACTTAAGCAATTAGATTTCAATTTCTTTTTTGGCCATTCTTCTAACCAAGGATGCATCTATAACAAGAGAAAGTACCGCTCCCAACAGCATGAGAACCGAAAAAGCTACAAATATGGATTGGGTTGAATATTTTATAGATATATAACTCCCCAAAAGAGGTGATACAGCCCAGCCGAAACTTCCGACCATTGTTATAAGACCAAAGAGAACACCTCGTTTTTCTGAGGTTACCATTATACTGGCCTGGGAACTCATTATCGGATCCACACCTCCTATTGCCAGGAATACCATGAAATTCAAGGCAGTGAATATGACTATATTGTCCGTTATGAACAAAGGAATGGATGCAACGGCTCCTATGCAAAGAAGAATTGCTGAAAGTTTGTATTTGTTATACCTGTCCCCGAGCCTGACTATAAAAATACCGGCAAGAGCAGTTGCTATGCTTGCAACTGCCCTGATAATACCGGATATGGATGCAGAACCCTCCATTGTATTCCTTATTTCCTGAATATATATGGGTATATATGGGTCTGAAAGTGTTCTTGTTACCCTAATCATAAATATCATGGGCAGGATGGCAGCAGCTACAGGAATAAATTGACGTAGTCCATTCATCCTATTCCTTATCCCTTTTATCTTGGTACTTTTAATTGAATCTATTTTTTTTGATTTAATTTCCTTGACAGCAATCAGAACAAAAATAAATCCCCCGAGCATCATCAATGAACCTATGAAGAAACTTGAGCGATATCCCACTAAATCAGCAACTAGCCCTCCCAAGGCAAGACCTGTTGAATTACCGATGAATATGGATGAAGCCAGAAGTCCCAGTGCAAACGACATCCTGTCATCGGGCGTCCCTGCAGCCACCAGCGAATATGATGCAGCAACAGTTCCTGTCAGAAGCCCCTGAACAAATCTTATTATAAGTATTTGGTTTGCATTTTGTACAAAACCAAGTCCTAACAATATAAGCATAGCAAAGAACAGTGCCCTTGCAAGCATAGGTTTTTTACCAAACCTGTCTGCGATCGCTCCCCATATCGGAGCCATGATTCCAAGTGTTATTGCCGGCAGGAATGAAATCAAGCCGGTGTATAGCTTGATGGTATCAGGATCTGTTATTCCAAGTTCCTGAATATAATAAGGCAGAACAGGCACGCAAAAAGCGAATCCCATTATCGAGAGAAACTGTGTAATCCACACTGCATAAAGATTCTTTTTCCACAACGGCAGCTTTTTAATTCTCAAATTACTATCCTTCATTCAATAATTGCACATTAAACTGATTATACAACATCCCTATTATGCTTGCCCAAAAAATCCCTCTTTTATTTTTGCCACTTCCCTTTTCTTATTTTTTCATTTCACCTCTTGGGTAAAATCCAAATTTTTTTTTATTTTACCCCAAGAGGTGAAATGAAAAAGCATACAAAAAAAGCCGGATGTCATTGACTTCCGGCTTTTCTATTAATCAAATTCAATTACTTGATTTCTACAGTTGCTCCGACTTCTTTCAACTTAGTCTGGGCTTCTGTTGCAGCTTCTTTGTCTACACCTTCTTTTACTGTGCTTGGAGCTGTATCAACTACATCCTTTGCTTCCTTGAGGCCAAGACCGGTCAGCTCTCTGACAACCTTGATAACCTTGATTTTTTCTGGTCCGACTTCCTTGAGGATTACATCGAATTCTGTCTGCTCTTCAGCTTCTTCAGCTGCAGCTGCTACTGCAGGGCCTGCTGAAGCTACTGCGACAGGTGCTGCTGCTGACACACCGAATTCTTCTTCAAGTGCCTTAACAAATTCAGACAGTTCAAGTACTGTCAGGTTTTTGATTTCTTCCATTAATTTTGTAAGTTTTTCACTCATTTCAATTTACCTCCGTTAATTTATGCTGTTTCGTTTTGTTTTTTTTCAGCAATGGCATTCAATGCCACTACCAATCCTCTGATATTTCCATTCAGAACATTTACCAGTCCTGCTATTGGAGAATTCATGCTTCCAAGCATCTTTGCAATCAATTCTTCCTTTGACGGCAATTTTGCCAGTGCTTCAATTCCCTGTACATCGATGACTTTTCCGTCAACGGCACCTGCCTTGAATTCAAAGGCTGCGATTTTTTTTGCAAAATCGAAAAGTACTTTTGCAGGAGCGACTTCATCTCTGCTGAATGCAATGGCTGTCGGGCCTGCAAGATACTCACCTAATCCTTCATAGTCGGTCCCTTCAATGGCATGGCGCAGAATATTGTTTTTTATAACTTTGTATTCTACACCTTTTTCCCTGAGTACAGCTCTCATGTTTGTGTCCTGTTCGACGGTAAGACCTCTGTAGTCAGCTAAAACCACTGAACCCGCATTGGAAAGTTTTTTCCTCAGATCAATAACCTGCTGTTTTTTTCTTTCCAATATCTTGTCACTGGGCATTTAGTACACCTCCTCTTTTTTTTGTGGCATTTAAATCGGTATGCCCTGACCGTTGGATTTAAAAAAATCCCCGCTTGCCGTGACAAGCGAGGATAAACCTTTTGATTTTATTCCTTCACCTAGGCGGGCGGTTTCCCATTATGCTTTCGCACCTGCTGTCTACGGCTGTCAATATTCAATTGCAAGCAGCATTATACATCATGCTGCGGGACTAATCAAGTGTTTTCTGAGCGTTGACCTTGACACCAGGACCCATGGTTGAAGCAACAACAACACTTCTCAGATATCTGCCTTTTGCTGCGGCTGGTTTTGCCTTAACAAGAGCATCAATCAAAGTCTTGAAATTTTCTTCCAGTTTTGATGTTTCAAATGAAACCTTGCCGATTGAACAATGTACAATGTTTGCTTTATCCAGTCTGTATTCAATCTTACCTGCCTTGGAATCAACAACCGCTCTCTCAACGTCCATGGTTACCGTTCCTGCCTTTGGATTTGGCATAAGTCCCTTTGGTCCGAGAATTCTACCGATTTTACCAACAACACCCATCATATCCGGTGTTGCTATGGCAACATCAAATTCCATCCAGTTTTCATTCTTGATTTTGTCAGCAAGTTCATCGCCGCCGACATAGTCAGCTCCGGCAGCTTCTGCCTGAGCAGCTTTCTCACCCTTGGCAAAAACCAAAACTCTTACGGTTTTACCGGTTCCATGGGGAAGAACAACAGCTCCTCTGACCTGTTGGTCAGCGTGCCTTGAGTCAACACCTAGTTTAACATGCAGTTCAACAGTTTCATCGAAGGATGCCTTTGCTGTCTTTTTGACAAGATCAAGGGCTTCTACGGTGTCATATTGCTGCATTCTGTCAAACAGTGCTGCACTTTCCTTGTATTTCTTTCCTCTTTTCATAACTTTCTCTCCCTGTGGTTTGCTGTGTCCGGGAATAAATCCCTCCCACTTAGGAACATCAGTCCTTTACGACGATGCCCATGCTTCTTGCAGTTCCTGCCACCATTCTCATGGCTGCTTCAACGCTGCCTGCATTTAAATCAGGCATCTTGAGTTCTGCAATCTTCCTTACTTCTTCACTGGAAATGGTTGCTACCTTTTCCTTGTTCGGTACACCGGAAGCGCTTTCAAGATTGCATGCTTTTTTCAAAAGAACTGCCGCAGGGGGAGTTTTAGTTATAAATGTAAAAGACCTGTCTGCATAAACTGAGATTACCACCGGAATGATAAGTCCCATGTCCTTGCGCGTCTTTTCATTGAACTCCTTGCAGAATCCCATGATATTAACACCATGCTGTCCTAAAGCTGGTCCTACCGGTGGAGCCGGGGTTGCTTTTCCTGCAGGTATCTGCAGTTTAATCAGACCTATAATTTTCTTGGCCATAGTCCACCTCCCATTTCTTTAGCCTATAAAATAATCTGTATCTGTCCATACTCAAGTTCAACAGGAGTTTCCCTGCCGAACATCGAGATAAGTACCCTTGCTTTTCTCCTGTCGCCATGAACTTCTTCCACAGTACCGACAAAGTTTTCGAGGGGGCCGTCTATTACCCTTACATTGTCTCCTATATTGAAGTTAACGAAGGTTTCAACGCCTTCAAGCCTCATTGATTTAACTTCCTCTTCTGAAAGAGGAACCGGTTTTGCCGAAGGTCCCACAAAACCCGTAACACCCCTGGTGTTTCTGACAACATACCAGGATTCATCACTCATTATCATTTTGACAAGCACATATCCAGGAAAGATTTTTTTGAAAGTTACTCTCCTTTTTCCGCCCTTGTCTTCTATTACTTCTTCCATCGGAACAACCACATCAACGATGTAGTCCTGCATTCCACGGTTTTCTACAATTTTTTCCAGATTTGCCTTTACTTTGTTTTCATAACTGGAATAGGTATGTACTACATACCATTTGGCATCGTCACTGACTTTTTTTTCAACTTCGCTGCCTTCAACGCCGTTTTCGTCAACAACCTGATTGTTGTTTTCTTCTAAACTCATTATCTGACTCCAGTCATTTTTTTTACTTCAGCACAGCATTAACAAGTGCCGACAGACCCCAGTCAAACATCCAGATGATCAAACCAATGATGGCACAGACGGTCAGCACAGTAACTGTGTTTTTAATCAGTTGTTCCCTTGTGGGCCATGTAACTTTCTTCAATTCCTGAAAAATGTCTTTGAAGAACCCTATGAACCTGGACCTTTTAGTAACTGCCATAATTATCTCCTTAGTTTATCTGGTTTCCTTGTGAACAGTATGCTTCTTACAGAACTTGCAGAATTTACGAATTTCAATCCTGTCAGGAGTTGTTTTCTTGTTCTTGCGTGTTGTGTAATTTCTCTGCTTGCACTCTGTACATGCCAATGTTATTTTATCTCTCATTTCAACCTCCGGTCGTTCCGTTTTTTACAAAAAAAAAGAAACCCTTCTCAAGCACAATATAAACTACCATAAAGCCCGGAGCATGTCAAGAAAATTTATTTGACATTTACCGAAAATACCCGGTCTGCCATTGCAGACCGGACACTTGGCTGGTATTTCTATGCGGTCCACAATCCATGGATATTACAGTAGGACCGAACACATTTTACATCGTCGGGTTTAACATTGAACCAAGCTTCAGGAACATCCCCTGATTTTAGTTCTTTCCTGATGACTGTATCAGATGTGCATACCTCAATGAAGTTAATCCAATGTTCATCGGTCATGGGATGAGGAACATCACCGACCTTTACAAGTACCCCTCCGTCCTTATTGCTTACAACCGGAACATGCTTCTCTTTACCTTGGTCTGCTGTCTTGGCTACAAGTAGTTCCATTGGTTCTCCACAGCAAACAAGTTCACCGGCTCCGGCAGCTGTCATTTCTACAAGATTGCCGCATTGTTTGCAATAGTAAAGTTCCCTTAATTTTGTCATAATCTCTTCCTCCTTATTCTTTAATATAAAATACCGCAGTAGCGGAATTTCCTTTTCCTTCTTCAAATGAGTACTCAAGCGTCCCGCACAAAATATGGCATATGTTTATTCCGCGTCCGCATTCTGAGAGAATATCCTCTTTCCTGTCTTTGTCAGGTTTAAAGGATGGTCCTCTGTCAGTAATCCTTATGAGTATTATATTGGATTCTATATCGACATATATATCAACCGGTTTTTCAGACTTGTCCTCGTTCCCATGTACTATGGCATTTATCAGCAGCTCACTCAGCACCACCTTTATATCATGGATACAGTTGCAGCCCGACAATCTGGTTTCACCCTCGATGAATTCCACCACCGATCCAACTGCCGAGGGAACAAATTCTCTCATTGATTGTATTGTGTACTGTCTGCAGGTCATGTCAGTTACTTTCAAGCCTCTTTCTCATTTTGTGGTAAATTTTCTTTTCCAACCTTGAAATATACATCTGGGATACACCAAATTCATCTGCAATATTCTTCTGGCTCATTCCCATTCGATACCTCATTTCTACAACACGTTTTTCATTTTCGTCCAGTGCTTCAAGTGCCCTGTCATAAAGATCCTTTGTCTCAAGTCTGTCAAATGCAGGATCTTCGTCTCCAATGGCCTCCATACGGCTATAGCCCTCTTCATCAAACTCTTCATCCAGGGAAGTAATATTCCCACTTCTGACCATTTCCAGTACTTGTATTACATCTTCAGGGGTATCACCTGTCATGTCAGCAATTTCTTCCGGAGTCGGTGGTTTGTCCAGTTTCTGAGACAATGTCTCATATGCACCTTTAACTGATGGATACAATTCATAGTACTTTCTTGGCATTCTTATGGTGCTTGCTTTGTCCCGGAAATATTTCTTTATTTCACCAATAATCGTCGGAGTGGCAAAAGTAGAAAATTTGTTTTCCATGGATGGTTCAAATCTTTCTGCAGCTTTTACAAGTGCCAGGGATGCCACCTGAAGCAAATCATCATACTCCACTCCCCTGTTAAGAAACTTATTGGCAAGAACCTTTGCCATATAGTAATACTTTTCTACTATAATGTTCCTTATTTCTATATTACCCGTCTGCTTGTACTCCTCAAACAAACTATTTTCATTAACCGGGATGTTTTCTGTCATTTTTCAATCACCAATTTCAATCCGCCCACATCGCTTGTTTCCACTGAGCCTGCAAGTGCCTGTAAAATGGGAAGCGTCATTTCATTTGCGCCTTTTAAGACCGGTTCACCGTTATATGTCCTTATATTTATTTCAAGTTTTCCTGTGTTGGGAAGAAAACTGAAAACAGCTCCGTTTCCGCCTGTACCCAGAATACTGCCGAATACTTCTGAGACAATAACCTTGACATCTTCTATCATGTCTATGTCAAAACCACAGGCATCGGCCGCTCCGGCTGCGGTAAGCCTGAGGATCCTTGAATAATCCTTTACCGTTGGAATTTCTATGCTGATTGCATTTTTATCTATACTCATTATTCCTCCCTATATCACCTTAAACAAGGTATCAAGCTTTGTAATCCGAAACAATTTCTTAATATAATCATTTGCATTGATTACTGTCAGCTCTCTGCTTTTTTCTGCAAGCCTTTTAAACATTCCTACCAGAATGCCAAGACCGGCACTGTCTATATAGCTGAGATTCAGGAAATCCAGCACAAACATGCCCTCAGACTCTTCAATTAATTTATTCAATTCTTCCTTGAACATACTGCAGTTACCGACATCCACTTCTCCTGTAAGGTATACCGCTTCCCCCTTTTTTTCAATCTGCAAGTTTTTCATGTCACTCTCTCCGATCCTTCAATATTATTTCAATTGCTTTTTTGGCAGCATCCAGATGGCCGCTATTTTCCGCTATGCATAAAATCTGCATCTTATCTCCAAAAATGGCATCTTCAACCAACTGATTCCCAGTGATGTTTATTCCAAACACTTTTTTTTCTCCTGTTTTAAAATCTATTCCATAAATCAAGCTTTTTGAATCCAAATCCAATCCAAGATCCACTAAAATATCATCAAGTATCATCAGTGCATCTTCCTGCCTTACATAATTGAAGGTCACATCATCCATGATAAGTATATCAGCTTCATTGGTCAGAAGAATAGCCGTCAGTCTCGTTCTCCCACCGGTATCAAACTCACCGCTTTCTCCAGTCTCATCAAGATACATGACTTCAACAAGTATATCACTGGTTTCAGGCAATTCTTGCTGCATGTATTCGTCAAAATCATCAAGATTCTTAGTCCCGTACTCCCCGGCAAATGAGATTGTTAAATCAGGAACCCTTCTTGTAAAAATAGGTACAATAATCATGGTTACGACAGATAGTACAATGATGCCCATAATAATCCAACCCTTGTAGTCGAACATCATCTTTCGGTAAAACAGAGCAAGTTTTCCAGCTTCCACTGTTTCTATTACTCTGCCTGTAAGAAGATCGTAAGCTTCTTCTATGCCCTTTTTATCTAAAGCCTCGCCGTTTTTAACACGCCGCATCAGATTTATGTACCGTGATTCAATTTTCTCCCTGTCGGTGGTTTCGTCAAGGCCCAGTACTTCCAGGGCTTTAGTTCTATCCATTATTCCTCCAGTGGTTTCATTGTCGGGAATAAAATTACATCCCTTATGGATGGATTGTCTGTAAACAGCATTATCATCCTGTCTACACCAATACCCAATCCACCGGTTGGAGGCATTCCGATTTCAAGTGCATTGATAAAATCATAGTCTATTGAATAATCGCCTTCATCACCCGCTTTTTTCTTAACCTGCTCAATGAATCTGTCTTTTTGTTCAATCGGATTGTTAAGCTCCGTGAATGCATTTCCCATTTCCCTTGAAGTCATAAAGATTTCAAAACGTTCAGTGAGATGAGGTCTGTCCTCCCTGCTCTTGGCAAGAGGGGAGATTTCAATGGGATAATCATATATAAAAGTGGGTTGTATCAATTTATCCTCAACCTTTTGCTCGAAGAATTCATTCAATATTTCTCCCCAGGTTGAGCCTTCTTTTATATGGACACCATTGGCATCTGCTTCTGCCGCCGCTTTACCGGAATCCATGTCAAATGAAGCAAAATCGACACCTGTATATTTCTTTACAGCATCTTCCATGGTCATCCTTGCCCAAGGAGCCGTTAGATTAATTTCCTCACCTTGGTAAGGTACCTTGCGGCTTCCTATTACATTATCAGCAATATGCCCGAACAGCTCTTCTGTAAGTTCCATCATTCCATGGTAATCTGTGTAAGCCTCATATATTTCTATCATTGTAAATTCCGGATTATGTTTATAGCTCATTCCTTCATTCCGGAAGATTCTGCCTATCTCATAGACTTTTTCAAGCCCCCCGACAATAAGCCGTTTTAAATGAAGCTCAAGTTCAACCCTTAGAAACATATCGAGGTCCAGGGTGTTATGATGTGTTTTGAAAGGTCTGGCGGCTGCATTGGTCGTGTGGTTGTGCAGCACAGGAGTTTCAACTTCCATGAAGCCTCTTCCATTCATGAATTCCCTTATAGCAGCCATAATCCTTGATCGTGTCACAAATGTGTTGATAACATCAGGATTAACAATCAGATCAGTATATCTATGCCTGTACCTAAGGTCTGTGTCTTTTAGCCCATGCCATTTTTCAGGCAGAGGCTGCAATGATTTCGAAAGCAGAGTTATTTCATGGGCTTTTATTGACTTCTCGCCCATGTTCGTTGTGAAAACCTCGCCCTTTACACCGATTATGTCACCTATATCCATTTTCCTGAAGTATGAATAAGGTTCTTCTCCAAGCATATCTTTTCTCACATATAACTGGACTTTGCCTTCCCTGTCCTGTATATGGCAGAAGCTCGCCTTGCCCATGACTCTTTTCGCAATAATTCTGCCTGCACAGGAAATTTCCCTGCCTTCAAGTTCTTCATAGTTATTGGCTACCTGGGATGAATGACAGTCAACTTTATATACTTTGGCTGAAAAAGGATCCATGCCTTCCGCCTGAAGGGTACTGAGTTTTTCTCTCCTTACCTTCATGACCTCACTTATATCTAAAGTGGTTTCAACATTTTCATCATTATTATGCATCTATGCCTCCGACAATTCATTTATTATGAATATATTTAAAACTGACAGTCCAATATCAAACTGCCAGTTACAAGTATATCCAATTTTACCGTTGGTAACAACTTTATTTACTTATCTCAAGAATAACAAACTTCATGGAGCCAAGTGGAGCATCAACTTCGATGGTCTCCTTGACTTTCTTACCGAGCAAAGCACTTCCAACAGGCGATTCATCTGAAATCCTCTGCCTTGATGGGTCAGCCTCCATCGAACCGACAATCTGATATTCCTCTTCCTCATCATAATTAAGGTCGCGTATCCTGACTTTGCATCCGATTCGAACCTTGTCAGTCTTTATTGATTCATCATCAATTACTTCGGCATTCCGAAGACTGTTTTCAAGTTTTATGATCTGGGATTCCAAGGCAGCCTGCTCGTTCTTTGCTTCATCATACTCACTGTTTTCCGAGATGTCCCCAAAGCTTATGGCTTTTTTTATTTTTTCAGCAATCTCAAGCCTCTTCTTACCCTTCAGATAATCAAGCTGCTTCTCAAGCTCCTTTAATCCTTCATATGTCAAAATTGTCTTTTTATCCGGCATTATTCATCCTTTTCTCTTTAATATTTTTGCGATTTCTAAATTATAGATTCCTTTTTGGGAAATGTCAAGAAATTATGCATTGTTTGACGCATTTTCTACATTATCCCGATTTTTACGATACTATGATTTATTACAAATCATTGATGCTTTTATAAACTCCCTGAACAAAGGATGTGCCCTGTTCGGTCTGGACTTGAATTCCGGATGGAACTGTACACCAATGAACCATGGATGGTCTCTAAGTTCTATCATCTCAACCAAGCCATCATCAGGAGATTTTCCACAGAGGACCATACCGTTGTCCTCAAGTGTTTTCCTATATTTATTGACGAACTCATACCTGTGCCTGTGGCGTTCATATATCAGTTCCTCTTGATAAGCTTTGTATGCATTGCTGTTTTTAGATATTTTGCAAGGGTACTTGCCAAGCCTCATGGTTCCGCCCATTTCATCTATATCCACCTGGTCCGCCATAAGGTCTATGATTGGAAATTCTGTTTCAGGATTGAACTCTGTACTGTTTGCACCCTTCATTCCTGCTACATTCCTTGCAAACTCCACAACTGCCATCTGAAGACCCAGGCATATACCAAAGAAAGGTATCCTGTTTTCACGGGCATATCTGATGGCAAGAATCTTGCCTTCAGTACCCCTGTCTCCAAATCCACCGGGAACAAGAATTCCGTCAATCCCGGAAAGTCTTTCTTCGATATTCTTCTCATTGAGATGTTCGGAATTGACCCAGTTGATTTCCACCTTGCAGCTATTGTCATAGCCTCCATGCCTTAATGCTTCGGCTACACTTGCATAGGCATCATGCAGTTTTATATATTTCCCAACCAGTCCGATTGTTACAACTCCTTCAGGATTTTTCATCCTTCTTATCATATCCTTCCAATCATCAAGGTCAGGGGTTCTGTTTTCCATTTTACATTTTTCAAGGACAATTTCAGCCAGCCCCTCTTCTTCAAGGACAAGAGGCACTTCATATAAGTAATCTGCATCACAATTCTGTATAACATATCTTGGTTCAATATTACAGAAGAGTCCTATTTTTTCCTTAATGCCGCTGTAAAATAATTTTTCTGCCCTTGCCACTATAATGTCAGGCTGAATACCAATGCTCCTGAGTTCCTTGACACTGTGCTGGGTAGGTTTCGTCTTGAATTCGCCGGCTTTGGTAAGATAAGGTACAAGAGTAACATGAATATAAATGGTATTTTCTCTTCCAATATCTGCCGCTACCTGTCTGATTGCCTCAAGAAATGGGAGACTTTCAATGTCTCCCACAGTGCCACCTATTTCAGTGATTACAAAGTCAGGATTGTAATCCTTTCCGATTTTGTATACTTTTTCCTTGATTTCGTTCGTAATATGTGGAATAACCTGTATGGTATTTCCTAAAAACTCACCTTTTCGTTCTTTTGATATAACAGACCCATATACGCGTCCTGTGGTTATATTGCTGTCCTGGCTCAGATTTTCATCAATGAATCTTTCGTAAGAACCAAGGTCAAGATCGGTTTCTGCCCCGTCATCTGTTACAAATACTTCACCATGCTGATATGGACTCATGGTTCCCGGGTCTACATTCAAATATGGATCGAATTTCTGAAGCGTGACTTTATAGCCTCTGGCTTTAAGCAGTCTTCCTAATGAAGCAGCTGTTATGCCTTTACCAAGTCCTGATACAACCCCTCCTGTAACAAAGATATATTTAACAGACATATCACCCTCCCTCAAACTATTCATCAATTTTAATATTGCAGCTTACTATATGTCAACATTCCAATGTCAGAAATAATTATTTCTTTTGACACTGACACAACAGTTCTTCAGCCTCAATCACATAGCTAAACATGCAAGTATCCTCTACTTTATATCGTAGGATTCCTGCAGTCCGGATAATCGAGTAGCTAGAAAGCAGGGATGCTGTCCCCACTTTCTTTGCTCTCACAGAACCGTGCTTACGTTTGCCGTACACGGCTCCTGGAATCCCTCTCCGAATCAATAATGATTCGACAGTAATCCTACTTCGTACTTATGCATGTCAACAAGTCCCAGGTCTTCAAAGTATTTGTTCGGAAGAAGAATGTGGATAATGTGCGTTTTGGAGTTCTTCCATCTGCAAACATCCATTTTCTCTTCCGTTCCTTCGATTCCCTTCTTCCTCATCTCCTTGTGCATCATCTTGTACGTCTTCCATTGCTTCATCTTTATCATTCGTAGCCTTCGCCTTATCCACTGCATCAGTTTCTCCGTCAGCTTCTTGATGTTGGCGATGCAGTAGTAATTCATCCATCCCCTTAGGAGTGGATTGAGTTCGCTGATGACTGCCCTGATTGGTCTCCCGCTGTTCCTACTCGTTATCCACCTTATCTTGTCCTTCAGTCGTTTGACTCTCTTTGGATTCACCAACAGATATTCCGCCCGTATGATGAATCCCAGAAAACTCACGCCATCCGTGACATTCGCCAGTTTTGTCTTTTCCTGGTTTACCTTCAGTTTCAGCTCTTCCTCCAGAATCTTCGTGGCATAGTGCCTGTAGTTACCTGCTTGCCTTTTGTCTTTGGCGAATATCAGTATGTCGTCCGCATAGCGGACTATCCTGATTCCCCTGGACATCATCTTCTGGTCGAACTTGTTCAGGTAGATGTTACTCAAAAGTGGTGATATCACCCCTCCTTGACAGCTCCCGGTTTCGGTCGCTTCGAAGGCGTCTTCTTTCATCACTCCTGATTTCAGGAACTTCCTTATCAGTGTCAGCACGCTGCCATCACTGATTCGCTCCGCCACCGTATCCATGATTATCTCATGGTCCAATGTGTCGAAACACTTGCTCAAGTCCATGTCTACCACTTCTGTTAACCCGTATAGGTTCATAAACCTTTCTGCCTTTGCCACAGCCTGATGCTGTGACCTCTTTGGCCTGTAACCGTAGCTGGATGGGTGGAATGTCGGGTCAAATATCGGTTCCATGACATTCACAATGGCTTGTTGTACAACCCGGTCCCTGACTGTGGGTACTCCGAGGAGCCTTGTTCCACCGTCCGGCTTTTGTATCTCTACACGCCTTACCGGGCTGGGTTCGTACGTTTTGGTTTTCAGTTTCTCATGAAGGAGCTCAGTGTTCCCAAGAAGGTTCTTCGCATAATCACCCACAGTTTCTCCGTCAATTCCCGGAGCTCCATTGTTGGCTCTTACCCTCTTGAACGCTTCTACAAGATTCTCTTTTCGATATATCTTATCGATCAGGCTGTACAACTTCTTCATGTTCAACTTCCGTTACTGCTTCGTCCTTCCACCGGTTTCCTTTTCCCTATCGGTTCTTCCCTGACTTCATTCGACGTCTCTAGCTCTATGGCAATCTTATCTTCATTCCGTCAGTTAATCCGATTCGTGTCGTCGTACCGTTACGCATGCTGTTTTATGCCTAACAGCCGTACCTTCCCACATCTCAGTGGTCTTTCAACACCTTCGGTTCCATTCCTCCTGTTTCCTTACGAACTTTGGGTTTCCTTCCGCCCTTCGCACCTGCTGTGTCCTTTTGGAACTCAGCAGTCACCGCAACTTGTGCGGTGTCCTCCTTGTTTTATCCTCCGCTCCATTACTGGGCTTCACAGGCAAGAGGTTAATCACTACTATGGCTTCGTCTGCATACTGCACCTTCTCTCCCTTCCTTGGTTTCCCTTGTCAGGGAGTCTACAGCTTCAGGTACAGTACTTCCGAGGTTAAGTTGCTCTGCTTGTTGTTAAAACGACCATCCTAATGTATGTGATTCAGGCTAATATTGGACGTTCCCACTTTTTGGAAGGTTATCCATCACATCCACCAAACCTGGTTCACCTGCATTCCGTTCCACCAACCGCCATCAGCTTCCTTCAGACCCCTTCGTCACCGAAGACGCCCTTGCTTACAGCTTGTCTTCCCATTAGCCGGGGTGACAGGTCTTTCTTTCAAGACCATTGGCTCGGCAACATGCCTCGCAAACAAAAAAAGCA
>JAFGIJ010000065.1 GCA_016929655.1 Clostridia bacterium
GCTTCAGTCAAGACAGCCCAGGCAGTTTTATAGACTACAGGCAGAACAACTTTGGTTATACAAATAGTTTTGCAGACATCAGGTATCATATCCATTACTATAGCCGATGAATTTATATCATCATTGCCAAAGGGTTCAAAGGCGGACAGTACCAGGCTTTTCATTTTAAAAACACCTGCCTGCCTGTTTTGGATGATTCATATATTGCCATTATGAGCTCTACGGGCTTTTTGCCCTCATATTGGTCTACGGATGTACTTCCATCGCACTCAATTGCTTTTAAAAGGTCATTAATCTGCCTGACATGTCCATCTATTTCAAATGCCATGGGATCCTTGTGAGCCTGACTACCTACAATACCGAAATCAGGTTTTTCAAGGCCTTCGACGTCAAATACTGTTATGTCACCGTCAATTATTTCAATGCTTCCCCTGTCACCGTTGATTTCAAGTCTCCTTGGGTAGCCCGGTGTAACAGAAGTCGTTCCCTGTATAACGCCCAGCGCTCCGCTTTCAAACTCAACGACAGCTGATGCTGTGTCCTCAACCTCTATATCCCTGGCAAGGGTTCTGGCATATCCAAACACCGATTTTACTTTTCCCATGATGAAGAGAAGAATATCGATTCCGTGGATTCCCTGGTTCATAAGTGCTCCACCACCGTCCATCTTCCATGTGCCCTTCCAATTGCTGGATGCATAATATTCAGGGCTTCTAAAGAACTTCATATAGATGTCAGCACAGACTATCTTTCCAAGATATCCTTCCTCTACAATTTTTTTTACATAAATGAATGCTTCCTTGAAACGGTTCTGACTGATGACTTCCATTTTTACATTGTTTTTTCTGCATGCTTCAATGATTTCATCACAGTCAGAAGGTGTCAGTGCCATTGGTTTTTCTACAACAATATGTTTTTTGGCCTCTGCACACATTACGCAGAATTTTTTGTGCAGGCCACTTGGGGTGCAGATGCTTACTATGTCTATTCTTTCATCTTCAAGCATCTTTTCAACATCTTTGTACGGAGTTATACCATATTGCTTTGAAAATTCTTCCAGGTTCTTCATACTAACATCAGAGCATGCCAAAAGCTCAGCACTATCCAGGGCATTTACAGCTCCTGCGTGCATATGCGAGATTGCTCCGCATCCTATTATTCCAAAACCCAGTTTCCTCACTACTGCCTCCTTTTAATCCAACGGAACCAATTTAAGTGCGTTTTTATAATATATCTTATCCCTGACTTCCTTACTCAAGTCAAGGGAATCAATAAATATTCTGTGTCTGTCATCGAAATAGTCCCTTGCATATACAAGTCTGTCCTGATATTTGTTTATGAATAGAAGAGCATGTCCAGGGTCTCTTGACAAGGCATTGCAGCCTGACCCGGCTGAGAGATCTCCATATAAATTTGCATATTTGTCAAACATTTCAATCAGTCTTCCACCCGGCAATACCGGGCCTTCAGGATAAGGTGTTTTATCAAATTTGTCATCACCTGAAATGTGAGCCCAGAACCCCGGCGCATGACCCATGAATGTTGTTTCAGGACATGCTGCCACTGCTCTCTCAAAGGCATCGATTCCTCCACCGTACCAAAAATTTGACCAGGGGTGGTTTTCGACATTGTCAAACTCATAATCAATATGAACCGTCACAGGAAGACCCAGTTCACCGCAAACCCTGAAGAACCTGATGGCATCCGGATTGTCATACATCATGCGAAGTTTAAGTTCCCCGCAGACTTTGACTCCATAGATTTTAACAGCTGCCTTTAGCTTGGATATAGCATCCGGCTCCCTTGGGTCGGGACAATATCCCAGAACAAACCTATCAGGATGCTTTTCTTTATAATAGAGGGCTCTTTCAAAGGGAACCGGCCCTTTGTAAAGCATTGTGGGCAGTACGCCTCCATAAGACCCTGCATACTCAGTCTCCGGTGATATCCAGGTCAGAAGCCAGGTCACATCAATTTCATTCTTATCCATATTTTCAATAAATTTAGCCAAATCGTGGCCATGCCAGTCAGGATGGTTATGTGCATCAATAATCATAATTACCTCCGATATGAATACATTATATCACCTGATTTATGATATTATTTGCATCACTCACTTGTAACTTTGCATTTATGTTTTATTTTTCCTTATCTGAAGAGGAGTACATCCCGTTTCAGCTCTGAAGCTTCTGTTAAAGTGATTTACATTGTTGAAGCCTGTCATGAAACATACATCAATGACCTTTAGCTCCGGATGTGTTCTCAATAACTCGACAGCCTTTGAAATCCTGACACCATTCAGGTATTCTGTAAAAGTTTTATGGGTCATCTGTTTGAAAAGATATCCAAAATATGATTTTGACAGGAGAGATACCCTTACAATTTCATCAAGGGTTATTCCCCTGCTGTAATTGTCATTTATAAAATCAAGTACCCTTATAAGCGATTCCCTGTGCCGAAGAAAGATGCTGTTATACTCTGACTCTGTTTCTCCGAACTCATATCTTCTTGAGACTGTTACCAGGAGCTGTAAGGTAAGTGCTTTTATTGCAAGCTCAAAGTCCATGTCCCTTTGCTCATATTCAAGCAGAATACCGTTGAACAGGTTCTCTACAGTACGCTGGACAGCTCCATCGAGGTTCAGTCTGGGCCTGACCTTGTTTTCCGATACAAGAAATGGCTCCAGGTATGCAAAATCAGAAAAACTTATATCACTGTTCGAGGCTGAAAATTTTTCGTTGATGAATTCCGGTTCAAATTCAAACTCAAATATTTCTGCATCCCCACCCGGCAGAAAGTAGTGAGGAACAAATGGAGGCATAACAAAAATATCACCCTTGAATATGGTGAAGCTATTGTTGTTAAGTACATGACCTGCACTTCCCTTAGAAACATAAATTATCTGGATGAACTCATGTCTGTGAATCTCAGTATTGAGGTCTCTCACCTTTCCGATAAAAAAAGGAAGCCCGTTATTGTTGTCAGCCATTCTGACAATTTTAATTCCTTCATATTCTGGTTTGTTCAGTGCATTGTAATCCAATATTTACCCCCGGCTCCCAAATGATTATCCTAGAATGAGACTATTATGTCAATGATGCGTTATAAGAGTGGATGCTATATTTTTATACAAAATAACACTTACTCTGATGTATAATTGATTTGCATCCTTATTACCGAAAGGTTTCCAATTTATGAGAAACAAAGATTTTTCAATAGACGGCTCTCTCGTGATAGTTACCGGTGGGAACACCGGAATAGGAAAGGAAACTGCCCGCAAACTTTCATCTGCCGGAGCGAAGGTAATAATAGCCTGCCGAAATATGGAAAAAGCAGAGCGGGCATCCATTGAAATAACCGAATTGTCACAGAATCCCGTTAAGCCGATGTTGCTCGATTTATCAGACATTTCTTCTATCGGTAGGTTTTCGGAGAAATTCCTTGAAGTTTACGGTACTCCTGATGTGCTTGTTAACAATGCTGCCGTATATATGCGAAAATACCAGGAGACCTCATTCGGAATGGAAATGACAATGGCAGTCAATTATCTGGCACCTTTCTATCTTTCCAATCTTTTTCTACCACATATGGCAGCTCTTGATGGAGAGACCAGAATTGTAAATGTCACATCGGATGCTTATCATGTCAAGGATTTTGATGCAAAACTCAGTACCCGGAAGCATTACAAGGGATTTTCTGCATATTCACAGTCAAAGAGAGCCTTGATGTATTTTACTTTTGAAATGGCGGAAAAAATTAAAAGGACGTCAGTTACTGTAAACTGTGTAAATCCAGGTCATGCTGCAACAAATATCTGGCCCAGCGATGCCATTCACTGGAAAGCAGCGCGGGGTATTATCTCAATGATTGCCGACCCACCGTCCTATGCTGCAGAAAATGTGGTTTTCACTGCTTCAAGTAATGAGATGAAGGGAGTTTCAGGTAAATATATAAATAACCTGGCAATCGGGGAACCAAAAAAAGACTCATTCGAAGAAAATACCTCTCATGACCTATGGGAGAACACACTCCTATATCTTCAAAATCTCATTTGATTTATTTATGGTCGATGACTGCTATGGTGATATCATCCTTCACATAATATTTATCTTCAATATTGAATTTTCTGAATAAATCATCAATGATTTCCCTTGCATCCTTGTCTTTGTCTGCAAGAATACTGTACATGTAATCTCCCCCTACAAAGCTTCTGGTACTGCTGCGCATTTCTGAAATGCCGTCAGAGAAGAAAATCATCCTGTCCCCGGTTCTGAATCTGACCGTTATCTCATTATATTCAGGGTTTGCTACCCAATTGCTTATAGGTATACCTTCAACTTCAACAATTTCAATATCACTGCCATATACAACTGCAGGTGGATTTGTAAATCCGGCATTTGCAAATGTTACATTCTTCTTCTTCAGGTTTATAATTGCCACCAGCATTGTAATATATGATTCAGGCAATACATTGAATTTGGAAAATTCGTCAAAGGCTGACCTTAGTAACTTACCCGGACTTGTCTCCTTCCTGTCAATCATGGAATATAAGAACATGGTGAACATTGAAGATGTGATACCATGGCCCGCTACATCTGCTATTATGAAACCAATATTGTTACGGTCGATTCTGTAGAAATCAAGGAAATCCCCGCCAAGGGTTTCACAGGGCTTGTATTCATAGGAAATCTCAAGGGGACCAAATCTCTTTTCCCTGGGAAGCAGTCCGTTTTGCAATGCTCTTGCAAACAGAAGGTCCCTTTTCATTTTTTCATATTGGTTATAGACCTGATCCTTCAATTCAACAACATCAGATACATCATTGAAGACTCCTATATAATATTTTTCCTCACCGAAAATCATTGGTTTTATTTCTACGCTGAGCTGTTTTTTTACAATCTGGCCATCAAGTATGAATGACTTCTCTATTATATTTCTTTGGGTAGGTTTGCCGCTCGAAATTGCAGTCTGCATCTGACGGCGCAGGATACATTTGACACAGTTCTCTGTCTGTCCACACTCTTCATCCTCATTTAAGTAAGCACATCCAAAGGAATTGCCAGGAAGTCTTCCAATAATCTCATTCTCACTTTTATTGAATAAATTTGAGAATGAATCATTGTAACTTTGAATCCTCATATCTTCATCAACAACAAATATGGGGCTTACAGCTACTTCCATAAGCTTATGCATGAATTGTTTTGAATCCTTGAGTTGTTCTATATTCATCTCATCCTCAGTATCCGGGTCTGTACACTTTTCTGTCCAGTGACCAGATTTTTTCAGTTATCTCTCCGGGCATCACTGTCTTGTAGGCAGTCTCATAATCAAATACCCTTGCGTCAATCAAATCTATGTAATGAAGAAGCTCTGCTTCAAGGAACATCGGAGGTTTCGGACTTCCATATTCTGGAATCTCATGATGGCTGAGTATCATGTGTTTGACTAAAAGGCATACGTTTTCATCAAGGCCCAGTTCCCTTTGTTTTTCATCCACCTTCATGATTCCCATTTCTATGTGACCAAGAAGCTGGCCTTTGATTGAATAATCAGCAATACCCAGTTCAGTTGAATCGAGTTCCTCAAGTTTCAATATATCATGAAGCAGTACCCCTGTGTAAAGCAGATCGGTATCAACGGATTGATATACTTCAGAAATTTTTTCTGCTGCCATCAGCATTGTGGTTATATGATAAAGATAACCGCTTCTGACGGCGTGATGCAAAGACTTCGCTGCCGGGTAGTAGATCAACTTTTCTTTATATTCTACATATATTGAGTCTACAAGCTTTACAAGATCAGGATTGTGTATTTTCCCGATATATTCATGTATTGTGCCCATCATCTCCTTTGGATCAATGGGTGCAGATGGAACAAATTCAGAAATCCTATCCTGAACATCAGGGGGGGCCGGACGTATTCCGTTAATATTCAGCTGCATCTTACCCTGCCACATCTGAACTTTGACGTTTACAAGATATAGATTATTGGGTATAAGCCTTGCCATGTCTTCATTTGTAGCATCCCATTTCTTTGCCCCGGCTTCTCCTGTATCATCCATGAAAATCATATCAATATAATACTTGCCGGCATTGGTTTTTTTCATGACGGCTTCCTTTAAGATATAAGTTCCGTCACATATTAGTCCGTCCTTCAGGTCTGCAATCCTGACTCCATCCATTGTCATTTACTTTCCTCCGTTCAATCAGTAAAAAAAGAATACAGCTTTTTCCGAACATTTACAATCTCATCAGTGGATTCTGCTCTACTGCTTCTATCTGTCTTTAATTCAGTTCTATATAATTCCCTGCAGGGTTCACCCCCTATTATATGAATATTATCAGCCATCATCAAGGCTTCCGAAGGTTCATGTGTTACAAATAACACCGTTCTTCTATCTTCATTCCAAAGTTTCACAAATTCTTCAGTAAGCTCTCTTTTCAGTTTAATATCAAGTCCTTTGAAAGGTTCATCCATCAAAAGAATACTGCCTGGATATGCAAAAGCCCTGGCAATGGACAATCTTTGTTTCATTCCTCCGCTCAGCTGCCTGGGCAGATAATTTCTGAACTTGGTAAGTCCGGTAACAGCAAGATATCTCTCTATCCTTTTCATTGCTGCAGTCCTGTCAATATTTCCCATGATATACCACATGTTTTTTTCAACAGTGTACCAGTCGAGAAGTCTGGGTTCCTGGAAGATATATGAAAATGTTGCTCCTTCGGCTCCTCTGATTTCTCCATGCTCATACTTTTCCAAGCCGGAAATGATATTCAACAAAGTTGTTTTTCCACATCCTGATGCTCCGAGAATGCAGTTTATGACATTATCATCGAAACTTATGTTAAGATTGTGAAAAATAACCTGGCTGCCATATTTCTTATTCAATTTACTAATTACCAGGGGCATTTTCAAGCCTCCTTTTGTTTCTGTCACGAAAAGCCATTCTCAGCAATTGTTCCAGTAGATAACTTAAAATAAGGATTATAAAAGTCCAGGCAAAAACTTCAACAGGTTCCAGATATATCTTTGCATCGTACAATTTAGAGCCTATACCATATTTAGGACTGGCAAGAACCTCAGCTGCCACCGTTACTTTGAAACCCAGCCCCAGACAAACATTTGCGGCCGCATTCATATATGGCTTCATTGATTTTAAATATATTCCTGAGAGAATCTTTTTCTTTGGAACACGGTACAAATCAGCCATTTCAACAAGTTTTTTATCAGTGTTCAAAATGCCTTCTCTGGAATTCTGATAAATAATCGGAAAGCACATAAGAAAGCATATAACAACAGGAACCGTTGAAAAGCTGAACCATATCATAGCAAGAATTATAAATGACATTACCGGAGTAGATTTAATGACAACTACTATAGGTTCCATGAAATCGGAAAAACCTTTTGAAATTCCTGCAGCCACTCCTGTTATAAGCCCTAAGCTCCCGGCAAGGCCAAGACCCAGAAGAATCCTAAGCAAAGATGAGCCTACTGTAAGTAAAAAACCATCTCCGGCCAAAACTCTTAAAAACAAAACTTCCATTGTTTCCAGCGGGCCAGGGAACTTCAGTTGGCTATCTATTAAAGTAGCTGCAATCAGCCATATCAACAGCCACACAACTATAGCCGCAATCTTTTTCCAGTATCTTTTCATATAAATATTTTATCACATAAACAGCTTACATCCATTCACCAAATACTCGTAAAAAATAAGTTCTCCCAAATGCCTAATAATTACGACAGACGTAAATATTTTAGACAGACGTAAATATTTTAGACAGACGTAAATATTTTAGACAGACGTAAATATTTTAAACAGACGTAA
>JAFGIJ010000066.1 GCA_016929655.1 Clostridia bacterium
GAATTATCAAATTCCTTTGAGACGTATATGGTAGATGAAGAAAATGAGTATTTTAATTTTACGAAAACCAATGACAGGGATGAAGCCATTGAAAGCATAGTAAGAAATAAGTATGATGCTTTTGTAGAGCTAACATCGGATAAAATAACTGTTTATAAGAACAGCAACTATAACTTCAATTCATCTCTTGGAGAATTAATTCTCAAGTCTTTTGCCGATAATTTCAACCTGATTTATGAAGTGACGGCTCTTGGTATACCTGTTAATCCTGCAGCAGGCACCAGTGAAGGGAATACTTTCACAAGGGAAGTATCCTTTGATAGGGAAAGAACTCCGGGTTCAATGGATTATTATGGTGTTACAATATCAACCATGTTCCTGTTCTACGGTATGATTTTCCTAGGAACATATCTTTCTGAGAACAAGAGAATCAGAACAGCAGACAGAATAAAAGCTTCCCCTGTCAACATGCTTAGCTATCAATGGGGGACTGCAGCGGGAAGTGTGGTGTTACTTTTACTGCAGTCAATACTCGTAACTTTTATCGGCATTGTTATTTTCAAGGTTTATTGGGGCGGTGCACTGCATATAGGTGCCTTGGTCATACTGGGTGAAATTATTATGGTATCGGCACTTGGAACGGTGTTGGGTCTGACTATCAAGAATGAAAACCTTATAGCAGGACTTTCACAGATTGTAATACCCGTTATAGTATTCCTGGGTGATGGTTATGTAAACATCGGTGGAGGCAGTACTATCATGGCAATAAAAAAGATTTCACCTATGTACTGGGTGAACCATGGTATATTTGATGCAATTTATCTTGGAGATTATTCCAAGGCATTTATATCCTTTGCCATTTGTATCGGTGTAGCCGTTTTATGCACAGGTGCTGTTATGTTTGTTAACAGGAGAAAGGGGACTGCCAATGCTTAATGCCTTTAGAATAGCCGGGAATAATATTCGGCAGCTGTTGAAAAAACCGTCCAATATATTGGTATATATACTCCTTCCACCCATCCTGGCGGTGGTATTCATGATGATGATTTCATCAGGGCAGAGCTCAAGTATATCCATCGGTATTTCAGATAACGACAAAACTGCATCATCCGCTGAGTTAATCAGATATATCGAAGAAAATGACAAATATGAGGTTGTAATATATGAAAAAGAAAACCTTGAAAAAGCAGTGGCAGGAAAGGTTGTCCGCGCAGGCATCGATATACCCACAGGTTTTGGAGAATATTTATCAACCGGCGGAGACATAAAAATTGTAGAAGTAATGTCAATTGAGGGCGCGGCCGTAACCGCATGGCTCAAGGGGTTCATGGAACAAAAAATATCAACAATGTATCTGGCTGGGCAAATGCTTTTGAATACTGGTAAGTATGATGAAGTAATTACGGGATACAGCAATAAATATATTAAGGTTGAGGCTATTGAAGTCATAGATGAATCCAGAAAGATGGAGGGTACAAGTGCAGGATTCGGTATGTATACTTTCGCGTCACTTTTCGGTATCTTTTCCATTTGTGCACTTACATTTAAGGAAAAAGTCAACAAAACATACCAAAGGATAATGAGCGGGCCTGTTTCACCATGGCAGTATTCAATAGGAAACACAATGGCATGCATGTTTTTCGCAGCATTGCACAGTATTATTTCGCTGACATTGATATACAATATCTTTGGAATTGGTACTTTACTTAATCTGTGGCAGTTCATTGTCCTTATAACCGTATTTTACCTTTCTGTAATTCCGATGGGACTGTTCCTGATGTCCCTTGGCAAAAGCTATGCGGCCGTTCTTGCTGTAAATGTTCTGGTGCTGACTTTGACATGTATGCTTGGAGGATGCTACTGGGATGTAACCTTCATGCCTGATATAATGCAGAAGATGGCTATGGGAACGACCCAGTATTGGTTTACAACGGGAATCAAAGGGCTAATGAATGAGGGTAATCTTTCATCAATATCAACTAATTTAATTATTCTGGCTGTCTTCGGGGTTGTTTTCACCCTGGCTTATATTTTGGTTGACAGACTTAAAAAGAACAGGATGTCCGTATGATGAACTCCAGGGAGAGACTTTTAGCTGCAGCCAAATTGCAGCCATTGGACAGGGTTCCGTTATCAGGTTATGAAATGGACCTCTGGAAAAAGGATGATTTCTACACAACAGAGCCTTCGTATAAAGAACTCATGGATTATCTTGCTGCACATGCAGACAGGATTTATATGACAAGTGAAAGCCGTGGAAACTTTTCACTGCAGGAAAACAGAGAATGGCGGGGAGATGGATGCATTTATTCAGAATCCATCATTCATGCCCCTGGGCGTGATTTGAGAATGCTTCAGAAGAAGAATGATGACGTCAATACCTGGTGGTGCCTTGAGCACTTCTGCAAGGATCTTGATGACATTGAAGCATATATAAAAGTTCTTCCTTTCAAGGCCACTAATATTGATATGACACAGGTCATGAAGGAAAAGCAGGAAGTTGGAGACAGTGGCCTGGTCATGCTGTCACCTGAAGACCCTATTTGCGAAGGTGCCCACGTGATGGAAATGGGGGAATTCCTTGTAAACTGTATAACGGAAACTGACACCATTAAGCGATACTTGGATGCCATCTTTGAAGTCCAGATGTACCATTTGAGGCAGATTCTAAAAAGCGATGTAAAGGATGTCATGTTCAGAATATGTGGACCTGA
>JAFGIJ010000067.1 GCA_016929655.1 Clostridia bacterium
CCTATCTTTGCCTGAACATACTCAATTGCGCAATCCTGTATAATACCTGCATCGTCAAGAGTTACTGCTATGATTACTGTATTGGCCTGAGCAACTCCATCTGCTTCGCCGGCATCCTTTGACTTTGAAACTGAGGTCACTATTGACACACCTGTTTTCAAGCTTGCTTCTGGTGTTGATGATGGAGCTGGTGTTGCTGTGGCACCGGGTGTCGCCGTAGGTTCACTAGTGTCCTTCGTCCCACAACCGGCTATCACTGTTACCAGCATTGCCAAAATCAAACCGATTACTAAAATTTTCTTCATGTTTTCCTCCAAAAAATATTGTTTTCTATTTAACCAGCTTGTTCAAAGCCGGTAAAATAATCTTTAAAATTCCTGCCGTAAGCAGGCCTGTCACCACTCCCGCAACTATAAGCAATGGTAAATAAAACCAAACGCTGGTTCCTGTATAGATCAATGAAATTACTATAAACTGCCCTATGTTATGGGATATTGCTCCGAATATACTTGTAATTGCATATGAAGCCTTTTTATTCGTAAAATACATTATCAAAAGCATGATGGTTATGGAAAGCAACCCTCCCGTAAGACTCAATGCTCCTGCGATTGCTCCCCTGGTTATCAAAACAAAGAAAGACTTCAATACTGCAATACCATATGCCTGTTTTGCCCCGAGAAAAAATACGACATACATTACTACAATATTGGATAGACCGATTTTAACTCCCGGTATGGGTACCGGAATCGGCGGAAGCATGCCTTCAAGAACAGCTACAACTATAGCCACAGCAAAAAGCAATCCTGTCAGAACCAGTGATTTGGTCCTTTTGCTTGATATATTAATGTCAACAGGTTTTGTGCCGCTCAATTACTTCCTCCTTGATTCCCAACCACCATATCAGGGGTTTCCTCATTTTTGTCTCCACCGACAATCTTCAAAATCAATCCATTAGGCAGACATGCCGCAAACTGCCCTGATATTGATAAATATCCTGCATTGATGCAAACCTTATCCGGGCAATCCGAATCTTCAAATCTTATTCTTCCATCTGCTGTCTGATGGAAAACAACATTCGGCCTGGCTTCGATTGAAAAATGTCTGTCTAATCCTTCTGACAAATCTATGGTCTTAATAAGATCTGATTCCAGATATATTTCGGCATATACATGTGAATCCCTGGCAGTCAGTACATATGCACCAATGGAAATAAAACTAACCAGAAGAATAACTGCAATTATTATAAAATCCGTTCGTTTGATGAATTTCATTTAAAACCACCTCTCAAACAGTCCACCTATGAAAATTGCTGCTGTGTTGGCCATCATAATTACAATGAAGTTAATTATTGATATCCCAAAGGTTGTTTCCTTTATCTGAACCTTACGAAATGCATTGATATTTTTCTGAACCAATGGGAATGTCAGAAGTGCAATCAAGGTTACCGGATGTAAGATTCCAAGGACAACCATGGCAATATTAGCTGCATAAGTTGCATAGTATATAACTGCAAACAAGGTTATAGCTTTGTTTCCTATGAAATGCGGAAGTGTATACCTCCGGACTGCAATATCTTTTTCGACATCACAGATATTGTTTGCAAGCATAATATTCGCTGTTACGGCAACCGGTATGACCGAAAGCAGTAACAATGCAAAAATTGGTTTAACCGTAAGTGAAAAAATAAGTTTGTCCAAAATCCTGTCATATTCCAAGGTCAAAAGTGATCCTCCGGGCATGTTGATATATACTATTAGAAATGGAATAAAGAACCCATAGAATATTCCTGAGAATACTTCACCCAATGGCAGTCTTGATATCGGAACCGGCCCAAAGGTATAAAGAATACCGGCAGTAAAACAAAGCACACCTACGGCAAGAACAACTATATCCGTGAGAACTACAAGATAGATACCCGCTGCGACACTGAGCAGCAGTAATATGAAGAATATTGCCAATGCCCTGCTTCTTTTGAACACAAGAGTCTGGTGATTGGTCTTTGTATCGATATAGTTATTTAGAGCAGTTGTTGTAAGGTCAAACAAAAGCATGGAAACAAAGAAAACCAAAGTAACTCCCCAGTTGATAGATTCCCTGAGATAAAACAGATAGGAAAGCACCAGTAGAAATGTAATGACACTGGTAATCTTGGTCTTTATTTCAGTATAACTCAGAAACCTCTGAATAAATGTATCGCCTTTCATCCTTCTTCTTCCTAAAATGTTCTGTAAGATGCTTCAAGTATCATGGATAGATTTCTTTTCTTGACATTGTCCTGCATCAATCCATTCAATATATCCTTTGCCTT
The DNA here is from genome assembly GCA_016929655.1 of Clostridia bacterium. Classification (GTDB taxonomy): domain Bacteria; phylum Bacillota; class Clostridia; order DUPQ01; family DUPQ01; genus JAFGQE01. The sequence continues at coordinate 2,309 of JAFGIJ010000067.1, forward strand.
GTTCTTATATCTTTTTGCCAGCGCACGAGTAAATTTCAAACCGCCCGTCAGCCTGACAGCCTTGTTAACCAGACTGCTGTTCAGCTCTCCGTTTTTCGCCTTGTTTCTGACATCCTCTGATGACTTCAGTGCATATATAAGCGGAAGTGTAACAACATCCTGTTCAAAGTCAGATTTGACAGGCTTCAATGCAACATCTTCTGTAGCCTCATAATCCATGCAGTCGTCAGTCAGTTGGAATATCATACCTATATATCTGCCGATTCTTGCATACTTCTTTGACTGATTATGGTTATTGCCTGCAATGTGTGACCCCAGATAAAAGGTTACTTCAAACAATGCTGCTGTCTTTCCGGCAATAATCTTCAGGTACTTCAATACCGACAAAGAATAATTACCATTGTTGATATGCTGGTTCAGCTCACCTAAACTTAATTTCCCGAGGAGATTGGCCATTTTTATCTCAGGAACCCTGTCGTTGTCAAAAACATTTGTTATCATTCCCAATGCCATGCTAAGCAGATAATCACCGCATATTACAGCCGTCCGTGTACCATACTTTTTATTGAGGGTAACTATTCCCCTTCGAACAGGAGCATCATCTATGACATCATCATGTACAAGGGTGGCAAGATGAAATATTTCTATTGCAGCAGCTACCTTGACTGCTCTTTCCTGAATCATTCCTGAAGCGTCCTGAGAGCATATCAGCAAGGATTTTGCACGGATAAGCTTTCCTGTTGCCTTGCCAAGATGACTTGTATAGTCCCTGATAATCAAAGGAGAATTCTCCAGTGCCTTTTTAATCTCATCCCCTACCATGGCAATGGCTGTATCAAAGCTATATGGATTTTTAAATTCAATACTCTTATCAATCATTGTATAAATACGACTTTCTTGCCAGTTTGGTTTTTGACCATTTGTCCTTTAGGAAAGGCATTACATAATAGTCAAGCCCAAGTACCTGACCTGCTCCAAACAAAACGGCTATTCCTGCAAATATCATCCAGAAGGTTCCAAGATAAAGTCCTGTAGTTGTTACAAACATCAGTTGTAAAACAAGGGAAACTGCTGATGATGGGAATGTAAACAGTCCTCCAATCAAAGCAAGGCCAATCAGAATTTCAATTACTACTATTGCCACCTGTGCAATTATCTGCATGGTGTTCCCGGAAAGAATTACTTTATCAATGAACCAATTGATCAACGGAACATCAAGTTTGAATGCAAAATCATTCAATGTTGATTCAGCAAATGTTTTTCCGCTTATTAGAATAACCTTGAACAG
>JAFGIJ010000068.1 GCA_016929655.1 Clostridia bacterium
CTGATTTTTCTAAATACAAAATAGTTGTTTTACCAGCATATAATATTAGTTCTGAATCTGATGCAGTGAGACTTGAAGAATTTGTAAAAGGCGGTGGCACGGTTGTTGTGACATTCCGTTCCGGCAACCGTGATGAATACAACAAAATAAACGGGTTAACAATACCGGGTTATTTTAAAGAGATATGCGGAATCAATGTAATCAATTATGATGCCGTCGGAAGTAACAGGAGAGGAATTACCGGTATAACAGGATTGCTTAATGCTGATACCTGGTGCGATTTGATCGACCAGAAGGATTCCATTGTTATTGCTGAATACAATGATGGTTTTTACAAAGGGAGCCCCTGCATCACAAAAAATCAATACAGAAATGGTGCTGTATACTACATTGGTACCCATTTGGACAGGGATGGATATAATGGTTTCTTTGACTACATTTCAGCCCATGCGGATGTCAGAAGATGCCCGATTGGCCCGGTATCAGGGGTTGAAACTGTTACCTGGGAAGACTCCGGCAATACCTGTGTTTTTGTTATGAATCACCTGAATACAGCTGTATATGTTCCATTGGACAGGGACTACACCGAAATGATCATGGATAAAAAAGTCAGCAGCACTTTAAGACTTGAACCTTACGGAGTAGCAGTACTTCAGTAATTTATGGTCTTGGTAAATTTATGGGAGATTATTGAATGCTAGAAATCACGAGAGTTTTTCCGGAAGAGGTTACTTATATCACAGATGTTTCAGAATGTATATTTGCAAAGGACCCTTCTACAGCTCCGGAAGGATATGATAGTTATGAGTGGTATCTGAGAACTGCAGGCACAGGTTACCTTTACAAAATTTTATTCAATGATGTTTTAATTGGAGGTTTGGTTGCCTTTCGCTCCGGAAGATTTAATTTCCAGCTGGAAAGAATTTTCATTTTGCCTGATTACCAGAATCTTGGTATCGGTAGAAAATCCATACAATATATTATAAAGCGCTTTCCTGAAGCACGTGTATGGTATTCTGATGTGCGTCCGGAATGGGAAAAGTACTCAGCCTTCCTGCATAATTGTGGATTTATTGAAAGTGGATTTTCCATAGGTAATGGAAAAAGATTCATAAAAACAGTATAAAAAAACCCGCATATTTCAGCGGGTTTTTTTGTTTGGTTTATTTACCTTGCGAATTCAAAGGCCTCACTCATTTCATCAGTCAGATAATCAATAACATCTGCAAATGGTATTGCTACATCATAATTCTGGTCTGTATAGTATGTTACATGAAGCAACAATGCACTCATATCTTCGCCTTCAAAGTAAATTGTCATCTTCCTGAACTCATCATCAGTTATTGAAGAATCAACGCCGTTTTCTTCAAGAACTGCTCTCATTTCTGGGAAAGCCGGATTATTATCTACTTTTCCAAAAAGATTCTCAAGAGTAAACATGAATTTATAATCTCTTACAAGCAATGAAATACCTCTGTTTGGGATATTGACATCCAAAGTTGTTTCAAATCTGATACTAAACAAATAATCATTCATTATCATAACTTCATATGTATCAGATACTTTGCCCCTGACCCCACTGTTGTCTGCTGTTGCTTTCAGTGCTGCTCTTTTCATATGACCATTTAAATCTGCCTGTTTTGATTTATTCGTCATGTTTTCAACTCTTGGTATAACATATACAACATCAGCATATGTCTCTGTAATTTCTTCAATTACATAGCTGGTTTCAATTGCATTCTGTCTATCAGTAGTCGCGTTTGCTGCTTCTTCCTCAAACCTAGCTGACTGACTGCACGCAGAAAATATCATTGTCAATGCAATCATAAGTGCAAATAAAACAGCTGCTTTTTTCCTTAACATAATTATCCTCCTAGATTATAATCTCACGATTAATATAAATTATATACTCTCAACTTTTGTTTGTAAACAAAAGGTTAAACCTTTGATAAAATCTCTCTGTCAAATGGAAATTCACCACTTATGATGGCATTTTTCACCACTTCAACAGTCTCAAATACCTTCTTTTCAATCTCTTCACCATATCCATACAAAATCTTGTGTTCTTCAAACTCATCTATATCAATTACCTCAATACAACCGTTCTTCACAATAACATCAACATCAAGATCCACAAAACTAACGATATTGTCAGTTATATCACCGGGAAGAGCTATATTACAGTAAACATGAACAACTCTTCCACAATCGTCAAATACCAGTGCCGCTGTATACCATCTGTCTTTAAAGAAATACTCCAATGTCCTTTCTTTAAACGTGATAACTGCATCTCTTGTATAATGTTTAAGCTCCCTGTTTTTTTCACCGGCAAGGGTCAGAACTCCATTTTCGTACCCAACAAAATTCAATTCCTGTTCGTAGTGAATCCTGCCGTCATACTTATGCGCTCTCATTACATATGTCCTGTTAGTTGTGTCCGGCATTTGTTTTACCTGTATCTATTTAACGATAAATAGAGAATTTTGTTCCCATCTGTGACATTATACAGGAAAACAGATAAATATTCA
>JAFGIJ010000069.1 GCA_016929655.1 Clostridia bacterium
CTTTGGTACAATTTCAACGGCATCCTTCTGGGGAGGTAAAGTGAAGCTGCAGACTCATGGAAACCCATGGATTGATACTGTTATCCATGAGCCGGGTGAGGTGCCGAAGATGAAACACATGGAGCCGTCGGCAGGTCATACAGAGGAAGCCGGAAAGCTTTATGACAGCCTTTGTACATTTCTAAACACAGAGGAAATTCCTGCCAGTACCTATGATTTACAGGGGCCGCTCAACACACTTTCTCTCATCTGGGACCAGGACAATATGATGATATCAATGTATGAGGATCCTGAAACTCTTCATGAAGCACTCTTGAAAGTAACTGAACTGCTAATACAAAACATTGACTGCATATATAAAAGGATACCCCATATAGAAGCTCCATTATGGCCTTACATCTGGCTTCCACCGGACATAGGAATTGGAATAACAGAGGATTACATGCCTTTGCTGTCCCCGGAATTGTACATGGAGTTCGGTCTTCCCTATGTGAAAATGCTTTCAGACAGATTCAAGGGTCTGTTCATACATTGCTGCGGAGAATTCACACATCAAATTGATAATCTATATAATTCAGACTCAAATATCATCGGGATGGAATTTGCATATCCCAAGGTGGACATTGAGAAGCTATTTCGTACTTTCAAAGGTAAGTGTGTCTTCGTTCCAAACATTATGGATAATCATATCGATGACTTTGGAAGTTTTACTGATTACCTGCTTTTCATAGAAAAAAACAGGCAATCCGGTACAAGGATCTGGTATTTGCTAAGGCCCGATCTGCCGGATTTTGACGAGCAAGTCAAACTGATGGAGAGTATCAATGAAGTATAGGGATATCTTTGAGGGAACTTTCATTGAACGTCCCCACAGATTCGGAGCAATGGTTGATATTGGTGGTAAAACGGAATATGTTCATGTAAAAAATACTGGAAGGTGCAGGGAGCTTCTTGTTCCGGGTGCAAGGGTTTTTCTGGAACGAAGCAACAATCAGAAAAGAAAAACTGCATTTTCACTTATTTCGGTCATAAGCAAAGATTTGCTGATAAATATAGACTCACAGGCTCCCAACAAAGTTGTGGAAGAATCAATCACAAATGGAGCGATTCCTCAATTCCGGGATGTTGCATTTCTAAAAAGAGAAAAAACATATGGGAACTCCAGGTTTGACCTGTATTTTGAAAGAAAAAATGGTAAAAGGGGGTTCATAGAGGTCAAGGGAGTTACCCTTGATGTTGATGGAGTTGCCATGTTTCCCGATGCGCCAACTGAAAGGGGATTGAAACATCTTCTTGAACTGAGAAAGGCCTTGGCAGAGGGTTATGAGGCTTATGTATTTTTCCTGATTCAATACAGTCCGGTAAAGTCATTTTCTCCAAATTTTTCAACAGACCCAAAGTTCGCTGCAGGGCTTCAAAATGTGTGCGAGGAGGGTGTTGAAGCGATTGCTTATGACAGTTGTGTCAATAGTAGTGCAATAATCATAGGTAATCAGGTTAAAATCAATATTCTGCCAGACAATTCATAAAATCAGAAGAGTCATAGACAAATCCGTTTTTCAAAGCAGTTACCCAAAGGGCATACTCCTTATGAGCCTGTGCTGCAGCGGAGTTTTTATTCTCGACTGCCGTTACAGCTTCACGTATTGTAGAACACAGCAAACCTCTGTCCGCCATATCATTCATATTGCCCGGTGAATACTGAAGACACCAGTTGATTGCAAATCCTATATAAATAAGGTGGTTGATACCAAGCTCAAGACATATTGAATGCAACTGATCAGAGTCTGTTGCAATATATTCATTGTCCCTGGGCATTGCACCCTTCAAAAAACCCTTGACTGCCTGGCCTCTCTCAATATCAGGTATATTATTTTTCCCCGGAAAAGAAAAATCTCTTTTAAAATTACGAAGATATTTATGTATATCGGAAGAAGGTACATTTTGGTGATTGTCGGTTTTTTCTCCAAAATATTTTCTTACAAGCATCCTTGCCTTTGAAGAACCTTCAAACATATCTGCATAACCTGAATCATCTGCAACATGAATTACATTGATATGCTTTTCACGTACTTTTTCCAGCAGTAAAGGGAAAATCTTTTCAGAGATTTCATTTGCTCTTTCAATATATTCAACGGCCCTGTACCATCCGGGATAATCAGTCTGTCTGCCGCAGTCCCATGCGTGCATTGCCACGATGGCTGTCTTTTCGAGCTCCAATGGCAGCAGTGCCTGCTTCCATCCGCCATATCCTTCGGCAGGAACCTCCAGACTGTAATTGGCATCAAATTGCTGGTAATACCATGTCTTGATCCGGATTTCTTTCATGCGATTATCCTCCATATGTATATTAGCATAAGATAAATGTTGTTTTTTAGATAACTTCAATGGATGCTTCAACTGAATGACTTCCATTGTGCGTAGTGCATCTGACTGAAAAACGATGGATTCCACGATCACCACTGCCAGGAGTACCTGACATGTAACCATCGTGGGCTCTGATTTCAAGCCATTGAGGATTTCCGACAAGTTCAAAAACCGGCTTTTCCTTATTCAGGAACTCTGTGTACATTGGTTTGTCCGGCAGCCGGTTGAAATGAAGGCTGCCTATGGAGAGTATGGATTTTATAAAGCAGGAATAGGGTTCGTTGGCTGCTGCTCTTTGTAATATGGATGCACTGAAAATGAATGGTGTATTCAATGACAGCATTTCTCCGGGCGAACCGGTAATCCGGGATGTGTATGGAATTATACGCAAGTGTGAAGGAAAAGAACCGGTGTCAGAAAAATCTGTATATTTCATTGAAAATGAATTATCTGATGATGTGCCGATATAATTGGCAGGATATTTCGCAAAAACAGCTGGGTCGTCAATTCTTCTTATCCAGACATCGTATGGATTTTTTGATGGTCGAAAACCCTGCTCACGACTTCCATAGATGTCATACTGGACTGCTTTGTCCAAAGAATCACCTGTCCAGTGAAGAACAATTCTGTCATTCAAATACTCTGTATCAGACCATACTGGAGAAGGAAGGGATGTAGGCTTGAATAAAACAGGCTTACCCCATGCTCCTGCGGCACCGGCTACATTTATTGAACGGGCTCTGGCATAATAAACAGAGCCTGCCTGCAGGAGTCCGCTGTTTGATATAAGTATTTCAGTTTCCCGGGTTAAACTCTGATATATAGGCCCGACAGGAATGATACATTCAGGATTGTCAGATATTATATAATCGTAAATTAATTCATTGCTCGTAAGGTTGTCGGATGATTGGGAATGAAGCTTCATTACGGCCATGGAACCGTGGTTCTTTGCTGAAAGCCCTTCGAATATTATCTGTGGTGGCTCAGGAATTGGTAGAGCAGCGTTTGGAAATTCCAGAAGCTGGTGTGTCAGGGAAAGATGCTTTTTACTTGATTTGTCCGAAAACCCAAGCCTGCAGAAATTATTTCCTTTTTTCAATGTCATCAGGGATTTCCCATATGCATGGAAGAAAAGCTCAATTCCACTGAGGATATATTCAGTGTTTTCTCCTGATTTTATTTCAATTTCAACGGTCCTTGACTGTTCATCAAACAAAATGGCACATTCACTTTCATCTAAAATAACATTGATATCAATTGGGAGACCACCATGTTCATTGGAGAACTCGCGGCAAACTTTGCCCCTCTCCGTTTTTGTATCAAAAGTTAAATTCCCATGTTTCAGCTTCAGTGATGCCTTTATTCCATATATGGGATATGGAATTGAAATTCTACAGCTTAGCGCAGATGATTGTTCGGAAATAACATTATCTTCAGTGACTGTAATGCTGTCCGGTATTATAAATCTGCCGTTTTCAATATTGTTTGACAAACAAAAGCTTCCGGTCTGCCTTGCCGGATTTCCTGTTTCGGCATGGATCGTGTGCATCCGCCACTCAATGGACTCACCGGAAAAAAGCCTGACATTCATATGACCAGCATCATTGTATTCATGGAGCCATTTTTTCTGAGGACTATCATGATATCCAAAAAGACTGGCGAGTTCACCTATTCTGAATCTCCCGGAACGATTAACCAGATAATGATCATGACATAGGTCATCATAAGATGCCGGCTGTCTTTGGTCATTCAAAAAGAAACTGCCCCGGACACCCTGACCTTCTTCATCAGCTCCATAAAATGCATCGAGGACGAAATCTCTGTTCTCTATCAAAGTCTGTGCAATGATATGGCTGCCGTCGGAAAGACTTAGCCTGCGAGCAGGTATTCCCCGTGAAGCCCCAAAAAGTGCCAGCAGTGAATTGTATGTACCGCATGCCCCTGTTCCCAGACTGTTGAAAAAATCCAATAGGCTGATATCTTCCATATTACCCTTGAATAGATGCTGGTAGGTTATTCCGCATGACACATTTTTACGGGTAAAATCCCATAGTTTTTTAATTTCTTCAACTGCAGATTCACCTTTGTCTGTTATTCCTGCATCATGAAGAAGTCCTTCAAAGGTCCACCAGGACCTGTCGTTGATGCTGATATCTGTAATGGATACTTCAGTATTTCCGGTATTCTCAATCCTGAAAAGATAGTTATTCTGGAATGAAGGCAGGTCTTTATGCCCTTCCCGCATCGTAGAGGAATAGTCAATGAAAGAATCGGTCCTGACTTCATATAAAAATTCGTCATCGTCAGATATTTTGCATTCTATGTTTCTTTGCTTCACTGGAATCCAGTAAAGCTCATCATATAGCTTCGCTCCTTCTGTTTTGGTAAACAAGGCTGCATCAATCATCCAGTCACCATTGTTTACTGTACTTAGGATAACCCCTGAATTCCAGGCGCGTATTAGTATGTCAGTTGGAATTGGTTTGTCAGAATAGTAGTAAATGAATCCCAGTGGAACGGAATTTCTATATATGCCTGCAACGCAAAAAAGACAGTCATCACCTTTTTTACCGGCAGGATTGACGACGATATCTATATCCAGTGAGTCTATATGTAAACCGCGATCGGATTTATTGTCCCCCATAAGTAAATTATACTCAAAAAAGCTACAGGTGCAACAAAACGAGGGTGTTGTCCGGAAACAAAACCATCAAAGATCTAGCTAATAGAGGTTGTTAAGAAACTGTAACCTCATGGTCTGTGCTTTGACATGATATTGGACGGTATCTTATAATACAGACAGGCTGCAGAAGCCCGGAGCAGAATAATGCACCATGGGGAATCAGGATATTTACTATGAAAATTGAACTACGTGAGAAACTGGGATTGCAATGGCAGCTTCAGCCCGTCCTTATTGACACCGGGATTACTGAAGGGGACTGTTCAGGTAACTTATCTGTATATTTGGACAATGAATGTGTCCCCTCGGATTTATTTCATAAGAACGGAAGGGTATATGCATCATTTGCCATGAGTCTGGAACCCTTTTCTCAAAAAACAATTTCCACAGGACCTTCCGGCTGTTTTGATGAATATATTGAATATAAAAATGTTGAAGGTGCACTGACTGTAAGATGGCTTGACAGGTCCATTCGTCTGCCGGTTCCCGGGGTGTACAGCAAAGGCTGTGTACCTTCGTTCATGGAGTCCCTTGTATTGGGCGGCCGTGAATTAATCTTAAACGGAAGATTCATTTCCAATGACAGCGGTGAGGTTACAGTCAGCACCGAACTACTAATCAAAGGATACCAATACTGCTCGGCAAGGATAAGCTACAGCATGGGAGAAAGCCTTTTGGAAACGGTGGATATATCAATCAACGGTCGTTTCCCCCAGATAAGTATCAAAGAACAGATATTTCAAAATGAAAATGTCACCCAATCAATAAGGTTCCTGCCCTCATTCAGCAAGGCAAGAGCCAGACTGCATACACCGAAGATTGACAATCATGTAAGGGATTTCTGGGAAAGAGTAGAAATTTCTCCAAAGGAGCAGGAAGAAATCATATTGAAGCTTCAGCCCTTTTACGCATGGGATGTAAATGCAGGCACATATCTTGCTGCACAATCTGAGGGCTATGTAATCAATATAGTTCCTGTCAATGCTTCATTGTGGAGAAATGGCAGAAACATGAGACTTATGGCTTCCTTTAGCAAAGGCAGGATGGTTTTGGATGCACCCGGAGCCAAAGGAGCAAGGGAGTGGCTGCTGTCAGTAATACATGAAAGTGATGACGAAAAGCAATTGGAACCTGTGATGTTTATCGGAAACTATAATAATTACTATTATCAAACTGGGAAAAGACTGCTGACCAATTATCATGCAGAGAGGCTGTCGGCATGCTGCAGTTCCCAGAGCATAAACAAACTTTTTTCTGATATAAATCCTGATTACAATATTGGACAATCAGAAGGGATTTTAGTTGAAAGAGCAGAAATGCCGGCTCTGATGGAAAAACTCATAAAAAATGAATTCATCAAAAGTGTAATCGAAGTTCAGGAACAATC
>JAFGIJ010000013.1 GCA_016929655.1 Clostridia bacterium
AGAATAATGAACCCTGTTTCCCGTAGTAAAGTTATTCTGCATGGGGATTCTCCCGTTTCGGGCAGTATTAATGACGGAAGAAATCCGGCTGTGTTTATTACTGGTAACAACAGCTATGCATACACCGGTGTCGGCAAACAGGAAAACCTGGAAGGCTCAATTGTTATATATTTCAATGCCTCCGATCCATATGATATCGAAATCTATTATTTCGATAAAGAGGGCAATAAAGTGCAATTGCTTTTAAGATACGTCTGAAAACATATATTTGAAACTTAAAGGTGCTAAGGCACCTCTTTTTTTGTCCATTATAATATAAATCATGTGATATCATATAAACGGAGGGCGAATTATGAAAGATATAAGATATGAAAAACTGGCAGATAACCTTATAAACTACTCTGTAAAACTGAAAAAAGGTGAAAAGATATTGATAGAATACAGGGGTAATGCAAGGGACTTGACAAAGGAACTTGTCAAAAAGGCATATGAAGCAGGCGCATATCCATTTGTAAGGCAATATGACAACCAGATAGATGCACTGTTGATGAAGGATATAACCGAAGAACAGCTTGATATAATGAATGATAACCTGCTGGCACTTTTGAAAAGAATGGATGCATATATTTCCATAAGGGCAAGTGACAATATATATGAACTGAACCTGGTTCCTTCTGAAAAAATGTCTCTGTATATGAAAGTAATGAAGCCGTCCTTTGATGAACGGGTTAAGAACACCCGTTGGTGTGTTCTTAGATATCCAAATGACTCAATGGCACAGCTTTCGGGAAAACCAACCGATGAGTTTGAGGATTTCTTCTTTAAAGTATGTAACCTGGATTATTCAAAAATGTCAAAGGCAATGGATAAGTTGGTTGAATATATGGAAAGAACTGACAGGGTTAGATTGGTTGGTCCGGGAACAGATCTGGAATTTTCAATCAAGGGAATACCTGCAATCAAATGTGACGGAGAAATGAATATCCCCGACGGAGAAGTTTTTACAGCTCCGGTAAGAGATAGTATAAATGGAAAGATCAAGTTTAATACACCTGCAATGAGTGAAGGTGAAGCCCTTGAAAACATTGAATTCACTTTTATTAACGGAAAAATAGTAGAAGCCAGCTGCAGCAATAACGAAAAACTAACAAAAAAATTGGATACGGATGAAGGAGCTAGATATACAGGAGAATTTGCAATCGGAGTAAATCCATATATAACCTATCCAATGAGGGATACGCTCTTTGATGAAAAAATTGCAGGTAGCATACATCTGACACCGGGAGAATGTTATGAAGAAGCTGACAATGGAAACAAGTCAGCCATACACTGGGATCTGGTCCTGATTCAAACACCTGAATACGGTGGTGGTGAAATATATTTTGATGATGTCCTTGTTAGAAAAGACGGGCTGTTCGTTGTTGAAGAGCTAAAGGGATTGAACCCTGAGAACTTGAAATAGTAAAAAACTACAAATCAAAAGACCGGCAACACACGCCGGTCTTTTTTTAGATTATCTTTTTGGCCCCTTGTATCTGCCGGGGAATGTGCCATTCAGCAATGCTATCAATTCCCTTTCCCTGTAACCGGATGAAAACGTGAAAGACAACTTACCGCCTGTCGTCTTGATTACAAGGCTTGGGGGAGTTGAAGATGTTGTAGTATTATCAACTCCATAATTTGTCACAGACCTTTTATATCTCAAACTTTCTATGATGTTGAAAGGCAAGGTAAAGTTATCGGGTGTTTCAGATTTTATTGCATCAGCAGTCATGCTGTAATAGCGATCGGTGAAAGTGTACCCGGATTTCATTACAGCGGCAGTTTTTTTGAAGAATCCCTGTCCTGAAGATTCTTCCCGAACTGATGCTATGTGCTCATTCATAATCTTCTTGTCGGTAATTGCCACAATCAATTCTGAATCTGTGAACACCAATGTACATCCCTTGAGTGATAGAATTCCTTTTTTGTAATTGGCAGGAACCGCAAGTTTTGTTGTATTTGCTTCCCTTGGTTTTTCGACCGGAATCTGTGGAGTTTCTGCTGTTGCTACCTTTGTTCCGCAGTTTTTGCAAAATTTAGCTCCTTCAGCCAGTTTTGTACCGCAGTTGCTGCAAAAATTATTGGCCATTGTTTATGTTCCTTTCTCTACCAAATGACAAAAATCTCGTAGAATGTGGCTCCGTAGATAATGAATAAAACAATTGTTGCTACAATTGCCAGGATCAATGATACCAGCACCCAAATAAAGACAGCGTGTGCAAAGTGTTTTTTATTGACATTGACATTGTCACTGAAACTCCAGACAAGAAGAGAAATCAACCTTATCAGCGGAAGTGCCATCAGGAAGAACATTCCAAAGTAGGAAGCTGTACTCAAAGGTTTTGTAAGATCTTTTGTTTTACCATATTTCGGGGCTTCGGGAGTCTTTTCTTTTAAAGGTTTTTTCTCAACTGCAGCACCCACCGTAGGGCCTTCCGGTTCGATTACTGGTTCGGCTTCCGGGATAGTTTCTATTTCAGGAACCTGTTCCATTTCTTCAACTGGTTCGGCTTTTGCACCGCATGAAGGGCAGAATTTTGCTGTATCCAGCATTTCGCTACCGCATTTTTCACAAAACATAAAGAATCCTCCTTGATAATATACATATATTATATTGCATACACAGACATAAGACAAAAAATTTTCAAAAGGTGCTGCAAATTGGATATAATGTTGAAAGTGAGGTGTGTATGAAATATTCAGTAACATCAGAAGAGAGACTATATCTCAGGGAACTGGCAAAAAAGCAGCTTGAACTAAGCAAACTGCCTGTAATGCAGGAAAGACAGAAGCACTGGTATGACAACAATGAACTTAGAAGCGAAAAGCCGGTCATCATAATAGAAGCCGGTCCCTTCCGAGATGAACTTATACCTGGATTGAAATGTACGTCTGAAATAGGCCGGCAGCTTGAAGCCGAGATGCTTTTTAACATTGCAAACCATGAACTGATAAATGATGACAAGGTAATGCCTGACTACATACCGGTCAACAGGCATATCAGCATGAAGGAACTTGACATGGACAGGGTGATACACAGGGCAAAGGATTCCCATGGCAAGGAACTTGGTTACAGCAGCGAGCACCTGATAAAAGACCTTAAGGATGATTTCAGCCTTTTGAAGAAATCAGTATACAGCTATGATGACAAAGGAACCAGGGAGCATTTTGATTTTGTGCAGAATCTGCTTGGGGACATCCTTGAAGCCAGGATAACAAACAACACTTTGTTGTGGTTCATGTCATTCACTGCAAGATCCGTCAATATAATGGGACTTGAAAGACTGATGTACTCAATGATGGATTACCCGGAAGAAACCGTTAAACTGTTTGACTTCATTCTTGAAGACAGTTTTGAATACATGGACTGGCAGGAAGAAAACAATCTGCTTGCACTGGACAACGGAAATATCAGGGCAGGTTCTGGCAGTTATGGATTTACCAATGAACTTCCGACAAAACAGTGCAAAGAGACAGGCAGGATAACGACACGGGATATATGGGGAAACATGAATTCACAGGAAAGTGTGGGAATTTCTCCTTCAATGTATGAAGAGTTCATCTTTCCGATATATAAGAAAGCGGCTGAGAGGTTCGGACTTGTATATTACGGATGCTGTGAACCTGTCCACGAAATTTGGGAAACCTGTGTCAGCAAACTCGCTAATCTCAGGAAAGTGTCCATTTCCCCATGGTGCAATGAGGAGTACATGGGAGAGGCATTGAGGGGAAGCAATGTAATATATTCGAGAAAGCCGAGCCCGAATTTCCTTGGGGTAGGTTCCTTTGATGAAAGTGCGTTCAAGGAGCATATAAAAAAGACAATCAAAGCCGCAAGAGGGGGTCATGCTGAAATTATATTCAGGGATATCTATACTCTTACGGACGACAATCGGAAAGCAGGAAAGGCAGTGCAGATTGTTAGGGATCTTGTGGATGATATGTGGAGGTAATAACACCACTGTAAAAATTAATTCGGAAATAAAGATTATTGTGTAAATATAGAGGAGAGGTATGACAAAAACCAGAAAAATTATTGTTTGTGGAATGTCAGGTTCCGGTAAAACCACAACAGCAAAAGTCCTAAGCGCAGAGCTTGAACTCCCGTTAATTAGCATTGATTCAAACTGTTTTGATAATGACTGGAAAAAAAAGCCAAGGGAGGAGATTATAAATATACTTTCACATATTCTTTCGGGGCAACAATGGATAATAGATGGAATGTATTGGAATATTGCAAAAGAATTTATCTCAAAAGCAGATATCGTGGTATTCGTTAGAATAAATGTCTTTAAAAATATAATTAACATTATAAAAAGAAAGCTTAATCACATTTTCCATCCCTCAGAAGACACATATATTGGAAATAAAAAAAGAATAAGATTAAAAAACACAAGAAAAGTTTGCAATAATCGCAGTGCTTATTTTAAAAAATGGAATATAATACTAAATGAATTGGATAATCAAACAAAAGTAATTCGAATATATAACACCAAAATGAAAACACTATTAAAAACTGCAGAATATATAAAAAGTGAATGAATGTATAATTGACGAAGGCAATAAATAATAATATAATTCAATTAATAAAGTCATTGGAGAAATTAATTGTTCAACAATGGATCAAACAAGGTAACTGCCAGCCAGCAGGTCATAAAGGAAACCAATCTAAAACGTGTCTTTTCACTGATTGAAAAAAGAGACGGAATTTCAAGGGCGGAAATTGCATCCCTTACCGGACTCAGCCCTACAACCGTATCCTCGCTTGCCGAGGAAATGGTGGCAAAGTCAATGATTTATGAAGCAGGTCCCGGTGAACTCAGTACAAGCGGCCGGAAACCAATACTTTTAAAGGTCAATCCCAGGGGAGGATGCATTGTTGCGGTGGATCTGCAGCCAGGCAGTTTCAACCTAGGGTGCTTTGATCTTACATGCAGACCTGTTCATGAAATCAACATTAAGATCCAGGACTTTCGGAATCTTGGGAACATGGTATGCTCAGAGACTGAGAAAATTGTAAAGGAATGCGGTTATGAAAGAGAAGCGCTTATTGGCATATGCATAGGTGCTCCCGGAATAATCGACAGAAGCCGGCACAGGATTGTATCATCGACAATCCTTCCCATTGACAGGACATCGGCGTTCTATGATGAAATCACTGAAAGCTTCCCGGGGATTGCCGTGGACCTGATGAACGAATCAAGCCTCAGTGCATATACCGAAAAGGTTTTTAACAAGGAGCTTGCCGGAATTGAAAACCTACTATTTATAGATGTCCATGAAGGAATAGGGGCCGGGATAATCATAAACGGTAAAATATATGAAGGTGCCGATTCCCTTGCAGGGGAATTCGGCCACGTTTCAATAGATGTCAACGGACCTTTGTGCAAATGCGGAAGCAGGGGATGCCTTGAGGTAATGGCAAATATCCCTGCTCTTGTAAAGGATGTTGAGACAACACACGGGAAAATACTGGTTGATGACAGCCCGGTTGATTATGACAAGCGTTTTTCAATAATTGCAAACGGATACAAGGAAGAAGGACGGTTCAGAAATGAAGTTGAGACAACAGCCAATTACATAGCATATGGCATCAATAGTGCAGTTAACCTCATGAATCCCGGAGCGGTTGTAATAGGTGGAAAAATCAAACTGATGGGTGAAGGATTCCTTGAAAAAGTCCGTTCTGTAATAAACAGGATAGGATTATACAAGGACAGGGACATGAAGATACTTTTATCACAGTACAACGGCAATCCGGTCACAGCCGGTGGTGCCAGACATATATTCAATGAATTGTTCGAGGTGAGTGAATGAAAGCAGCGGCCGGCAGAATAGTGGTTACCCCGGATTATCCCATTCCAATGGGAGGTAATGTAAGGACAGACAACATGTCAAGGGGTGTCCATGATGACATCAACTGCAGCATATTGATACTGGATGACGGTATTACCAAGGTATGTCTGATGGGTTTTGACTATGTAGGTTTGAAATATTCAACCTGCAACGAAATGAAGAAAAGGATCATGGAATCGACGGGGATACCCTTTGAAAACATAACAATATGGGGAACCCATACCCATTCGGGTCCTGATACATGCATGAGGATGTACAATGGCATCGATGAGATAATTGACAGATATCTTGATGAAACCGCATCAAAGGTAGCTTTCGGAATCATGGAAATAGTGAAAGATTTCAGGGAGGTTAACCTTAGGGTTGGGAAAAAAGAAGTTTATGACCTGAGCTTCAACAGAAGGCTTGTCAAAAGGGACGGCTCAGTTGTCATGAACTTTGAGGAGTTTGAAATCAATGACATAGTGGGCACCACAGGCCCCATCGACCCCGAACTTCAGGTTCTTTCCGTGTGGAACAAGGACGGCAGCCTTCTTTCGGCTCTTGTCAATTTCACCCTTCATCCCGCCATACTGGTTGGACTTGACTGGCTGATCTCAAGGGATTTCATAAACGACCTTGACGATGCTCTTCTTAAGGAATATGGAGATGATGCAGTTGTTCTGTTCGCAAACGGAGCAGAGGGAAATATAAACCACCTTGACTATAAAAGATCTGACCAGTGGAGGGATTTCAGGGAGACCGAAAGAATTGGAAGGAAGCTTGGAGAATATTCCATTGATGCAATTGAATCGTCAAGGGAAGTAAAGGGAAGCATCAGGTTTGTATCAGAAACGGTTCTCATGCCGCTTCGTGAAATTACACAGCAGGAAAAAGAATGGGCTGACATGGTTTTAGAAAGGGACAAGGACAAGGTCGAGGACATGTTTGACGGGATTCCCGACAAGACCTATGCAAAGATGATAAAGGGTATGCTTGTTCGCCCGGACAAGGCGTTCGAAACTGTCATCCAGGCCATGGCAATCGACGGATTTGCGCTGGTCACTTTCCCCGGAGAGGTCTATGTTGAGTTCGGTCTTGCGGTCAAGGAACTGTCTCCCTTTGAAAACACCATGGTAATAGGTCTGGCTAACAGCCAGTCGGGATATATACCAAAAGAAGAAGCTTTTTCCCAGGGCGGATATGAAGTAAGGACAGCTTGGTCAAGCCAGTTGGTATATGAGGCTGGGGATCTGCTTGTTGATATGGTAAATGAAAGGCTTTTGAAGAAATTATAGAAATGGAAGTATTTGAACGCAGGGCATCCCAAAACAAGTATCTTCACAGGGATTTCCACATATCCATGAACATGCTTATGGAATATATCCGTGAAAGATTCGGGCCGGAATCCCTTACTGAATACCTGAGGGAGTTTTCAAGGGAATTTCATAAAGTGAGGAAGGAAGAACTCACGAAAGGCAGCCTCATTGTGTTATATGACTATTTCAAAAAAATATACAAAGACGAAGAGTGGGAAATAGAGATTACTGTTGATGAGTCTGAACTAAGGCTTTACCAGACGGCATGTCCCGGAATTTTACATATCCGTAAAAATGGGTTCAGTCCCGTTGAACAATACATTGAAACCTATACAACGGTTTATGATGAACTGTGCAAAGGGACTCCCTTTGAATATATAATGATGGATTTTGCAAAGGAAACAGGGGCATGCACCCAGGTTTTCAGAAGGAAGGCCCGATGATATCCTGCACCGAGTTCATTCCTGCATACAGCGAAGGATTCAGGTTCCTGGAGAACAAAGGCGGATTCAAGGAGGTAAGAGAATTCTGGAATTATCTTGCTGACAGGTATCTGGAGGAAAGTC
>JAFGIJ010000014.1 GCA_016929655.1 Clostridia bacterium
AAACTTTGCAGCAAAGGGCTTTTGATGCCGGTCAATGAATTCATTGCAGATATACCCGGGTATTCTGATTTACCCAATGAAATACTTGAAGGCTATACAGATAAAGATGGTAACATATGGGCGCTTCCGACCGGTAGAGACATTGCTCTGCCAAGGAGGATATACAACAAGGAATGGTTGGATGCATACGGTGAAGGAGAACCTTCTAACTTGGATGAATTCATAGAGTTCGCCCGATTTATTGCCTATGCAGACCCGGATGGCAACGGGGTTGACGATACATACATTGCAGCATATTCACCCCGCGATATATTGAGAAGCCTTGGAGATATATTTACACACCTTGGGTGCCGGCAGGTTGGATATTATCCGATTGGATATGATCCAGATACAGAAAAATTCATTAATGTCTGTGAAACTGCCGGATTCAGTGAGGCAATGGCTGCAATAAAGATGATGGTTGAGGAAGGTTTACTGATTGAGGATTCAAGGTGGTCCTATATCCTTGAGGAGCCTGAATCATTTGAGTACAGGGTTGCTTCAGTCATGGGTATGGCATATTATCCTGAATACTTCAACGGCTGTGTTATAGGAAGCTACTGGTCAGGCACTGACGGCAAAGCCAGTGTACCGATATGGGTTGAACATATGGGTCTGGCTGTACTCAGGGATACGATGGAGGTCGCTGCAAAATTCAACACATTATATGAAATAGCTGCCTCAGGTAGTAACGGATACATGGACCTTATGGCAGGCATGGAAGGGAAGCAATATGAGATTAAGGAAAAACAGGTAATCTATAGGTTGGCTTCTGCTGATGGTGAGGATAATCCGATGGTTGGCTTAAATATGCAAATTGCACTGGACAAGGGAAAAAGCCTGGAAATTGTATACAATGGAAACGAGCAGAATCTTGAAATGCATGAATCTGGCAGAGTTGTTGTTGATGAAATAAGGGAAAAGAATGCAGCATTTCTAAGCTCACCAAATTTATTTGTCGTTCCATTTGTAAAAGAAGGATACAAGCTTTGGAATTTACGCTTGTATATCATGAATCCATTCATTGACTTGGTCAGTAATATAGTACATTCATATAATTCACTTGAAATGGCCGTGCATTCATACAATCAAAAGCTGCAGGCTGATGGAGTATATGATATTTTGGAGGAAATCAACGGGGGAGTTGGTGATTAAAATCCTCAGGCTATAAAAATGAAATAGCAACTCACAGAGGAATTAGAGTATAGCAACATGGATAACTCACATTATGATAGCCGACCGAATTAATCAATAGCACTTTTTCTCTCATACTCTACTGTAAAATCCTGTTCTGAATAAACTACACTTTCCATCAGCTCTTTTACAAATGCAGGGTCGATTTCTTCACCCTGACCATAGAACATGAAACGAAAACCAAAGTATCCTTCACGGATGACATAGGTCAGGAAGTATATATCCTGGTCTTCATCATAGGAGGTATAGGTGTAGTAGGTTTTATTGTTAATAATTGCAGGCTCGATGTCCGAATACACAAAGGAGTGGTCGAACATGCCCTCATCGTCACGGTTTCCTGAAATGATTTCCCGTACATGGTCATTCCTCAATCTCTGGGCAAAATCCTTCGATGTTTCATTTTTGTATTTGGAGGTTTTTATTGCATCGTAGTGGGCTCTGAATATAAAGTCAGGGTAAGGTTTGTCATCAGGTTCCAAAACAGCAAATTCTGCCTTTGCTGCGATAAAAACATAATATGGCTGCCTTGTGAACTGCTCCTGGTATGTCATTGGCCGCCATGTGCTATTATCAACAGGTGGGGTATAGAACTGGATGCCAAGTTTATAATTTGTATAATAATTGTCCACAATCGTGCCGGCATTGGCAGTATTGATCATTTCATCAACCATTACACCTACCGGTATAACATTTAAACCAAGCAACAGGTAGCCGGCAAATGCAAATATCACCAGCGGTACCCATATGCTTTTTATTATCTTAAAGAACTTTCTCATATTAACTCTCTACCTCTCGAAACCGTTGATAATATATCATGAGAAAGTGAGAAAAATTGTTAACAATTTATGAACTCAGGCATTTTTGTGCAATCATACAATCCCGGTTATGCACTTTTCAACGTGCCATATTAACTTTTTCAATTTCACCTCCCGACCAAAATTTTTGTTCTTAACATATTGTTAACATATGATTAACTGCACCGTAACACCTAAATTTTCATACTGTTATATATTTGTGTCAGAAATAAAAGAGTAACTGTAGGAGGTTATCCCAAAAATGAAAAAATTAATGGTGCTGGTATTGTGTATAGGACTTATGATGTCCGTAGTCGCATGTGGAAACAGCAGTGAAACAGAAAAAAACCCCGGTGGAGAAGAAACACCAAAACTCGAGGGAACAGTAATAGTTGACGGTTCTGGAACTGTTTATCCTTTGATGGCAGCAATAGCAGAAAAATATATGACTGAAGTTCAAAATGATGTCAGTGTTGAAGTCAGCCGTGCAGGATCATCAGCAGGATTCAAGAAATTCATCGCTGAAGAAACTGATTTTTCTGATGCTTCAAGGAAGATCAAGGATGCTGAAGTTGAAGGACTCAAGGAAAAAGGTTATACAGTAGGAACTGATGTGCTTGAATTCAAACTTGCACTGGATGGACTTACAATCGTAATCAACAAGAACAATGACTGGGCAACGGAAATGACCAGGGAAGAAATCATCGATATGTACCTTTCAGGAAAATACAAGGCAGATGACAAGGTTCTATGGTCAGATATAAGACCGGAATGGCCAAGTGAAGAAGTCAAGTTCTTCGGCCCCAATGAAAATCACGGAACATATGAATTCTTCTTTGAAAACATACTTGGAAAAGAAGAAATGGTCAAGACTGCAACCCTTGAACAGGAATACTCAACATTGGTTGACCTGGTGTCAAAGGAAAAGTACGCAATTGCTTTCTTCGGATTTGGATA
>JAFGIJ010000070.1 GCA_016929655.1 Clostridia bacterium
GACATTGCCCAATACATTCACCATCTAAAAACAATGGGTGGTGAAGGAGCAGACCATTACCCACTGGACAAGGAAAACAAGTTGATTACCATGATAACCCTTGGTGATAAAACCGGGGCACAAAAGGTTCTAAACGAAATCCTGGCACACACATTCCTGTCCACCGGCAGAAATTTCAGCCTTGTAAAAGCCCGGGTTCTCGAACTTGTCGTTGTTCTTTCAAGGGCTGCACTCCATGGTGGAGCAGACAACAACAGAATCTTCGGTATGAATTACAAATACCTGAATCAAATCAATGACTTCAAAACAATAGAGGAACTGACCATATGGATTTCTGATATTATAAAAACCTTCACCGAATGTGTCTTTGATCTCCAGGATGTCAAGCATATAGATGTTATTTATAAATCAATTGAATATATAAGAAGAAACTATATGAAAAAGGTAACACTTGATGATGTAGCAGAAAATGTTTCACTGAGTCCTTCATATTTCAGCCGTATCTTCAAACAGGAAACCAAAACTTCCTTCAATTCATATTTAAATAATGTAAGGATTGAAATGAGCAAGAAGCTTCTGCTGGATGAAGATATTCCATTGGTAGATATTGCTGTTTTGGCGGGTTTTGAAAACCAGAGCTATTATTCAAGGGTATTCAAGCAAATTACAGGACTTTCCCCCCGTCAGTTCAGGGAAAAAAGACTGAGGCAATAGGCTCAGTCTTTCATATATTTTCCTTTATTCAATATGCGTTTCTGGAAATTTTCTTTTGTTATCGACTCTCCATGCCCAGGATGATATACAGTACAATCTTCCTTTTCTAGTCTTCTGTATGAATCAGCAAGTTTCTTTCTGTCATAAACGATTATTGGGTAATGACTTCGGGGGAACATGTTGAAAAGTGTGTCCCCTGCGATGCATTGTCCGTCATCGGTAACCACACAAACTGATCCGGGCGAATGACCTGGTGTATGGATTATTCTTGCAGAATATCCCCATTCATGCAAATCCAAATCCCCTTCAATCATCACATCAGGTTGTATCTTGGCTTCCGGTTTTCCCTCCGGGGTAATTGCACCTATTACTTTGACCAGGACTCTGAATAACCAGTTGGATTGATTTTTATTCTTGCTGTTGTCCTTTAGCTCGTCAGCATGGATTATAACCTGGGCTTCTGTCATTTCTTTAAGTTCTTCAAGTCCTCCTGTATGGTCATAATGATCATGGGTTATCAGAATATGATTTATTTGATCCGGTTTTATATCATATGCCCTTATCTGGCGCCTGATTTTAACTGCTGCACCCTTCATGCCGGTGTCAATAAGCAAATAACCTTCACTGCCCTTTATCAAATAACAGTTGGCCCCCCCGGGGTTTAATTTTATAATATCCATTATTTCATCTCCTCCGGATGTCTTCTGATTAATTCCTCTATACCTGAAGTTCTGCCGGTTTCCTTCAGTCTTTCAAGATACTTTTTCATATGTCCCCTGGCATGGAAAGGTCCGCCTTCCTTCATGGTTTCCCATAATGGATCCAAGGCATCTCTTCTCAAAGACATCATTTCATCATGCCAGTTCTGAAGCCTATGGGATGCCGCCACACAAAGTTCAGGGTTTTCACCGGCGACATCATTTTGCTCATATGGATCTTTTTCAACATTGAATAGCATTTCCATTGGGAACAGATGATAACCATCATGATATGTTCTTATATACAGCCACTCATCAAACCTTACACTTCTTTGACATACATGGGCACACTGTTCCAGAATCAACTCCTTACGCCCTGCTTCTGTACCTGATTCCAGCACCGAAGCATATGACTGCCCCTGCCATGAAGGCATTTTTCTTGTTCCCAGTATCTCAGCCATGGTTGGACCAAGGTCCAGATTATAGTGCAGCCCATTGTCCCTTGTGTTTTTCATTTTACCCGGCCATTTTATAATCATTGGGATTTTTGGAGTTATGGCATCCGCAGTTGCATGCTCACCCCATATTCCAAGTTCTCCCATATTTTCACCATGGTCAGACGTTACAATAACTGCTGTATCATCCCAAACACCAATATCTTTCAAATGATTGATGATCTTTCCGATATGACCATCCATATACTTTATTCCGCAGTCATATCCATCCATCATTATCCTGGCTCCCTCCATGTCCCCAATGCTTCCCGGATATTTTGGATAATCAGGCCATGGATCAGCATCATACATGTGAATGTCCTGCATGCTGTGCGGTCCGGTTTTATTTTTCTGTAATTCTATGACGTTTTCTGTTATCCATGCCGGTAAAGGTTCATCCTTGAATGGATTTCCAAAGTCGTCAGGTGCCCGGTAAGGTCCATGCGGATCCCAGTAATTTATATGAAGGAACCAGTTGTCACCTTCTGCATTTCGATCAAGCCAATCCATTACAACGGGGGTTACATCCTCAGCCGATTCCATTCCGCCTTTGCCTGTATTGTACATTTCATTGAGCCCTGAACAGAACCAGAAAGCAGAGTGTCTCTCTGCAAAGGGGCTGATACTAGCAGTCCTGAACCCTGCCTCTCGAAGCATGCAAAAAAGTGACTGTGTTCCTATTTCACTCCTGAAATCCCTGTCGGGTCCCTGTTTATCCATATCGGCAGTAGAACCACCATGATTTACTGCTCCATTCAAAATGCCAAACTTACCTGAAACCAATGCTGCCCTTGAAGGCAGGCATGGTGCATTGGGAGTGTAATAATTGTCAAAAACAATTCCCTCATCAGCTATTGAATCTATATTCGGTGATGTATTTCTGTGATAACCATAGCATCCAAGATGATCAGGTCTAAGTGTATCCAGATCCAGAAATAATATTCTCATTAAACCCTCCTTTAGAACAACTCAATGATAGCCGGAACAAATATTATTATCCCTATGATAACAGCCAATATGGATGCAACCAGCACAACTCCGGCAGATATATCCTTTATATCCCGTGCAAAGGGATGATATTGCGGATTAATCAGGTCAACAAGTCTCTCGAGCCCGGTATTGACCATCTCCCCCACCATGACAAGACCTCCCGCAAAGACAACGATTGCAATTTCCGATAATTTAAGTTCAAGCAATATTGCAGCACCAACTGCAAGTATAAAGCACACAAATTGTATTCTGAAATTGCGCTGCGTCTTGAATATATACAAAATGCCTCTGATTGCATCCTTGAAGCTTTTCAATAACTTTTTTTTCAATCTTCTCATAACTGCCCCCGCTAAATTTATGATACCACTTTTTTACAACTTAGGAACCGTAAAACCTGTAAACCATCCCAAGGATGATTTGCGATTTGTGGTAAAATCTAAGAATGAAAAATATAGTTTTGCTTTTTGCAGATGACATGAGATACGGAATGATTGAAAATCCGGATGTTATTACTCCGAACCTGGAGCGCCTGGCTGCAGGTGGAGTGCTGTATCGAAATGCCCATATTCCCGGTGGAACCAGCGGAGCAGTATGTATGCCAAGCAGAGCAATGCTTCATACCGGAAGACTTCTGGAGGGTCTGGCAAAGGCAGGACGATTTATTCCTGATGAACACCGTATGCTTGGTGAGATACTTAAAGAAAACGGATTTGAAACCCATGGTATTGGAAAATGGCATAATGGAACCGATTCATATGCAAGAAGTTTCACCGGTGGAGCCGAGATATTTTTCGGCGGAATGGATGATCACTGGAATGTTCCTGCAAACAACTTTGACCCTACCGGTAAATATCATAAAAAGATATTGAAGTCCAGAAATCCATACAATACAAATGAAACTATGGAATACAACTGTGACCATATAACCCCAGGTAAACACTCATCTGAATTGTTTACAGATGCTTCAATTGATTTCATTGAAAAACGCAACAAGAATAAACCCTTTTTCCTGTATACAGCATTCATGGCTCCCCATGATCCCCGGACAATGCCTAAGGAATTTCTGGCTATGTATGATATGAAAAAAACCAGGCTTCCCAAAAACTATCTGCCTTTTCACCCCTTTGACTTTGCAGGTTTTGATACAAGAGATGAACGGCTAGCGCCATATCCCAGAACAGAGGAAATCGTCAGACAGCATCTGACTGAATATTATGCTATGATTACGCATCTGGACCATTGCATAGGTAAAATATTGGATAAACTGGAATCAGAGAATCTGATGGACGACACCTTGGTAATTTTTGCTGCCGACAATGGTCTGGCTGTAGGAAGTCATGGCCTGTTCGGAAAACAGAGCCTTTATGAACATAGTATAAGAGTACCATTGGTTATATCCGGTCCCGATATCCCAAGAAACGAGAAAAGGGTTGAACCTGTTTACATCGCTGACATATTCCCCACGATACTAGATTACCTGGATATATCTATTCCGGATACCTGCCAAACGAAATCCCTGACCGAAACTTTTACCAAAGAAACCAAAATATGGGATTCTTTGAACCTAAGATATAGGAATCATATTGCTGGAATCAAAAAAGACGGCTTCAAACTTATTAAATATTTTCATGGAAGTGAGCCCATGTACTCACTATTCAACCTGACTGACGACCCAAATGAAATCAATGACCTAGCCAATGACTCTGTATACTCAGATATTCTGGATAAATTATTGTATGAAATAAACAGCAACTGGAAGCAATTGGATATCTAAAAAATCATTCGGATCGGCATCATCCTGAGTTCAGATGATTCGGGTTTATATACTACTCCGCAAATTATGATGTGTCTCATTTATAGTATTTTAGTATCCTGAATTCTAAAATCAGGGTTTATATCAACGTATTTTTATCTTATCATAGATAACCCATGGCAAATAAATTATAACCCAAAAGCCCAGGACCGCTCCTACGAAAGCCATGGCAAAGAAGGGTTGTCTGAGGTTAAGATTGACATGGGTCGGAATATAATGAATATGGAGATAATTGCTTCCCAGGAAAATATTAAATGTTTCAACAACAGCTGCTATCCCAACCAAAAGAGCAGCACACTTGGGAAGATACTTGATATCCGGTCTGAATCCATCTGCTATAATCCACATAAGAGGAACAGCCATAATCAAGATATGGGCAATGGAATACCTGATTGTATGAATATGAAATATGGGATATTGCATTATATCCGGAGCTATGAATGCAGCAACACTGAAAAGCCCACATGCATATGTAAATTCCTTTAGGTACCTGGTATTGAAAAATATTGCAAAAGCTTCAA
The DNA here is from genome assembly GCA_016929655.1 of Clostridia bacterium. GTDB lineage: Bacteria > Bacillota > Clostridia > DUPQ01 > DUPQ01 > JAFGQE01. Next base: position 5,231 of record JAFGIJ010000070.1, read on the forward strand.
CAAATACCAATATCCTGCTCAATTGCAATGGCAGTGAGTTCTTGATAGTATATTCACCAATCGCAATGAACCAACCTGTTCTCACCACTTCACAAAGCAGCAAGGCAGCAGCAATAACAATCATAATTTTCCGCCTGCTGCTGATTTTTGCATTCTTATATAAAAGAACCAATAACCCAACCATTAAAAATGAAACAAACATCCAAATAAGGTGAGTTGCATCAAAGAATGAGTACCCAATTCCTTGAGGTAATCCGGTTTCATAAGTGAAAAAATACTGAAAATCCATCATTCCATACCCCCGTTTCCAGTACATTTTCATTTTACCATATCCTATATGCGCATAATCCCTGGGATTATGCACACATTTAACAATACAATGCTTTCCTTTTATCCCTATATGCTGTAGATTATAAACATTAATAACGAGGATGATTATGGAAGAAGCAGCACTATCTCAAAAACTGAATTCGGATGTCAGAAACTGGCTTATGGAAATTACATCATTTGTTTTCAGAAGACCTGAATTGCTTCCGCTTATTTTAAAAATCAGATCAATCCAAAAACCTGCTGAAAAAAAGCGTATTGAAAAAGCAAGGATCGGTTTGCACATACCTCCTTATATGATTTTATCGGTAACACATAAATGTAACCTGAACTGTAAAGGTTGCTACGATAAAGCCCATAAGCGAAAAGGAACCGATATGACTACAATACAGCTTTCCCGACTCCTTTCCCAGGCAGGCAAAATCGGTACAAGTGTAATAATAACTGCCGGTGGTGAACCTTTTGCCCGGAAAGACCTGACACAATTAATGTCCAGATATCAGGAATTGTTCTTTGTAGTTTTTACAAACGGAACAATGCTTGATGATTCTGGTTTCATCGAAAAAATAAAGCCTGCAAATATTCTGCCTATTATCAGCATTGAAGGCAGCAGGCACAACACCGACGCCAGAAGAGGTCATGGCATTTACGCTAAGACTGAATCAGCGATGAAAAAATTAAAAGAGATGAAAAAGCATTTCGGCGTTTCAGTAACAGTAACCACTGAAAACATTGATGAGGTATTGAACACTGACTTTCTCGCAGAAAACCGCAAAAAAGGTGCTTCAGTCATTTTCTATATTGATTATGTTCCCTTTGCCCCCGGTACCGAAGCAATTGAACTCGATGAAGAAAACCGAATAAGAATGTTGGAGTGGCTTGAACAGAACAAACGAAAAGACATGCTTACCGTTGCATTTCCAGGGGACGAAAAACCTTATGGTGGATGTCTTGCCGCAGGAAAAGGCTTTGTTCATATCGCTGCAGATGGTTCAGTTGAACCCTGTCCCTTTGCACCCGTTTCCGTAGAAAATGTTGTTGATATAGGACTCGAAAATGCTCTTAAGTCACCATTTTTAAAAGCTGTGAGAGAAAATGCCGAGTTACTCGAAGATGAATCCCATGGTTGTGCACTCTTCCATAAAAAAGAAGAGCTACTTAGACTCAAAGAGACTCTTTAATAGTATCTGCTGAATATATAGACGATTCCTCACCCCATGGATGAAACCCGGTTCCTATTTTGGTCCATCCGAACTTTTCATAAAAACCAATGTGGTCTGTGCATAGATACAGCTTGTCATATCCAAACTTACCCGCTTCCTTTCGTCCATGCTCCAACAGCACTGACCCAAGTCGCCTACCCCTTGCACTTTTTTCGATATACAAGGCAGCAAACCAGGGCCACAGGTCCTGTCTACTGATAAAATCGTTTACTATGAGTCCGTAACTACCAATGAATTCACCATCTTCAATCATTACATACCATCTTGGAAGACCATTAGGTGTATTGATACTGTTTGAAATGCAATCCTCGTAAATCCTATCGTCAAGAGGCCATCTAGTTTTGATATATTCAATTGACCTTTCCATATATTCAGGATTCTCTGATAAACATATAATTTTGAAGTCACTCATAAAAATTTACTATTCTTTCATCAATTCTTCTTGTCAGTCCATATATATATGGTGTGAAATATTTAAGCCAAAATCCCCTTGCTGTCGGATTAAAGCTTTCAAAATCCACTCCTATCTGACTGTATCCTTCATTTTTCAATGTTTTGATGGAAAAATCAAGTAAATTTTGAAACACGCCTGCTCCTCTGTATTCTTTTTCCAGGTATGCTCCTTGAATGTTAATCATTTCCTTTGTGCTGCCTATGAAACTTTCGCCTGATTCCGTAATCTTGATATGTGCAATAAGCCTGTTATCCGCTTCAGCAACAAAATACCTTCTGGGTGCGTTTTCCAACTCATTGAGAAATTTTCCTTCATCAGTTTTTCTATGCGGCATGAAATTGGGACTTTTATTCAAGTGATCAATCAAACTGTTCAGCTGTGGCAATATTTCGATGTATCTTTCGCTTTCAAGCTCAAAAAACTTGATATTACTGTTATCTTCCATGAAACCCAATGGTTCCATGGATCTGACTGCATCAATCGTTCTTAATCCAAATCCATTTGTGAAGAAGCTGTCAACAGCTTCTGTATCATGCGCATAAACCCCTATTGCATGGGAAAGAATTCCCTTTTTAACCCATATGGATGCTGCATTTGCATACATCAAGGAATATAGGTTATTTCTATTCTCCCTTACTGTCGCATGTGCATTTATTGGCACGAAAGTACCTTTTGATGTTCCAAAAAAGTTATCCCAGGGTGATAAACAGCACAGAAACCCTACCAGATTATCACCTTGCATAGCCGAAATGCCAAGACTGTTTGCTGCATATTTCTCCAGAGACGGAATGGAAACTTCTTTGGGCAGGCATCTGACATATGACCGTTCATCATGATAGGCTTCTCCAACCAGCTGAATTGCCTTTTCAACATGCTTATTTTCAAATATTTCAAAAGTATAATTCATTTTCATTGTAAAAGATTATACCTATACATTTTCAAAGTCAAAGAAAGAATGGCTATAATGAAGTTTAACAAAATTAAGTTGCCAAACATTGTACTTTCATCTATACTTGCCGGGGTATATATGAATTGGAGAAAGTATGGCAAAGATAGAAAATATAAGGAATATAGCAATAATAGCGCATGTAGACCATGGCAAGACCACTTTGGTGGATGAACTGCTCAAACAGAGTGGAGTTTTTCGCGACAACCAGCACGTTTCAGAAAGAATCATGGATTCAAACGACCTGGAAAAAGAACGTGGTATCACCATATTCTCCAAAAATACAGCCATTAATTATAACGGTACAAAAATAAATATAATCGATACACCGGGCCATGCTGATTTCGGTGGCGAAGTAGAACGTGTTCTTAAAATGGTTGACGGTGTACTGCTTCTTGTTGACGCCTTTGAAGGGCCCATGCCGCAGACAAGATTCGTCTTGAAAAAGGCAATGAAACTCAATCTGGTTCCAATAGTTGTAATAAACAAGGTTGACAGACCGGATGCAAGAGCCGAAGCCGTATATGATGAAATTCTCGATTTGTTCATAAGCCTTCAGATAGAAGACCACCAGCTGGACTTCCCTATAATATTCACTTCTGCAAAAGAAGGTTACGCGATTGAAAAATTAACTGATAAACCAGTTTCTGTAAAACCTCTTCTCGATGCAATCGTCAACAACATCCCTGCACCTGAAGGTGATATAGACGGTCCTTTCCAGTGCCTTGTTTCAAGCATAGATTATGACAAGTATGTAGGCAGAATCGGCGTAGGTCGGATTTCCCGTGGAAGTGTCTCGAAAAATGATGAAATAATGCTATGCAAAAAAGACGGCGAACTAATTCAATCAAAGGTTGTTTCCCTTTATACATTTGACGGCCTGAAGAGAAAAGAAACCGAAAAAGCAGGTCTTGGTGATATCATTGCAGTTTCAGGAATCGAGGGAATACACATAGGTGATTCCATATGCGACGTTGATAGTCCTGATCCCGTGGATTTTGTAGACATAGATGAACCGACCATATCCATGATATTCAGTGTAAACAACAGCCCGCTGGCAGGAACAGAAGGTAAATTTGTAACATCCAGACATCTCAGAAACAGGCTTTTCAGAGAACTTGAGAGCAATGTCAGCCTTCATATTGAAGAAACCGGTTCAATGGATTCATTCAAGGTTCTAGGAAGAGGTGAACTGCATCTTTCAATACTTATAGAAACAATGAGACGCGAAGGTTATGAATTCCAGGTTTCAAGGCCTGCAGTAGTTATAAAGGACGTTGATGGTGTAAAGCATGAACCTGTTGAATACCTCATCATTGATGTGCCTGAAGAATTTGTAGGTACTGTAATTAAAAAAGTAGGCGCCCGAAAGGGTGAAATGGTCTCCATGGAACATGGTGTCCAGGGATCCACCCGACTTGAATTCAGAATACCTGCAAAAAACCTTATAGGATATTATTCTGAAATGCTTACAGACACCAAGGGAACCGGCATCCTAAATCACACCTTCGATGCCTTTGAACCACTGAGCCCTGAGCTTTTAAAAAGGCCGAGAGGATCAATGATTGCCTTTGAGTCAGGGGAATCAACAATTTATGGTTTGTTCAATGCACAAAAACGGGGTACCCTCTTCATTGATGCCCGGGTTAAGGTATACACAGGAATGATTGTTGGCGAAAATGCCAAAAGTGAAGACCTGAACATAAATGTTTGTAAACTTAAACAGCTCACGAATGTAAGGGCTTCCGGTTCAGATGAAGCCTTGAGGTTGATAAATATCCGCTATCTGAGCCTGGAGCAGGCTCTGGAATTCATATCAGATGACGAATTGGTTGAAGTAACACCAGTTAACATAAGAATGAGGAAAAAAGAGTTGAATCCGAATATTAGAGAACGTGCAAAAAAAGTATAAAAGCACTTTCTAACGACTCATTTTATCTGTATAATTATGGCAGTCATTCAATGAAACGGCGGATAGTGGATGTATTTATGGAACGGCATCAGAATAGAAGTCAAGGGTAGCAATGAAAATTGCATAATAGGTCTAAGCAAATATCTAAACGCAGTTTACGATCATGAATATGAAGGCGAATGTGATTTAAGCCTTCTTTTAATGGATGAAGCAGACAATGCGATCCCCCGTATTCCAACTTCTGCAAACAAGATTAAATCAATGCTCCTTAACCTTGATACTGATATCAGGATGGATGTTTTTACCTTTGAAACTCAGCTTTGGTATGTCTATTCCAATCATGTATCCCTGTGGATGGATTATAAAGCCAACATACTTATAGTTTCCATCAAGACCATGCCGTATACCTTTGAATATTTCAATATATTGACATTTATACTCCATCCACTTGGAACCCTTCTCGAAGGTTTTGGGTTTTTCAGACTTCATGGTTCCTGTGCAGCATTGGCAGGTAGGTCAGTCCTTTTCACCGGTATGGACGGCAACGGCAAATCCACTTCTGCATTTGCCATTGCAACCCATGGTGGCTCCATAATTTCTGATAATCTGACATTTGTTAAGAAAGAGGAAGATGGATATAAACCATATGCCCTTACAAAGCTTGTTAAACTGAGCCTGGAATCAGTAAATGCATATTTCCCCGAACTCACAAGGGTACATTCTGCAACCTTTGACAGCGGAGAAATCTATTATTTCCTGGATGATATAAATGCAATGAAACCTGAGTCATCATCCATAAGCAACATCATGCTTACTGAAAAGTTATCATCAAGTCTGTCCAGCTGCAAATCATTAAGCAGCTCAGGGGTTCTTCCAATGATGTTCCCCACCGGCATACACACAAGCATCGAAGAACACACCAGAATGAAGTTTCTTTTTGTTTCCGACATGCTTGAATCAACTGAAATCTGCAGTTTGTCGCTCGGTACTGATATAAATGAGTTTGTCCATATGATAAGGAATAAAATTTCCCCATGAACATTCCTGAATATAATTGGTATAATGTTATTATAACAGCATCAAGGGGGATTCTATGAAACTCAGTGCCAATATAATTCTAAGGGATATGCAGGGGGAAACGGTTCTTCTCAATCTTGAAACCGGTGACTATTATTCATTGAACCAGGTCGGAAGCCTTATAATAAAGTGCATCGAAGAAAATCTTTCAGTGGATGAAATCACTGCAAAGGTCCTTGACACGTACGATATTGACGAAGAAACGGCAAAAAGTGACGTACTCTCATTGATCGACGACCTTGTAAAAAATAATATTCTGGAAGTCTGACAGGCGGTTTGGTTTGTTGCAATACAAAGGGTTTTCAATACCCGGGGATTTTATTTTATTCATGAGGGCCATTGCAGGGATAATTAAATGGTCCGGAATAACCCGGAAAACGGGTTTCAACAATGTTGTCCGCAGTTTGGAAAAACCTCCCCATCCTATAACTACTACAGCTTCGGATCTGGATTATTTAAAAAAAACGCACAGAATACTATATTATATTCTGGTAAGGGTCATTCATCATAGAAATCCCTGCATGATTGCCAGCCTGGTGTTGTTTGATATTTGCAAAAAAAGAAACATTGATTGTGTACTGGTGGTAGGCGCAGAAAAAGCAAACGGCGGAATAAGCGGCCACAGTTGGATTGAAGCTGATGGCTTGCCTGTCAATGAAGACAGTGCTTTTCTTGAAAAATTCACGAGAATGAAAGAGGTCTAGATGTATATCTGGAATGATATTTCCATAAAGGTTCATGGCAGCAACACTGCATTTATAGATAAAGTTGAAAAATACATTAATGCAGTATATAACCCAGGTTACAAAAAAACAGCCGACATCGAAGTACTTGTAACCGATAATAGATCTGATTTCATTGGAGTCCCCGCTTCAGCCCGTCTTATAAAGACACTGGAATACGAAGATGAATTCATTGCAACCCTTCACATATACAACGAAGGAAAGTATCTTTGGTATATATATGAAGATATGGCAGATATCTGTATAGACTGCAATAAGAACAAGCTAACTATAATAACAAAGGACCTTCCCATTGAATTTGAATACTACAACATACTTATATTTATGTTCCACCCCCTGGGTTACCTTTTTGAAAACTTCAGATTCTACAGGATTCATTCATCCTGCTGTACCATCGGAAACCATTCATTCCTGGCAACAGGAAACAGCGGAAGCGGTAAATCAACATCTGCATTTGCTGCTCAAAGGTTCGGCGGTGGAATAATTTCAGATGACCTGACCTATGTCAGAAACATCGAAGGGCATTACCTCGCATACTCGCTCAGCGGTCTTGTTAAACTCCGGGATGATTCTTTGTCAAGATTCTTTCCTGACCTTGGTCTCCTTGAACCGGTCTGTAATTTCATGGATGAAACATATTTTTTTATCAGGGATATCAATCTTGGCAAGAAACCGGACAATTTGATATCAGGCATCGGTATTCTGACAAAGACCGGGCTTCAGGCTTCTTCATATAAGAAGGTCAAGCCTGTCGAAGTAGTTCCTGAAATGTTTCCGAGCACCATCCACACAAACATCCGTGAAAATGCTTCCAGAAAGTTCGCATTCATTACGGAAATGCTAAACAGCATCAGCTGCTACCGCATTGAATTTGGTACTGATATGGAATCATATTATAATATTGTCAGCGAGATACTTGGAGAAACTGATGATGACTAATGAAATTAAGTTTTTAAAGGAGTGCATAGGCATATATCTAGGCAAAGCTGTTCCGGAAAACTTTAGCAGACTTTTCCTCCTTTCCAATCCCACCTCAATAAACGATATAGCAGCAGAACACAGGCTTCTGGGATTGATGCATTACCTGCACATCAATGGTGTTTTCAATGGACTTCCTATACCTGAAAAAATGCTTAAACAATGGAAAATTACAGCATGGCAGAACTCATTCGAAAACCAGCTGAAGGACGCAAATGCCAAATCCATCCTAAAGGAAATAGAAGACCATAATATTGAATATGTTTATCTCAAGGGAAAGGCAGTAAGACAGTTTCATAAGACTGATTACATTTGTTCTTCAACGGATTTGGATATTTTCATTGATAAAAGTTCCTATCCAAAGTTAAAGCAACTATTGCTTGGTTACGGTTATAGCATCCCTGAGCCTGGAAAGATGATGAAGGATACTGTTTTGAATCTTTCTGAATTTGAAGACTCAATGAATGAAATTATGTTTGTGAAAAAAGAGAAAACAACCTCATATATAATTGACGTCCAATGGGATTTCATTAGCTTTGGCACAAAATCACCGCTCCATAGACTATATGAAATAAATAATTTCATTATGGCCGATATCGTCAGAATGAAGACTGGTGATGAGTTTGACCCATATACCCTGCCCCTAGAAAGACAATTATACATCATGGCTTTCCATCATGGCCTGCACCATGGATTCAGGGGAATGAAATGGTTTGTCGATATGGCAAACTTCTATATTACATGCAGTCCTGATCTATACTTGTTGAGCAAATTACTTACCAAAGACTCCATGAAGATTGTCGGAATAGCAGTAACCCTCATCCATGAATATGCCGGACTGAAAAAACCCGACAGGTCCATGCGCAGAACACTTTGCACCAATCGGCTGGTTCTGTTCGAACTTGCCTTCTACCGTTCCATGCTTTTTAATTTCAATGAGGGTATATGGAGTAACATATCACTTCGAATCGTAAAGTTCCTCCTTCCCTACAGGCATCGCAACAAATTCCGTGTCCTTTTTTATCTCCTCTTCAATCCTGATTCAATCATCCACCGGGTTGACAGCAAAAACTCACCAAAGGGAATTGGAAACCTTAGTTCAATCATTAGAATCATTGCCGAGAATTTAAAAAGATACAGGAGGCCTTCCGATGAATAATCTTTTAAAAAAAGTAAAGCGAAAATTGATATTCATCAACAAGCCCGCCGGAAAGCCCAAAACCCCACTCACTCCCAAGGCTGCAGGAAATACTGATATATTTCTTGAAGGACAAAACCTGCTAGATCAATTCAGATGCCTTGGTTCTGATTTATTCAGGGATTATGACCGGGATACCAGGGTACTGGTAAAAGTGAATCTCAACTCAGCCCTTGCCTATCCGGCTTCGGTTTCCATGGATATGCTTGAAACACTGGTTACCTCGCTTTCCGAAATAGGTATAAGGAATATTGTTGTAGCAGACTGCAGCGGAATCACACATCTTCCTACCTCTGAAGTCATAAAGATAAAAGGAATGAAATCACTGAAGATTCCAGGCTTGAAAATAAAATCCTTTGATTATGGAAAGTGGTACAAAGTACCAATCGCCGGAGAATATTTTAGTTACATCATACTGCCTGAAGCAGCATTTCTGGCTGACAGGATAATAAATCTTTCAAATCTAAAAGCGCACAACCTTGCGGGTTTTTCAGCAGCAACAAAGAATCTTGTGGGCTTCATGCATCCGAAGCAAAGATTTGAACTGCATAAGGACCATCTAATTGAACGTACCACAGAAATTCCGCTGGCAATCATGCCTGACATCAATATAATTGACGCCAGAAAAATATTTATCGAAGGTGGGCCTGACAGGGGTACGGTTTTAAATGCAGATACGATTATCATCAATAGCAGTCTCTATTATGCAGACAGGCTCGCATATGAACTTTTAGTCGGGAAAAAGTCAGAAAATGATATTCATGACCTGCCGAAAAATTACATGGATAATCCGTTTTTCAGACATTACGACAGAATCAATGGCAGTTCAATATGAAAATACTTTTGGTAACTCCAAGTCAGCCCAAGACCTCCACCCGATGGATTCCCGTCGGAATAGCTTATCTTGCATCATCCTTGAAATCAAAGGGCCATGATGCAAGGATATATGACCGACACAGGATGGATTTCATCTTCAATGATAAATCCAGGCTGAACTCAGACTTCAGATCTGAGATACTTTCATATGAGCCTGATATAATAGGTTTTTCAACTGTATCTCCTTTGATATATGATACTGTTGAGTCAATAGATTTTGTAAGAACCTTTTATGATAGAACAATCATTGCCGGTGGTCATCATGCAACAGCCATGCCAATGGAAATCCTTTCAAAAATTCCAGGGCTTGATTTTGTAATTGCCGGAGAAGGCGAACTGAGTTTGTCGGAGCTGGCAGACGGTCTTCAACCTGAAATTATACCCGGAGTATTTACAAGAACTACAGATCCAAAAGTCTTCATTAATTCCCGCATAGATGACCTTGATTCTCTTCCATATCCTGACTACAGCGTGTTTGATATGGATTTTTATACCAAGGCAAATGCAAATACAATCAGAGGTCACTATCTAAAAACCGCCGATGTGCTTTCATCCAGGGGCTGCACCAACAACTGTTCTTTCTGCTCCGAAACACTTACATACGGCAGAGGTGTCAGATTTCACAGTCCTGACTATATCATCGAGTGCATCGAAAGGCTTTTGGCCGATTATGACATCAATGCAATTTATTTCCATGACAATGATTTTTTAATATCCAGGAAGCACGCAGAGGAAATATGTCATCTTCTCATATCCAAAGGGTTAAATAAGAAAATAAGGTGGGCCGTTCAGGCCGGAACTGACAAAGCAGATGATGATATGTTTCGGCTTATGTCTGAATCCGGATGTATTGCAATTGAATTCGGAATGGAGTCAATCAAGCAATCGGATTTGAATAATATAAATAAGAATCGGTTTGTCAGCATGAATGAAAAGGCAGTTTCACTTTGTAAAAAGAATGGTATATCTGCCCACTCATATTTCATGATCGGGCTTGAGAGGGAAACCCTTGACGATCTCAATGCACTTTTGAAGTGGATTAAAAAATATCAACCCCAATCCTTTTTGTTAAGTTCCCTAATGATACATCCGGGGACTGAACTGTATCAGAGTCATGGTAATGCCTATTTTGAAAACAATGAATGGACAAAAAGTAATGTCACATCCTATTACAATTCAAACCCGCTGTATGAAATTGATCATGAAACTTTCAAGATATGGGAAGAGGAAGTTATGAAACCCTTTAGATCCAAGCACCACAGAAAATGGATTATCAGAAATAACTCCCTTATGTCTCTTCTTAGAATTGTACTTGAAAAAGCAACCCTCGGTTCAAACAGAACCTGATGAAGGTATTTTTGTTGCTTCTTTCAAATTTTCAGGCTTCTCAACCATTGGCTTTTCATAGGTTGCTTATCTTTTTCCTTTTTTGTCCCTCCTGATTAAATATATCAAGCGGGTGTGGAAATACCCGTAACCACGTTCAAGTTCTCAAGTTTTTCCAGGCTCGGTTTCTCATAAGTCAATTTTGTTTTGTCTTCCATTTCATACCTCCACAATAAAAACACTTATATTTTAATTTTTATATAAGTCATCCCGAAATATAGCGCATTTTAGACCTCATTCAAAAAATAAAAGCAATACTATACATAGGTAACGCAAAATGCTGCTATGTTAAAAAGCTGAACTTTCATACCAAAAGGTCAAGAACAACATACCACCAAAATATTAAACCACTGATATTGTTCCTTTTGTTGCCTCATTCAGATTTTCATGTTTTTCAAGCATTGGTTTTTCATAGGTCATTTTTTCTTTTTCCATCATTTCACCCCCCGGTTTTAATATCAAACATAAACTGAACCCAAATACCTAGTATTAGTATTAAGATTCTAATGCTTTTCCAGCTTATGTTGTTCGTATTCTGCCATTTTGCATTTTTCCATAGTGCCCACCCACGATGTGATATCAGTAATATATCACAAATCTTAGCAATTTATCAATAGCAATCAATAAGTTCAAGTACCACATATTACCTTCTACAATACTATTCGTCCTATAATATTTTCAGACACCTCTAAGTTTTCAAACAGTTAATAATACAACAAATGTTTGCGCAATAATCTTTGGTTCCTTCTTATAAGGTTCTGTTGGCGATGGTGCAGGCATACTCTTAATTACGACACTCAGAACATAAGGCTTTACCCTCACTGGTTTTTTATAGGTTCGTTTATCTTTTTCTGTTTTTCAACTTAAGAGATTAGATCTGTCATTGTACAAATTTTTGTACGTACCTTAATGGTTTTGGCAAAGTTCGATTGACATCTTCAGCCCATTTATATAAAATACCTTTTGCGTGACCATGCAAATTATGGAGAGATGGCTGAGTTGGTTGAAGGCGCACGACTGGAAATCGTGTTTAGGTTAATCCCTAACCAGGGTTCGAATCCCTGTCTCTC
>JAFGIJ010000015.1 GCA_016929655.1 Clostridia bacterium
AACAGCAAGGATTTCACTGATATCCTTGAAAGAACAATCCGGGGTGTTGCAAAACCCATTGACTGTGGATTGATCAACGACAGATATTTCATCAACATAATGTCCGTGGGACTTGATGCCGAAGTAGCCTATTACTCCTCTAAAATCAACAAAAAGCTTCATCTAGCAGGAACCCTGTCATACTTGATAGGAATTGTAGCAGCATTGGTGAAAGGCAAAATAAAATTTCCTCTTAAAATCACCTTTGACGATTCGGAAACAATTGAAACCGAAATTGCTCTAACAGCCTGCACAAATGGCAAATATTATGGAGGTGGATTCATTCCTGTACCTTATACCGAGTTCAATGACGGAGTTCTTGATGTCTGTTATGTCGAAAAGAAGAGTCTCCCTGCAATTCTATGGCTGATCCCCAAATACATGAAGGGCACCCATGTAAAAATGAAAGGTGTCAATTTCAAGGCCATTGAAAAAATGAAAATCGTCAGTGAAGAAGAATTGAGGATCAACATAGAAGGAGAACTGATATCTGCAAAAGAAATTGACATCCGGGTAAAAAAATCTTTCATCAACTTTATAATACCTGACCAGGGGGACGTAGTCTGAAATGGAATTCGGGTTATCAAGGGTTTGCATAACACCCGGATTCAAAACATGTCTTGCCTGCTCACAGCAAAAGGATACCCAGTTTGAAAAAGTCCATGACGATATTTACACGGCTTGTGCCATTCTTTCTAATAGGGAAGAAAAAATCCTGATTCTGACCTATGACCTCTTGTTCCACTCCAGGGACCTCCATTCATTTGTCAAAAACCATGCAGCTAAGAAATATGGAATAAAAAGCGAAAACATTTTGATTAATTTCAGCCATAATCATAACAGCCCTTCAACCCTTGGCTACAACGATTTCAGTGCTTCTGAAAAATATGAAATTCTGCTCAGGGAGAAGACTCTTCTTGCAATTGACCTTGCCTACGACTCAATGGAACCGGGGAATTTGGAATATGGTGAGATTGAAGGACACTGGGCTATTAACAGAAGAAGGCCTACCCCGGATGGAATAAAACTTGTACCAAATCCCCATGGACCTGTTGATGACAGAATTTATCTTATGAAGTTAACTTCAAAGTCAGGTAACACAAAGGGCCTTGTCATTAATTACGCATGTCACCCTGTTCATTATCCCGATACCCTCGCCCTGACATCAGAATATCCTGGATTTTTATGCAAATATATTGAAGAAAAAATTCCCGGCTGCACACCTTTATTCATCCAGGGTGCCGGAGCTGATGCACGGCCCGCCGGAACAGTTGAGGGTGACTCTTTTGTTCACCGTTCATTTGAATACATTCAGGAAATGGCATCGGATATGGGGGATACAATTATTTCATACCTTGCAGAAAATAATCTAAAAAAAGCTACTCCGGAATTTTCTTCAGTATCATTTGATGTCAGAATCCCCACCGACGACAAGGGTATGGATTATTTCAAAAACCAAAGTACCGATGAAGCACTTAGTGCCCATCTAAGAAGAAACGCCCTAGCCATGGTCAGCAATTATGAAGCGATTGACCGTGCTTTTACACTTACCTGCGGAATCATTAAGCTATCTGAAAAACTGTTCATTGTTCATATGGGTGGAGAACCATGCTGCGAAGTCAAATTCAATCTGATGAACATTTTCAGGGATTGCGATGTTATTTTTGCAGGTTATACCGACGGATGTTCATATATAGTGACTGACAGAATGATCTCCGAAGGCGGGTATGAAGTTGAATGTTTTCTTGAGTATCTGCATAAAGGCCGGATTAAGCCGGGTATAGACAAACTAATAATGGATAGCTTTGAATCAGCATTCAATCAGGTAAAATCATAGTCCATATTCCTCTGCAAGTTTTTCTGAAAACTCAGGAATACCCATTGCTTCCCTTACACTTCCAATGTCCGTTTCGCCTGCATCCTTATTCTTCGTCAAGCACTGAACTGCAGCAATGCCTGCCGCTTCACCAAGTGAAATCATCGTCCTGGAAAGACGGCAAGAAGCAGCGGCCGTTTTTGTGAAAGACGATCCCCTGCAGGCTACAAGCATGTTTGGAACCTCCTCAGGAACCATGCATCCGTAGGGTATTCCATATGGGATATCCAGTATTCTTATCCCTGGTGAATCCCCGCCGTGAATATCTATGGGGTGGTCTGAAAAAGCAATAATTTCATCTGCTTTTTTCTGCTTGATAAAACCGGCAAGCACCTCGTTTTCATCAAGGATATAAGACCCTGAAAGCCGGTGACTTTCTCTGATCCCTATCATCGGGAAAATATGTTTTAACCTGTAATTTTTCATGATCTTTGTGTCTTCCTGAATCCTTTTCCAGTGCAGATAAACCCTTCCTTTGCATCTGTTAGCAGCTTCATCAACGGGCATGTTGAAAAATTCATCTCCATCCATGGTTGGAAGCTGGTTGATGTTCAGATCCCCATTCGGATATGTATTTATTGAAGATATCACCTTTACATTGTCAAGTCTTTCAATGAAATCCCTGTCCTCATAAGGTAATTTAAATTGTTCAGGTATTGAATCAATTCCGGCATTTTTCTTCGGAGTAACCCTGTAAACTTGAGTTATACCATTTAATCCATTTTCCAAAACCGTTTTGCATCCTGCCATCCTTGATACAACTATGTCCCCTGTACAGTCAATGAAAAAATCTGCGGATATCTTTCTTTTATCAGTGGTTATGGAAGTTATCCGATTATCCGTACCGACAGCTGCTTCAGATATCCTTTCATTGCCAATAAATAGAAATTTACCATCTCCGGCCTGCTGCAGCAGCTTCAACATTTCCAAGGCCATGGTTCCCGGTTCAAATATAAGGCTGTTGTGGTTATTAATTCTGTCGTGAACCCCTGCTGCTTTCAAGGTGTCTTCATAATTATATCTACTGTCAGGAACAGCTATTGCGAAGGGCCACTCCCTGACAAGAGGTTTCCAATTTCCCTTGAGTATTGCTGCCTTTCCTTTTAATGCAAGCAGCCTGGAGGCCAATTCACTATGAACCCCGGGTCCGCCTATCCCCATCTCCCAGGCACAAACTCCGGCATGCACTGATGTTCCACCGGGAGATATGTTGCAATCAACCATGGCAACCGTATAACGGCCCTGTGATAACTGACATGCTTTGTATGCTGCACCAAATCCGGCTGAACCTCCGCCTGCTATCAGAATATCAACTTTAATTTCATCCATAAGTTCTCCGTTGTAAAAGGGCCGGATGTCCGGCCCTTGAATTTATATCTTCATTGTTGTGCCGGTCTCGGCTGATTCCACACATTTTACGATTACTTCAAGGGCTTTATAGCCTTCGTAACCTGAAATGAAAACTGGGGTATCCTTAAGTATATTCTCTACAAACATAGCAGACACTCCGGAATCCGTCTGCTTTTCATTGGTCTGGAT
>JAFGIJ010000071.1 GCA_016929655.1 Clostridia bacterium
AAAATCCCTGATCAATCTTTTGTCGAGTTTTTCTTCATCCAAAGCAGGTTTCAAATCAATTTTTGCATAAACATCCCTGAAATCGCTGTCAAAGAGGCTTGAACTTCCCGTAAGAACTATTGGCCCTGAAATGCCATAATGAGTAAAAAGCATTTCACCTTGCATATCAAAGACATTCCTTCCTTTATCATATAAAGATAGATTTACATTTTTCAAGGATAGGCCCATGGCATCCTTTATCCATTTTTCTGATGAATCGAGACCCGTAAGAACACCTCTTGGAGCAATGACATCATGTCCCAGTCTCCGGGCCAACTCATAGCCATTCCCGTCACTGCCTGTGACAGGATAAGATGCACCACCGCAAGCAAGAATTATTTTATTCGATTTATACTCCATTCCGTCACTGCATAAAACTCCAGCAGCTTTATTATTCAATACTTTTATATCAATAACTTTTACCTTTTTGAAAATTCCCACACCAAGAGATACAAGTTCTTTTTCTAGAGCATCTGCTACCTCTGCGGCTTTGTCTGAAACAGGAAAAACACGACCTCCCCTTTCTACTTTGGTCTTCACACCGAGTTTTTCAAAAAAATCAATTATCTGTTGGTTTGTAAATGAATAAAGCGAAGAATAAAGAAAACTTTTATTTCTTCGTACATTTTCCAGAATTTCCTCAACTGTACAGCTATTTGTAATATTGCAGCGCCCTTTGCCAGTTATCAGTATTTTTCTCCCGACCCTTGGGCCTGCTTCCAGTAACAGACAGCAGGCACCTGCAGAAGCTGCAGCAGAAGCCGCCATCATTCCGGCTGCACCTCCCCCAACTACTATTACATCATATTTTCTATTTATGTCTGACAATCTGCCACCTGTTCATTCACTGAAATCTTCTTTTTCATAAACCTGGTATTCATCCCATATCTTTTCAAGGGATCTGAGTGTTCCAAGAACCTTATCTTCCCTTTTAAGTCCGACTGCGACAATAAGAGCATTGATTACACTCAATGGGGCAGTCAGTGAATCAACAAAAGATGTCATATCACTTCTGGCCACCAGTGTACTGTCAGCCCATTTTGCAACCGGAGAATTGACACTATCTGAAATAGCTACAACATATGCACCTTTTTTACCAGCATATTCCATGGCTTTTGAAGTTCTTTTGGAATATCTTGGGAAACTGATTCCAATTATTACATCCCCTTCACCAACTCCCAGGATCTGTTCAAAGACCTCACTTGCGCTGGTTGTCTGAACAAGGTTGACGTTATCGAATACCAGATTGAAATAAAATCCAAGGTACATAGCCAGTGCTGCAGAACTCCTTACCCCAAGGATATAAATTTTCCTGGCTGTAAGCAGTTTTTCAATTACTCCGTCAAAAGTACCCTTGTCAATGTCTTCCATAGTGTCTTTGATTCGGTTGATATCTGCCTTCAGGACACTTTTCAGCACATCGCTTCTATCAATTGATTCATTGGCCATTTTTAAGCGCTGAGCCGATGTCAGACTATATAATGCCTGATCCTGCATGGCTTTCGCCATTTCAGGATAACCGTCAAAGCCTAGCTCAACTGCAAATCGAACAACTGTAGATTCACTTGTATTAACTACTTCTGCCAACCTGGCTGCAGTCATAAAAGGTGCACTGTCAAAATTATCAAGTATATACTTCGCTATGCGTTTTCTGCTTTTGCTCAGTTTATCCATGGAATTGATCATTCTTTTTCTTACATCAAATTTAGCAGGCATTTTGTCCCCCTGTAGTTTTAATATATTGATTATATAACAAATTTAGAATTGATGTCATTCAACCTCTGCAATTCACCCGAAGGTGAATTGCAGATTAGAATGAAAAAAAGTCCCCGAATTTAACGGAGACGATTTTCTTATATTGGATGAACGGCTTCTTCCATATTGACCATATCTTTGTCAATTTTGTATTTTGCCGCTCTTCTTTGTTCAAAGAAATCAATTGAAACCTTGGGGAAAACAGCATATGAAAGCACATCTTCCTCCTGTTCCATGTATTCCTTCATTTCATTTCTGAATGATTCAAGTCCCGGCTCAAATAAATCAGCCGGTCTGCAGGTAATGGGTTTTTCTTCTCCCAGTATCCTGGTTATTACTTCCTGGCTGATTGGTACAGGTGTACGCCCGTACATTCCCCTGACAAGATCCTTTGATTCATTCGGAACCATTTTATA
Source organism: Clostridia bacterium (assembly GCA_016929655.1). Lineage (GTDB taxonomy): Bacteria > Bacillota > Clostridia > DUPQ01 > DUPQ01 > JAFGQE01. The sequence continues at coordinate 2,211 of JAFGIJ010000071.1, forward strand.
TCTTTCACCTGCGATTACATTCATGACAGCCTGGGTTCCGACTATCTGACTTGTAGGGGTAACAAGCGGTGGGAAACCAAAATCTTCCCTGACTTTTGGAACCTCTTCAAGAACTGCCTGGAACTGATCTTCTTTGCCTGCCTGTTTCAACTGATTGACAAGGTTTGAAAGCATACCACCCGGCACCTGATAAAGCAGTGTTTTGATGTCAACTCCCATGACCTTTGGATTATAGAGTCCATTGGCAATGTACTTCTCCCTTATAGGCCTGAAGTAATCTGCAATTTCATTTAATAAATTGATATCATAACCAGTGTCGTGCTCTGTTCCCTTCAATGCCATGACCATTGGTTCTGTTGCAGGCTGGCCTGTGCCCATTGAAAGAGGTGAAATTGATGTATCTATTACATCAACACCTGCCTCAATCGCTTTAAGATATACCATCATGGCTGTTCCGCTGGTTGCATGAGTATGAAGCTGAATAGGTATATCAACTTCTTCCTTTATTGCTTTCACCAATTCATAGGCTGTGTATGGTAGAAGGAGACCTGCCATATCCTTGATGCAGATTGAGTCCGTACCAACATCTACAAGTCCTCTTGCATCCTTGAGATACTGCTTTGTATCATGTACCGGCGAAATTGTATAGCAAATTGTTCCTTGTGCATGGCCACCTTCCTTTTTGGTGGCTTTCATGGCGACTTCCAGATTTCTGGGGTCGTTCAAAGCATCAAATATCCTGAGGATATCAATACCATTGTATATAGATTTTTGTACAAAATACTCAACAACATCATCGGGATAGTGCCTGTAACCCAGAAGGTTCTGGCCTCTCAGGAGCATCTGAAGTTTGGTGTTCTTTGCCTTTGCTCTTATTTTCCTAAGCCTGTCCCATGGATCCTCATTTAAAAACCTAAGACAGGAATCAAAGGTTGCTCCACCCCACATTTCAAGTGAGTTGTAACCCACCTTGTCAAGTTTATCGACTATGGGCAGCATTTCATCAGTGGTCATCCTTGTTGCAAAAAGAGACTGATGTGCATCCCTTAGGGTTGTGTCAGTTATTTTCAATTGTTTTCCCATTATTCTCCTCCTGGTCAGCTTAATGAAGCAAGAAGCTGACCGGAATCAACGGAAGCACCTACTCCTACGTTGATGGATGATACAGTTCCTGCTTCAGGGGCAGCTATTTCGTTTTCCATCTTCATGGCTTCAAGTATGAGGAGAGTGTCTCCTTTTTCAACTTTATCACCGACGGAAACCTTTACACCCAATATTGTACCCGGCATCGGAGCATTTATCTTCATGCTGCCTACTGTTCCCTGAGCTGCAGGGGCGGATTTCTGTACAGGTGCTACAGGAGTTGCTGCCTTCGGAGCAGATGAGGTTACGACGGGTTCGCCACCAACCTGTTCTACTTCTACTTCATATTCTTTACCATTTACTGTTACTTTATATTTGCTCATTTATCAATCCTCCTGATTTAAAGTGGTATATTACCATGTTTTTTACGTGGTCTGTCTTCTCTCTTTGACTGAAGCATTTCGAGGGCACTGACTATGTATGTCCTTGTTGCTGCAGGATCAATTACATCATCAACATATCCTTTTGAGGCAGCAACATAAGGATTCGAAAATTTGTTTCTGTATTCCTCGATTTTTTCTACCCTGAAGGAAATAGGATCCTCACTTTCAGCAATATCCTGTTTAAAGATTATGTTCGCTGCACCTTCGGCACCCATGACAGCTATTTCTGCCGTAGGCCATGCATAGACAATGTCAGCACCAAGATGCTTGCTGTTCATGGCAATGTAGGCTCCGCCGTAAGCTTTTCTTGTAATGACGTTTATTTTTGGAACAGTGGCTTCGGAAAATGCAAACAACAGCTTGGCGCCATGTCTTATTATTCCATTGTACTCCTGCTCAACACCAGGGAAATATCCTGGTACATCTGTGAATGACACTATCGGAATATTGAAAGAGTCACAGAATCTAACGAATCTGGCACCCTTGTCAGAAGAGTTAACATCCAGTGAACCTGCAAGATGAGAAGGATTGTTTGCTACAATGCCTACTCCCCTGCCATTGAATCTTGCAAAACCAACTACAATATTTTTTGCATATTCAGCCTGGACTTCAAGAAATTCTCCATTGTCCACAACTTCACTTATTATATCCTTCACATCATATGCGGCATTTACAGATTCCGGTATAATATCATAAATCCTTGCAGACAGCCTCCCTGCATCATCAGTACACTCTGATTTCGGTGCACCGGTCAGATTGTTTTCAGGTAAATATGATATTAATTTTTTCAGTCCTGCTATACATGCTTCTTCATCTTTATAACTGAAATGTGCATTGCCGCTTTTTGTGCTGTGAACCTTTGCTCCACCAAGATCCTGCATCGATACATCTTCCCCGGTTACAGCTTTGATAACTGATGGGCCAGTTATGAACAACTGGCTTGTTTCTTCAACCATCAAAATGAAATCTGTTATTGCTGGTGAATAAACCGCACCGCCTGCACAAGGCCCCATAATAACGGAAATCTGAGGTATAACACCGGAAGCCATTGTATTCTTGAAGAAAATATCTCCAAAGCCTGACAAAGCATCTATGCCTTCATGGATCCTTGCTCCGCCTGAATCATTGATGCTGATAACAGGTGCGCCCATTTTCATTGCATTGTCCATCATCTTGGTTATCTTTTTAGCATGCATTTCACCCAGTGAGCCGCCAATAACCGTGAAGTCCTGTGCTGATGCAAAAACCAATCTGCCTTCAATTCTTCCGTATCCGGTTACTACACCATCACCGGGCATTTTCTTGTCCTGCATTCCGAAATCAATGCACCTTGTTTCTATGAAGGAATCAAGTTCAACAAACGATCCTTCATCAAACAGGGTTGCCAGTCTTTCCCTGGCTGTCAATTTCCCCTTTGAATGCTGGCTGTCAATCTTTTTCTGTCCTCCGCCAAGTTCGATTTCCTTTTTCCTTGAGCGAAGTTCATTGATTTTTTCCACCATGCCTTAAGCCTCCATTTGGTTCAACACTTTCGTGCAGATTTTTTATGTTTCATCGCCAATTATAACCAATGGGTAAATATGTTGCAACAAAATAAAGGTACTAAATTCATTAAAAGCACAATATATGTGGTTTTTATCTTATAGTTGATATGAATTGTAACCTGTGTCTAGGATGAGCGACTACTTGCTGAAACAGACATAATGATTCCTATGGCTGCAAAATACATGAGCATTGCACTCCCACCGGCACTGATGAATGGAAGAGGTATTCCGGTAACAGGCAGGAGCCCAATATTCATACCAACATTTTCGATGAAATGAAATGCAAGCATGCTGGTAAGCCCTGTAACCATAAAAGCTCCGTATTTATCCTGTGTTTTCATGGCAATCCGGAGACACCATAACAGAATTAAAGTCATCAACAGGATAACGGCCACTGCGCCGAGGAATCCTAGTTCCTCACCGATGACAGAGTAAATGAAATCTGATTCCTTGACAGGTATGGCACCGTTCTGCTGGCTTTGAAGGCCCTCAAATAAGCCGCTTCCACTAAATTTACCACTCCCGATTGCTATCCTGGCCTTAGCCGTTTGATATGCTATTCCTTCGACATCCTGCATTGGATTGATCAATGCCTTGATTCTGTTAATTTGGTAATCATCTAGCAAATAGAACCATGCCAGGGCAGCAGCTCCAACCGCAAACACACCGCCAATGAGCAAATATCTGTATTTAATACCATAAATAAAAACAACAGCCAGTAAACCTACAATGAATACAGTTCCGGTCCCAAGGTCAGACTGAAGCAATATCAGCACAATGGGAATTACAGCTGCTAAAATACTCAAAACCAGGGTTGAGATTCTAAAATCATCCTTCAGCTTTACCAATAAAGCAGGTACTGTCATCATATAGGCTATTTTTGCCGGTTCCGAAGGTTGGAACATGAACCCGCTGATGCTTATCCAACTATTTGATCCAATGCCTTCGACTTCCCTTCCATACCCGAAAAAAAGCACATATATCAGAAGCAACAGTGTCAGGCCATAGAATATATATCCAAGGTATTTGAAATACTGATAATCTAAAAGAGCCAGCACTATGCATATTACTGCACCAAGTATTATGCTTATTATCTGAGTTCTGATGATCGATGCTCCTGTATTCATTGATGCTGTAGCACTTCTAAGCACAACAAAACCAAGAGCTGTGATTGTTCCCACAAGGATAAACAAAACAAAGTCGAATTTAGCGAGTATACTTACATTACTTATCTTATTGAACAATCACTTCCTCTTTCTGTTCAGCCAATTGCCGAACCAATTGCTTCTTCTAGTACATCAAGACCTTCAAGCAATGCTTCTTTTGTAATTACCAGCGGAGGACAAACTTTTATGGTTGATCCTGCACCTACAGGTGCAAAGAACAAAAGCCCCTTTTCTATTGAAATGCGCACAATATCATGGGCAAGGTCCGGATCTATTTCCCTGCTGTTTTTCTTTGTAATGACCAACGCTTTGACAAGTCCCTTTCCCTTGCAGTTACCGATATACTCAGGATATCTGGCAATGATTTCATCAAGTCTTTTTTCAAGGACATACCCAAGTTCTTCACTTTTTTCAATGAGCTTATTATCAAAGATGTATTTTATATTTGCAAGAGCGGCTGCACAGCAGACCGGATTGCCGGTGTGTGTTGAAGTCATCTTGTTTGGTCCATAAAGGTCAAGCACATCCTGCCTTCCAATGACCCCTGAAAGAGGAAGTGAACTTGAGACACCTTTGCCCAGACATACAAGGTCAGCCTTAACATCATAATGCTGGAAACTGTATAATTTTCCTGATCTGCCGAATCCTGCCTGAACTTCATCAAATATTAGAAGAATATCGTTGTCATCACAGAACTTTCTGAGTCTTTTCACAAATCCGACCGGCATGAACTGAGCCCATCCTCCCTGGAAAGTCTCAGGCATGAATGCTGCGATTTGTTCAGGCTTGATACCCTGGCTATCAAGGTATCCCATCCATGTTTCAAAGCATCTGTCATCAGAATAATCAGCCCTGGATTCATCAGCCCAATCATAATAATATGAATTCGGAAAAGGAACCTGATTCATGTCCGGATCCAGATTTACTATCCATTCCTTTGCAGAAGGTGACCCTCCGGCCATCTGTGAACCCATTGTACGGCCATGAAAATCTTCCATGAAGGTGACTATCTTAATCTTTTTTCTGCCCCCTTTGGTTAGACCGTATGTCCTTGCAAGTTTAATAGCACACTCACAGGCTTCAGAACCTGTTGTCAGCAGAAATACTTTATTAAGTGGCTCCGGAGATATTTCAACCAATTTTTCAGCCAGCTCTGAACGTATTTCAGTTGGGAAACAGTAATTATGCATCAACCCATGTTCTATCATTGAAAGCGCTGCGCGTTTGACAGCCGGATTGGAGTGTCCGGCATTTGTTACCAGAACACCTGAACTGAAATCAATCCATTTATTACCATATTTATCATAGACATTGAATCCTTCTGCCTTGTCCCAGACCACCAAAGGCTGCCCGGACATGGAAACAGGCTCAAATTTCCTCAGTTTTTCAATTACCGGCAAACTCTCAGGTGCAGGTATCCTGGTACATATTCTTCTGTTCGGCGTTTCCACCATTTCCACTTCAACAGACTCCATTTTAAAACTCTTTGCCATATCTTTCCTCCGCAGTTATATTATATAGTTTATCAAAGGCAACGTGAATATGGACAGAATTGTTGAAATTCCTATGCACGATGCCATCAGGTTTTCATCCGCGCCCATTTCACGGGCGAATACATAACTGGAAACCGCGACAGGAGTTCCCAGCATCACTACTCCAAGACCCAGGTCAGCACCTGACAGTCCAAATATAAATCTACCTGACAGGTAGGCTATTGCAGGTACAAGTATAACCTTTGTCAAAGACAAAAGGAGCACCAGAAAAAGATTTTTCTTCAGATATGTGAATGTAATTGAAGTTCCTATGAGTATCAAGGCCAGGGGCAATGCAGTATTTCCTGCCAGCTCAAGGGTTTTGTCAATTGCAGCAATCCCCAGTATCCCTGTGTTTACAATCGATTCAGTCATCCCCAGGACAACCGCTATAACAAATGGATTCTTTATAACATCAAGTAAAATCTTCAGAATCCTCTTCCATAACCCTTTAACCTTGTCATCTCCCTTGAGAATAACCATACCGGTAACGGCAAGAATATTAACCAGTGGGTTCTCAAATCCATTGATTACAGCTGATTTTGAAAGCGCCAGTTCACCGAACATTCCCCTTGCTGCATACATTCCGATATATGCCTGATTTCCCCTGTAGACCGCCATGTGTGCCGAGCCTCTCATATTTTTGTCCTTGATAAGAAACATTAGGCCCAGTGAAGCAAAAAACATGAATGCCATGGTTACCAAATTATGAAGAACCAGTTCCGGAACAAATGATTCACTGAAACTGAAGGAAGCAACACTTCTAAAGGCCAGACCCGGCATGGCGAAGTAATACAGAAACTTACTGACAAAATTTCGTGCACCTTCATCTGCAAGACCAAGCTTTTTCATTATATACCCGGCTGCAAGAAAAACAGCCATGGGAAGCATTGCATTCAAAAATTCCATCTGCTACTCAAATTTTATATTCATGTCTTCATCAAACACAACAAATCTGCCTCCGGCATCCGCACTCATTCTTACAGCATTGTTTATTGCAACACCAATAAGAGCCTGACCGGGAAGAGCCCTTGTTTCCTCCATCTGCTTCAGCATTGCCTGCCTTCCTTCAATACTGTCTGTTTCATTTACAATGCGTCTTACATCGTTGATTCCCTGTACTATTGAGTCATATCCATAACCTACATTATCAATTTCACCCGGGAAATCAAAACTGTCATATTGCTTGAAGAAGTTGGGATTATACTCATCAAAGCCTTCGGCTTCCGTCGCAAAATGGGTGTTCCTGTCTTTGTGGTCTGCCCAATATTCCCCCATCGTTCCAAGCATCATCATGCCCTGGTTGGTCATTGCACTGTTGTTTGGTGTATTTACCCATGAAGTCTGGACAAATTGAACAGATCCATCTTCCCACTCGATTGTTGCCTGAACTGCATCATATGCATCTTTACCCTGCGTAGGAAGATACTTCTTCTGACCAAAAGCGACCAGTCTTCTTGGTTTCAGGCCAGTTATATAATAATAGGCATCGGCGTAGTGAACACCGATATATTCAAATGGCGAGCTTTTTTCACACCAGTCCTTGAATACTTCCAAAGCCATATATTTGGGTTCCTCTATCCAGGCATGTCCATGCAGCATTTCTCCAAGAAGCCCTTTACGGTACTTATATCTGCAGGCTCTGATGGAACGGTCATATCTTTTATGATAATCAGTCAGTACGTAAACTCCTTTTTCGTCAGCCGCTTTCATGATTTCATGGGCTTCATGAACCTTGAGACAGAGCGGTTTTTCAACGATACAATGTTTTCCAGCTGCAATAGCTGCTTTAATAACAGGAGTGTGAAAATGGTCCGGCGTGGCAACTATTACAACTGAATTTTCAGGAAGGTCATTTATAGCCTTTATGAACATATCAGGATACTTTTCTGTTGTTCCGTCAACCAAAGGATCTGGGTAGCCCTTGAATGGAGGGAACATGCCCTGAAGTTCTTCAATTATATCTCCCTTCAGAGAGCTGATGGATATATTCCCAACCCTGCCGTATTTCTGTTCCTGGAAAACCGTTGGGAGAATAACTTCCCTGCTTATCATACCCCCACCAACTACCAGCACATCTATTTTGCCATTGTCAATCATATTTTCCTCCTGCTTTTCCGGTTGAAGCCCTTATTATAAGCCTTGGTTCCAACCTGTCATACTTTATTTCATTGCCTTCAATCAGGTCAATTATCATATTGGCTGCAAGTTTTCCTGTTTCAAAACCCGGTTGGTCGATGGTCGTCAAAGATGGACTAATCATTGAGGATAGGTCTATGTTATCAAATCCAGCTACTGAAATGTCACCGGGAACATCCAACCCCAAATCCATTATTCCTTTTATTACCCCTGCACCGGTCATGTCATTGACTGCAATTATTCCTGTAATGGATTTTCCTGATTTTAGGATGTCACCGGCCATTCTCATTCCCATCTGATACTCATAAATACCTGTTTCATCTTCAGTTTCACGATTATCTATAACTGTTAATACTCTGTCTTTGTATATACTCCTTATTCCCTCAAGAATATCCTGTCTGCTTTTTTTAGTAAGTGGAGATGTTATAAATGCTATTCTTTCATGATTCATGTCCTTCAGGTGTCCGGCAAGAAGTCTTCCCCCGAGTCTGTAATCAAAATCTATTCCACTGCAAAATCCACAGCTGTCATCAGATTCAAGATTCACTATGTGCATGCCCTTGCCTGCAAGATTTTCATATGACAGATTATTCTGGGCACTGGCTAAAATTATTCCCCTAACCTGCTTTTGATAAAGAGAATTTATATACTTTATTTCGGTTTCCCTGTCCCTCATGGAATTACACAGAAGAATCTGATATCCCCTGGAGGCGGCTGATTTTTCAATGCCTAGTAAAACATCTGGATAAAAGGGATTTCTTATTGTCGGTATTATGACTCCTATATCACGGCTTGAATTGGTTTTAAGCATCCTTCCGACAATGTTTGGGGTATAATCCAGTTCCCTGGCTGCTTTTTCGATTTTTTTTGATGCATCTGAACTGACAGGATATCCATTGTCTGCAAAAAACCGTGACACGGTTGCCACGGAAAATCCGGCTTTTTCAGCCACATCGGTTATTGTTGCCCTTTTGTGCATGATTCCCCTTACAGTAATCGTTTACTATAAGAGTATAATAATAAAATGCAATCAATTTGTCAAAATATTTCAAGAGTATTTTTTTTCGATTTCAAGAAGTGCTTTCTTCAATTCTATACCACCTGCATAACCGGTCAGTTTTCCATCAGAACCCATGACCCTGTGACATGGAATAATCAGTGGTATCGGATTTTTGTTACAAGCGCTCCCAATGGCTCTTGCTGAACCCGGTCTTCCGATTTCATTTGCAACCTGTGAATAAGTTTTTATTTCTCCGTATGGTATTTCCATCAGTTTATCCCATACGGTTTTCTGAAAATCAGTTCCATCAGGTTCAATTGGCAGGGTAATTTCTTTCAGTAATCCTGAAAAATAACCGTCAAGAGCATTTATTACCTCTATGCCGATTTCAGGATCATCATTCATGGCTGCACCTTCAGTTTCCCTGCCAAAATTTATTTTTTTGATTATACCTTCATCAAGAAAGACAGTCAGGTCACAGATAGTACCTTTGTACAGTATATATTTCATAAAACCACCTGAAATAATTGTTACCAGCCGACTAATCTCTGTTTATATTTGTAATTATACCATATTACTGCCTGATACAGGAATAATGGAAAATCAACGTATTTATTTGACTTATAAGCCTTAGTCCATATAATTGATACATGAATCTTGAATATAAAGCAACATTTAATGACGAAGGTGAAAAGATACTGACCATCCTAAAAAAAAGAATGCAATGTTCCGGTACTCAGGTAAGACGTTTGAAGAGCAATGACATGATATTTCTAAACGGGATAAAAACCTTCACAAATGTTCAGGTATCCGCCGGGGATATAATATCAATAAATATCCTTGAGCATAGAATAAATGATAATGTTCCCGCCCAGGACATTCCCATTGAAGTTATTTATGAAGATGATTTTATTACTGCTGTCAATAAACCCGCCGGCATGGCTGTTCATCCTGCCGGCATCTATACTATAGGAACACTTGCCAATGCCCTGCGGCATTATTATATAAAAAAAGGAATTGACATGACCTCGCGTCCTATAGGACGGCTTGACCGAAATACTTCCGGTATTGTGGTTTTTGCTAAAAACTCCCATGT
>JAFGIJ010000072.1 GCA_016929655.1 Clostridia bacterium
GGAATTCCTCATGTAAATACAACCCAAAATCAATTTTCGGATGAATCCTATATACCAAAAATAGGCGATGAAGTATTAATAATTGATATGAATCAAAAAGCAACGGTTTTAGAAGCTCCCGATAAAAACAATGAAGTTCTTTTGTTAGCCGGCATAATGAAAATTAAAATGCACTGTTCAAATATAAAGCATCTATCTGCAAAAGAAACGGAAAAACGACTTGTAAATACATTTAAATTAGATAAAACTGATAAAAATCCTTCACTGGAGATAGATATAAGAGGGTTATCTGCAGACGAAGTTGATATTAAAGTTGGGAAATTCCTTGATGACTCTGCTCTAATGTCTATAAATGAAGTTTTTATCATCCATGGTAAGGGTACCGGTACACTCAGGAGTGCAGTTCACACATATCTACGGAAAAATCCTCTTGTTAAATCATTCCGCCAGGGTACTTTCGGTGAAGGAGAATCGGGGGTTACAGTTGTAATCTTAAAATAATAAGCTTGTAAATTTATTTCAATTGGTATAAAATTTCATAAGAGTAAAAAAAGGACGGTGAATTTCGTGGAAGTTCCGTGTGACCGAATTAACTTAATAATTATGATCCAGGACGCCGAATAAACCGTTTTACTGCGTCCCGGATTCTAAGGGAGGCAGCTATGACCAATATAGAAAATATAATTAATCTGCTTGATGAAAAAAAGTATGCTCTCGTTAGAAGTATTCTTATTGATATGAATGCAATTGACATTGCAGAATTGATGGAAGAATTGAATGATGAGCACATATTGATTCTTTACAGGCTCCTGCCTAAGGATCTTTCAGCTGAGGTTTTCACTAATATGGAATCAGAAATGCAGGAGATAATTATTCAGAGTATAACTGACAAAGAAATTTCTGACCTTATTGAGCTGCTTTTCATTGATGATACCGTTGACTTCATTGAAGAATTACCTGCAAATGTTGTAAAAAGAGTCTTAAGCAGCACAAACCCTGAGAAAAGACGTCTGATAAATCAATTTTTAAATTATCCTGAGGATAGTGCAGGAAGTATCATGACCATTGAGTTCATGGAACTAAAAAAAGATATGACGGTAGGGGAGTCTATTGAAAGAATAAGACGTATTGGTATAAATAAAGAAACTGTAAATACATGTTATATTACAGGTCAGAACAGGCTTCTTGAAGGTGAAATAACTTTGAAGGATTTGGTTTTGGCTGATGATGAGGTTAAAATCAAAGATATCATGTCATTACAGGAAGATTTAATTTTTATAACAACAGATATGGATGCAGAAGATGTATCAAACTTGTTCAGGAAGTATTCAATACTTAGTATGCCTGTAGTAGACAGTGAAAAACGGCTTGTCGGAATTATCACAGTTGATGACATACTTGATGTTGTTCAGGAAGAAGTCAGCGAAGACATTGAAAAAATGGCAGCTATTTTACCACTAGAAGAAGAATATATGAAAGCTTCTTTGTTTGACATGGCAAAAAAAAGAATTGTCTGGCTTCTGGTCCTTATGATAACAGCAACATTTACACAGGCTATCATACGTGGTTATGATAATTTACTTGCTGCAAATGTCATGCTGGCAGCTTATATACCGATGTTAATGGGAACCGGAGGTAATGCAGGCAGCCAGGCAAGCACACTTATTATTCGTGGACTGGCCCTTGGAGATATAGAAATGAAGGATTTCTTTAAGATTGTATTCAAGGAAGCGCGCATATCGTTCATGGTAGGTTCGATACTTGCTGTGATTAACTTCATCAAAATGTATTTCATTGACAGACCCGATAATATATTTATAAGCGTTGCAGTAAGTATAAGTCTTATAATTACAGTAATGATTGCAAAGATTGTCGGAGGTTCACTGCCAATAATCGCAAAAAAACTAAAACTTGATCCAGCGGTTATGGCAGCTCCGTTGATAACAACAATTGTAGATGCTGTAACTGTATTGATATATTTCAGTATTGCAATGGCACTGTTATCAATATAAATTATTTGTAAATGATGGCTGAGAAAATAATTTATATACAAATTTACCAGATACCTGAATATAAAGTAATTTGAGATCAGATTTGTAAAATTGAATGATATAGGGTTCCGTACGGTAAAATGATGATTTTAGTCCCCCAATTTAGACAAAAATTTTATTTTGTCTAAATTATATATAAATTGCTTTTAAAAGAAAAGCTCTTCCCTAGCATTCTTGATACATGCATTCACTGACTGTGGTCTACCTAAATGATAACCTTGCATATATTTTATGCCGATTTCTTTGAAAACTGAATACTGTGCTTCAGTTTCAACACCTTCACAAAACAATTTTATATCCAGATAATCAGCAAGAGTTTTTAGATTAGTTATTATTTGTTTCTGAACTTCAAGACTTTTAATTTTGCTGTGCAGTTTATTTATCTTTATTATATCCGGTTCAATTTTATCTACGATGGACATCAATGCATACTTGTACCCAAAATCATGTATAGCAAGTTTAAAGCCATTTTCCCGTAGTTCCTTCAGACGTTCGATTTCAATGTGCGAAATATTCTGGACTAATTCTTCAGATAATTCAAAACAAATACGTTTGGCCTTCAAATCGTTGGTGTTAACATATTTGGTAACATATGAAACGAAATCAGGGTCATCAAGTTGAAATAAAGATAAATTCAAAGAGAAGTTAATTTTGCTAAGACCTTTTTCCCTGAATTTAGCCATGACATCTGTGAGTTCTCGTATAACCCACTTCCCTATTTCTATGATCAATCCTGTCTCTTCAGCCAATGGAATGAATTCCAATGGATATAGAACACCTTTTTCGGGATGATTCCATCTTATAAAAGTTTCAAAAAGTATAATATTGGAAATCTGAACATTGTAAATAGGCTGCAGATATAATTCAAACTCGTTGTTTTCAAGTGCTCGTTCAAGTTCAAGATATAGATTATGCCTGTCAATCATATTGAATTTCATTTCATTGTTATAAAGAACAAATCTTGCCTTGCCCCTGGCTTTTGCTTTGTACATTGCTATGTCTGCAGAGGATAATATGGCTGTTCTATTACTTCCATGTTCAGGATAAAAAGCAGTTCCGATGCTGGCACTTAAATAAAGTATATTCTTATTGATGTTAAAAGGCATCTTAAGGGCATCAGTAAGATTTTTGGCAAGCTGTATGCCTTCTTTGAAGCTCTCTATGTCATTTAAAACTAAAATAAATTCATCACCTGACTGACGACCAAGTATAGCATTATCAGGTAAAACACTTTTAATTCTTTCAGCAACTTTTTGTATCAGCTCATCACCGGTTTCATGGCCATAAATGTCATTCACTCTCTTGAAGTTGTCCAGATCAATGAACATAACAGAACCTTTTTCATATTTCAGCATCCTGTTTATAACACGATCCATTCCCTTTCTATTGGGTAGTTCTGTCAATGAGTCATGGGTAACAGAATGCATAAGATTTTCTTCCAGTTCTTTTCTGTTTTCAATGTCATTAAGAAAAATGCAGGCTAATATCTCTTCCTCATCAATAAACAGAGTTTCCATGACCTCATAATATTTTGTCCGTCCTTCAAGTTGCATTATAAACGCATCATATTTCCTGGAACCATTTTTTTGCAAATAATTCCATTCATCAAGCCATTTCTGCCGGGTTAATTCAATGAAAATATCAAATATATCCGTTGATTCTGATTCAAAATCATGATGAGCTTTAAAAAAATTGTTGCCGTACACAATTTCGCCACTTTTATTGACTAATATCATTTCGATGTTTGCATTATCCAAGGCTTTGTCCAACATGCATCAGTCCCCTGTCAAAAAATATCTTACCATAAAGAAAAAGCTTTTACAATTTAACCAAGTATAATATAATTGTAAAAAAACAACGGAGTTCACTATGAAAAAACTGATCCTGGCAGCACTTATAATAATGCTTTTCCTTACATCATCATGTGACTTTGTAAAGGATCGGTTCCTCGATGGCGAACCTCTTTATGGTGGCGGTCATCCCAAAGGAAGTGAATATACTCCCTCTCCGACCCCGACTGAAAATCCTGTTGACTAAATATTCCTTATCTTTGTAAATATTATCTCTGTATTTTTAGGTTTATAACTTGCAATATTGTACTCAACAATCGCACCTCGTCCGTTAACGAGAGCACTCTCCAGGGTCAAAATCTCTGAGCCAACGGATAATTCCAGCGTTTCTGCGGCTTTTTTACCTGCTGTTGTCAAGCGTACAGAACACTTCGCACTTCTTGGTTCAAGGGGGATTTTTCCAGAAAGCAATTCGTGTGAACGGGCATTTTTTTCAAGCAAAACAGTAGCTTCAGGAAAATACATCAAAGGCAAAAATGATTCACAATAAATATTGAGATTGCTATATGTATATTCAACCTTAATAAATCTTGAGCTATAACCCATTGATGAATCCAGATTGAAGACTTCTGAGAGTTTCTTCAATCCAGTGTATTCATTGCCATCAACCTGATAAACAGCTTTTATAATCCTGAATTCATTGTCATTACAATCAAGAATACTATAGATAAAGCCTTTCGTATGGTCAAAAACCTGTGTAGATTTATAATCAGATACAAAGGTACCCTTTCCTTTGATTTTATTCAATAAGCCTTTTGAAACCAATTCTGAAAAAGCCTGCCTGACGGTTGGTCTTGATATTCCCTTCTTGTCAGCTAACTCATTTTCTGACGGAATCAAATCTCCGGGCTTGTATTTACCTGATAGTATATCTTTTTCCAATTCATCCCGTAATTTAGCATGAAATGGGAAATCTGCTTCTGTGTATTTCATAAAATCACTCCCTGTCAAGACATGTACATGAATATTATAACACTTATCATTACAAATTATTCATTGATCTCAACAGAAATTTCAGGTATTTTTCGTTTATCAAGTGCTTTTTTTACGACATTTTCAACAAAATCATAGGTTTGTTCCTGGCAAAGACCTATATACTTGGATGGATTTATTATGTCTTTGAGATCATCGTTGCTAAGTTTGAAGTCTTTGTCATTTTCTATAAGTTCGAACAAGTTGTTCTGCAACCCATTTTCTTTTACATTTCTCCCAGCCTCTTGTGAGTAACGTCTGATCTTTTCATGTAAAAGCTGCCTGTCCCCTCCCCTTTTGACTGCATTCATCAGGATGTTTTCGGTTGCCATAAATGGAATTTCTTCCATGATGTGTTTTTCTATTACCTTGGGATAAACAACCAGTCCTTCGGTAATATTGATGTAAAGGTTTAGGATTGAATCAACTGCAAGAAAGGCACCGGACAGGGACAGCCTTCTGTTTGATGAATCATCAAGGGTTCTTTCGAACCACTGCACAGCAGCCGTTGAAGCTCCATTCTGGGCATTTGCAATTACATATCTTGAAAGACCGCAGATCCTTTCGCTTCTCATGGGATTTCTCTTATATGCCATTGCAGATGAACCGACTTGATTGCTTTCGAATGGTTCCTCAATTTCCTTAAGATTCTGTAAAAGCCTTAGATCTGTGGCAAATTTATGTGCACTTTGTGAAATCATCGATAATAAATTTAATATCCTTGAATCGAGTTTTCGAGGATATGTCTGACCGGTGACATCAAAAGATTTATCAAACCCCAGTTTCTGACAAATGATTTCATCGAGCCTGGTAACCTTTTCATGATCTCCTTCAAAAAGTTCGAGATAACTGGCCTGTGTCCCAGTGGTTCCCTTTGCTCCACGCGGTTTTATTGAACCCATAACAAAATCAAATTCCTCAAGGTCCATTAGCAGATCCTGAAGCCACAGACATGCCCGTTTTCCTACGGTTACCAGCTGGGCAGGTTGAAAATGAGTAAATCCGAGGGTAGGCAGACCTTTGTATTCAATAGCAAAAGATGAAAGATTCTTCATTGTCTGTAATAGTTTGCCTTCTATAAGTTTCATTGCTTCAAATAAAACCAATATATCGGTATTGTCCCCGACATAACATGAAGTAGCTCCAAGATGGATGATGGGTCTTGCAGATTTTGCCTGTTCGCCATATGCAAGAATATGGCTCATTACATCATGCCTGATTTCCTTTTCAATGTTCACAGCTGTTTCAAGATTAAGATCTTCGGCATATTTTTCCATCTCGGAAATCTGTTCTTCGGTAACAGGCAGCCCAAGCTGATTCTGTGCCTGTGCAAGCACAATCCACATTTTTCTCCATTTTTTGAATTTATTGTCATCAGAAAAAATATATCTCATTTCTGATGAAGCCCACCTGGTTGAAAAAGGACTTGTAAATTCATTGCTCATTTTTATCTCCAATCAAAATTTCGAGTGAAGCCATCTTTACACACTCAGTAAATATCCCTGCTGCCGTTTTCATTTCCTCGTATGAAGGATAGGTTGGTGCAATTCTGATATTAGAATCATCTGGATCTTTGCGATACGGGAAAGGTGCTCCGGCAGGTGTTAATTTAACACCATGTTCTTCACATAATTCTACAATCCTTGAGGCAGTATTCTTCAAACCATCAAAACTTATGAAGTAACCTCCACCGGGACTACTCCAACTGGCAATTCCTTTTCCGGCCAATTCATTTTCCATTATTTCAAGAGTTATATTGAAATTGGGAGCAAGAATATCTGCAACTTTTTTCATGTGTTCATTAACAGCATCTTTCCCGGGAAAAGCAATTGCATGCCGAAGCATGTTTAGTTTATCATAACCGATGGTCTGCATTTTCATCCTTGAAAGTATATCGGAAATATTTTCCACAGAGGCTCCTATTGCTGAAATTCCTGAGCCGGGTATTGAAACCTTGGAAGTTGAAGTAAAAATATAAACCCTGTTCCCATTACCATGATTTGTGCACTGATCAAATATATTTGTAAGTGAATCACAGGTCCCTGTAAATAGATGATGGACATTATAGGCATTATCCCAAAAAATTCTAAAATCCTTTGCGGCTGTTTTCATGGAAGCGAGTCGTTTTACTGTTTCATCCGAATATGTGATACCGGTAGGGTTGCTGTACTGTGGAACACACCATATTCCTTTTATACTACTGTCATTGGCGGCCAGTTCCTCGACAATATCCATATCCGGTCCATTTGGACCCAGTGGTATGTTTATCATTTCAATTCCCATATATTCACAAATTGAGAAGTGCCTGTCATATCCAGGGACCGGACATAAAAACTTTAACTTGTCTTCATGGCACCATGGTCTGTCACTGTCACAATTACCGTGAAGCATCAATTGTGAAAACATATCAAACATTAGATTAAGGCTTGAATTGCCGCCTATTATTATATTTTCAACATTTATACACAGCAATTCAGAAAAAAGAATCTTTGCTTCCTTTATACCGGAAAGCAATCCCTGGTTATATGTACCAAGGTCGGTTCCATCCAAGCCAATCCTGTTTGAATAAACATCTATATCCTTGAATAACTCTGCCGTCAGTTCGATCATTGCAGCATTGGGAATTCCCCTTGACATGGCAAGGTCCAGCTCAAGTTTTTTATAGCCTTCAAGCTTTTTTTCAACCAAGGCTTTTTCATGTGATAACTGTTCTATATTCATATTGCAATAATTCATGTACTACCTCCAAACTTAAATGACATTATACAATATTTTTAATGAAACTTCTCCTGTGAATTTCAATGGGACCATACTTTTTCAATGCTTTTATATGTTCTTCAGTTCCGTAGCCCTTGTTTCTGATGAATCCATATTCTGGATAGCATTTGTCATATTCAACCATCAGCGAATCCCTGTATACTTTTGCAAGAATTGAGGCAGCAGCTATTGAGATGCTTCTGCTGTCTCCTCTGATAATACCTGCCTGGTTGATGGATGTTCCTGGAATTCCAATGGCATCTACCAATAGATAAGGAGGAATGATTTCCAGCTTCTCTACACATTCAAGCATAGCCTTTTTTGTTGCATTTAAAATATTAATCCTATCTATTTCATGGTTGTCTATTGCTTTTATATAAAATGAGGAGGCATTTTCAGTTATTATATTGAACAAATGGTTTCTTCTTTTTTCAGAAACTTTCTTTGAATCATTCAAACCGAATCGTGTAAATCCGGCAGGCAGGATTACAGCTGCTGCTACAACCGGACCTGCAAGAGGTCCCCTGCCTGCTTCATCCAGCCCTGCAGGCATTGCTCCTGTTTTTTCAAGAACCTGAAATTCAAAATTCTGCATTTTTGCAAGTCTTGATTTTTCATTGAGAAACTTTTCATAAAGCGTATCAAATTTACCCTTTTCATTTATAAAATTAATGTATTCAAGGGCATCTTCAATATTCATATCTTCAGCTAAATGGCTAACTTCACTTATCTTCATAAAACAATAATAACAAAAAAGAGTCACTCTTAAAATGACTCTTTGAATATATGTTAAATACATTAAGGTTTTTCTAAAGAAATCCTTCCGATTACAGCACCTCTGAACTCATCAAGTATTTTCTGGGAACCTTTCAATGTGTCGAGCTGACCCGCAGGAAGAAGCAGTCCCCTGCTTTTGCATATCTCTTCAAGTAACATTATTCCGGTTTGATTACTTATCGTAAGATTGTATCTTTCCTCAAGATTTTTCCTGTAATTACAAGATAAGTATTCTAGTAACTTTGCAACTATGGTTTCAAGGTCCATGATTTCATCTTTTATTGCTCCGGTAAAAGCAAGATTCAATCCTGTTTTTTCATCTCCAAGCCTCGGCCAAAGTATTCCGGGCGTGTCAAGAAGATGAATAACCTTGTTTACCTTGATCCATTGCTTGTCCTTTGTTACCCCGGGTCTGTCACCCGTCCTTGTTGCAGAACGGCCGGTAAGACTGTTGATGAATGTAGATTTCCCGACGTTAGGTATACCGGTCACCATAGCTCTTATAGGACGTCTGCGAAGTCCTCTGGCTGCGTCCCTGCTGAATTTTTCTTCCATCATTGTCTCTATGTTTGAAATTAATTCCTTTATGCCCTGGCCGCTCCTGCTGTTTAGGAAAACGCAATCAATTCCTTGGATATTGTAGTATTTTCTCCATTCATCGGATATTATCGGATCTGCCAGATCACTTTTGTTCAGGCACCATATCCGTTTTTTACTGTTGAATAATGAATCAAAATCTGGATTTCTGCTGCTTATAGGAATCCTTGCATCCATGAGCTCAATGACAACATCGACCAGTTTCAGATTTTCCACCAGAAGTTTTTTTGTTTTGGCCATATGACCAGGATACCAGTTAATATTCATCAATCTGCCTTATCTATTTTACCAAGACTGTAAAGTGGCCAAACCCTGGTAACAGTCCTGCCAATTATCTGTTTTTCATCAATAGTGCCGAAGGACCTGCTGTCGCGACTTTCCACCCTGTTATCACCCATAACGAAAAATTTTCCTTCTTCGACGGTATATGGCATTTCTGTAACTGATGACATCGTTACACCTGATGCCCTTACATAAGGTTCATCAAGTCTGACACCATTTAAGTAAACCCACCCATCTTTGATATCAACAATATCTCCTGCTTTACCTATAATTCTCTTGATATAGTCAGCACCAGTAGTTGTAGGAAGTAGTTTTTTGGCTGCATTGCTGTCATTTAGAAATTTCAGGACCTTGAAATATGGTTCTTCAATTTCAATTACTACAATATCACCATAGTCAGGTTCATTGAATGCCAGGGTTATTTTATTCAATATGACCCTGTCTCCGTCTTTCAGTGTATCCAGCATGGAGCGGCCTTCAATAATAACAGGTTCAAAAAGAAATCCCCTGATTAGAATAGCCAGAACTATAGCTATTGCGATTGCTTCAATCCACTGTAAAAGTTCTTTTAAAAATTTGTTTTTCATAAGCTTCTCCGAAAATTAAAAGGGGCTGTAAAGCCCCCTTCATTTTACTTGGATACAATTTTTTCCTTGACTCTTGCGGCTTTACCAACTCTATCCCTTAGATAGAATAGTTTGGCCCGTCTGACCCTGCCTTTTCTCATGATTTCAATTTTATTGATTTTAGGAGAATGCAAAGGAAGGACTCTTTCTACGCCAACACCATAGGAAAGTCTTCTTACAGTAAAAGTTTCTTTATGCCCGGTACCCTGAAGGGCTATTACAGTACCCTCGAAAACCTGAACCCTTTTCCTGTTGCCTTCAATGACATTAAGGTGAACTTTGACGAAATCGCCTACATCAGGTTTTGTAAGGTCAGTTCTCAACTGTTCCTGTTCTATTGATTTTAGTATATCCATTTGTTTTGCCTCCTTCCGTTTAGCGTTCATGTATCTTGTACAGAGGACCGCCTTTTCATAAGCACGAATGCAATTCTAACATATGAATGTTTGTTTGTAAATAGTTTCAAAAATGGGATGCTCGTACTCTAGCAGCTATAGAACCTTATAGATTTCATCAGAATCAGGCTCATTGACAATGATATCGCCTTTTACACTGTGAAGGATTATTTCCGTTCCATTGGTTACCTCTCCTATCTTGGAACATTTAATTCCCAGCCGACTTATTTTTTCAATGAGTCCGTTACTTTTCTTTCTGTCACATATAATGAGCATGCTTCCAGATGAAATCAGCTTAAGTGGATCGAGATTATAATGTCGGCAGATTTTTTCTGTAACCGGTCTTATATGTATCTTGTCTTTGTATATTACAGCACCTTTGCCAGAAGCCCTGCAGACTTCCCAGACAGCTCCAAGCAATCCGCCCTCTGTGATATCATGCATAGCATGTGTTCCAGGAATTGACGAAGCCATGCCTTCAGGAACAACACTGATTTCACTGATATATTCCCTGCCTTTTGTAATTTCTGCTTCATCCAGTACTTCCTTAAGTTCCTTTTGTCTATCGGCACATAGAATGGCTGTTCCTTCAAGCCCTGCGGATTTTGTCATTAGAATGTCATCCCCTGCCCTTGCACCGTCAGATCTGATAAGGCTATTCTTCCGGGTTCTTCCTATGGCAGTAGTTACGATGATTGTTTTTTTGACTGCATCCGTAACTTCAGTATGTCCGCCTAGAATATCAATGTTATTTTCGCGGCAAGTCCTGTTTATATTTTTAAATAGTCTGTCAATATACTCTTCATTTACATTAGCAGGCAGCAATACCGTTGTTAGAACTCCCACTGGTTCTGCTCCGCTTGCTGCGAGGTCATTCAGGGAAATCAATACAGACAGAATACCGGCATTTTCATCTGCAGCTGTTATAGGATCGCTTGAAACTACACACAAATCCCCGGAAAGATCCAAGGCACAACAGTCCTCCCCTATACTGGGGGCTAGGACTGTTTCTGATCTTCTTGTTTCAATTGAATTTATAACTAATTTTTCCAACAAACTGTTAGGTAATTTTCCAATTTTCATATCACACCAAAATTATTTCTATATCTTCAAGACATTTCTTTACAATGCCTTCAAAATCAATGTTTTTTTCTGATTCAAGTATTCTTTCGAGTCTTGGTTTCGTTTCAGGATGCTTTGCAACAAAAATTGTGCAGCAATCTTCATATGGTCTTATTGAAATTTCATATGTCTCAATTTTTTTTGCAATCTCTATTGCTTCGTATTTGTCCATACCTACCAAAGGTCTGAAAACAGGCAGATTTACAGCCGAATTGGTCACATGAAGGCTCTCCAATGTCTGGCTTGCAACCTGAGCCAGTGATTCTCCCGTTACTAGAGCACCTGCATCATTCTTAAGAGCAATTTCTTCAGCAACACGCATCATGACCCTTCGCATGATAATAGTCAGTTGTTCATGAGGACATTTTTCGTATATGGTCATCTGTGCTTCTGTGAAGTTGACTATATGAAGTCTTATGCCGCCACAGTAGATTGAAAGTATCTTTGCAAGATCAATTACTTTCTCCTTGGCAAGTTCTGTAGTATATGGATGAGAATGAAAATAAACAGCTTCTAGCTTCAGGCCTCTCTTTGCCATCATATAAGCGGCCACAGGACTGTCAATACCTCCGGATAACAGAACTACACCTCTGCCTGAACTCCCCACCGGAATCCCTCCCCCGGCTTTGAGTGTTCTCGAATATACATATATATTCTTTCTTATTTCAATATAAACAGTGAAATCCGGATTATGCACATCAACCGAAAGATCTTCAATGGCCTCCAGAATTTTTTCCCCGACCAACGCATTGAATTCCATTGATTTATAATGAAAGTTTTTATTTGGTCTCCTTGTCTCAACCTTGAATGTTGTTTTGCCTTTTTTATTTTCCTCGGCAGCTACTTTGATTGCAGCTTCAATTGCTTCGGAGGAATCAGGTATTGTCCTGTAAGCAAAGGCAACGGTGACAATTCCGAATACCCTTGAAATCCTGTCGGCTGCCCTTTCATAATCAGAAGCATCTCCATTTATTGCAACAAAGATTCTCCCGTGTTCCTTGAATATTTCATAACCAAATGTACCATCGAGAACCCTTTTGATATTTCTTTCAAGCTGTTTTTCAAAGACAGGTCTGTTAAGACCTTTAAGCATTATCTCTCCATATTTGATCAATAACAGTCGTTCCATTATTTTCTCCTGAATTTTCTTAAAATAGGTAATATTGCAGCGGTTTCCCTGACAAACATATCTATTGATTCCCTTGTGGAATCGGGTTCAAAGCTGATCCGTACAGCTCCATTTATAAAATCTTCCGGAACATTCATAGCCCTAAGAACATGTGACCCATTTTTCTTACGTGAAGAACACGCACTACCGGCAGATACATATATACCTTTGCCTGAAAGATGATTCAAAAGAGTTTCAGCTAAAATATCACGAAAAGCAACATTCAGCACATAAGGACTGGAATTTTCAGGTGAGTTTATTATATATCCATCTATAGTCTTTTCAATGGATTCTATAAGATAATCTTTTAGATTTTTAAGGTATGTATAATAATCTTTTTGCTTTTCATTGAATATACCTGCCGCCAGAGCAAATCCTGCTATACCTGCTGTATTTTCAGTGCCTGATCGCATGCCTTCCTGATGACCGCCCCCATCAATCAATGGAACAATTTTTGTGCCTTTTCTTACAAACAAGAAACCCACTCCCTTTGGCCCTTTGATCTTGTGTGCACTTGCAGAAAGCATATCAATGTTACTTTTTGCAGCCATGTCCATCTTGTATTTACCAAAGGCCTGAACAGCATCTGTATGGATTACGGCAGTTGGACTCAACTCCTTGATAACTTCAGCCATACCATTCAAATCTGTAAAAGTACCGGTTTCACTGTTAACTGTCATTATGGTAACCAAAGTTGTATTCTTATCGATACATTCGAGAACATGAGCAGCAGAGATTGTTCCATCAGAATCTATTTTACAAA
>JAFGIJ010000073.1 GCA_016929655.1 Clostridia bacterium
AAATGTCATAAATTATAGTTTATGCACAAATAATTAAATTAGTAGTTAACGAATCATTTTGATTTCACCAAACCAATGGATTCAAGAATTTCAATGCCCTCTTCCAATGCCCTCTGGCCCTCATCCGACAGTCTGTATGTTCCTCTTCCCAGTTTTTCAAACCACCCGTAATAATTGTTATATAGAATATTTGTAGCATCCGGGGGTCCGCCTTCTTTTTTTATTTCTGATCCTGTAACGGAGTCACTGCCTTTCATGATGAATGCTACGGACAGAGCTTTTTCACGATATGCAGTAATAAGCTTTGCCCGCACACTTCCGCCTTTGTTATAGTTGGCAGACCTTCCCCTGTACTCCTCAAGGAGCCTTGATTTTCTTTTTCCTGAATTCACACGGCTTCTTTCCATGTCGAAATCACATGGGTCCATGACAACCGCGGCATAAGGATTTTCAACATCCATGGCAACGAAAATCAAACCCAGACCCAGTCTTTTCAGCAAATATTCCTTGTCCTTGAAATCCCTTTTGAACCTTTTCTTATAAACAGGCCTTGGAATTGCGATATACACATTCTCCGTCAGCCTCTGTCTTTTTGTAGCCTGAATGATAAGCTTTAGATTATATGACGTCTTCAGTTCAACAATGATGAGTTCACCGTCCTTCATGGCTGCGATATCCGCATCCCTGACTTCAGACCTGATATCATACCCAAGCTCTTCCAGAAGCTCCTTTACAGGTTGGAATAAATCCGTCTCCTTCATTTTTCTTCTTTCTGCCCGATCGGTATCCTTATAATTGCATGACCGCTGAATGTATTGCCGGGAATTGTTATGGTCAGATACTCACCGGACCTTGAAGTTTTCAATTCTTTTTCTCCATCGAATTCAATTGAGAGCATGAAAGCCTTCCCTGCTCCATCAACCCTGACACCGACATCAAATGATGTCAGCCTGGGGCAATTCTTTGTAAAGGCGTGAATTGTATCTGAATGCCCTCCGTCTTCAAAGGTGGAGTCCAGTGTACCCATGGCGTTTATAATATGGACAAGCATGTTCCGACCCGTGGAATCATATGAAAAATATGTGTTTAGCATAGGTTCCTGTTTTTCAAGCAACACTGTCCTGGTTACATGTTTGCCGATAATTGCTTCTGCGGATTCAGCCATTTTGTCTGCAAAGAATTCAGGAAGCTTCTTTCTGTCTGATGTTCGCTTCCACCTGTCAACGCTGAATGGTTCATAATACTTATTGTCAAGGTCTGTATCTGACATGAAAACTGCTTTGTCGGATAAATGCCCAAGGGGAGTTCCTGTTGCACAGGCGGGTTTTCCTGTAAACAGCACCTTGCCACCGCAGTCAATGAATTTATCAATCTTGTTCAGCTCTTCATCACCCAGAATCCAGACATCGGGAACTACAAGGAATGAATGTACATCATTGTCTATGGTCTCTTCTGATGCAAATACCATGTCAGTTGAATATCCTGCAAATGTCAGTGCCTGTGTCCAGCTTTTTACTGCTGTTATATGATTGCATTCCTTGGGGTTGCAGAAATTGGCGGTTTCGTAGGACCAATAAATTGTAACATCTGCTTTTTTCTTTTGATTGAAGAGAATTCTGCTATGTTTCTTTTCAAAATCGCGGAAGATTTTTTCTACATCACACATGTCCTCACCTTCCGGAGTGGCTGTAAAAAGCTGCCCCCATGCCATTGAAAGAGCCCAGGTGAAATAGAAGGAGTCATATCTGTCAGGGTAGAACATGGACATAGAAGGAATTCCCTTGAGTCGACCCATATTGTAACGGTGATGCGATTCAGTCAAAAACTGCGGCCATGAATACTTTATTACAAATGAAAAACAATTTTCCTGAAAAGCCCAGTCCCATAGATGCAGTGCTTTTTCAAAGGCATAGCTGGTCCAGTTGAATGTTATGTTTCCTGAAACATAATTGGGTCTTAGCAGTTCAAGGCCAAGACCTTTGAAATGCTCATCAACATTTTCATGAAATCTCAGTGTTGAATCTTTTTTAAACTTCTGCCAGGCAACAAATACCGGATTATCAAAGTCGTTATAAAAAGAATTCCAGGATGTTCCCGGTTTTGGAAGCTCATATCCATATTCCTTTAAAAATCCTTTACGGCAATGCTCGCATGTGCAGGCATTTCCTTCACCGAAATACTGGACATCGTCTGTCATGATTCCGTCTATTCCTGTTACTTTGTACAACTGCTCCAGATAACCAAAATACTCCTTTCGATAGTCAGGGTTGTTGAAGCACATGCACCATCCCTTGTAGCTGGAACGGGCCCACTCTCCGGTTCTTCCGTCAATCTGCCTGAATGATTCGGTGCCCTTGATGGTTTTTTCCCGGACATATTCCCTAAGACCACTCCAGGAATCTATGGAGCTTAGTCTTTTATTCAACACCCGCTCCATATAATCCCACTCTTCCTCATCGCAAGGATCAAATGTAAGGTGCGATGAATGATGTTCAACAACAAGGATTCCATATCTGTGGCACGCAGTGACAACATTTTTAAGACACCTGGTGATAACATCCCAGTTTTCCTTCATACTCCATCTGAAATGAGTGCAGCTGAATGTAATTACGATATTTATTCCCGATTCAGCCATCCTTCGGGCTTTATCATTGAAATCTGCTTCAGTGAATCTGAAAATTTCATCGTCGTTGTACCAGAAAAAGCCAAATTTTGCATCCCATGGACTGATTTTCCCATTGTTCATTTTTTGGTCCTCATATATAAATTTGGTATTGAAACCGAATGGTCAAGACAGAAATGATAGCCCTTCCCACCCATGCTGACAGGTCTGTTTACAATATTCTTCCTTGGTCTGTAGTAATAATTGACATCGTCATAGGTCAGCTTTCGTTTATAATCACCAAGGTCCACAAGGTCAAAGTTTGCAGTAGTTATTTTATAGGTTTCATATCCGAGATTTCTGCATATTGAAAGGGCTTTCAGGAAAACTTCCGGACCAATTACACTTGAACCAAAGTTTAGAAAAACCCCTCCATCCAGCTTTGAAACCGAGTGGCAATAGCGTTTGAAATCCACTCCGCTGGCAGCCCCAATGGCTCCCATTGAACAGGTAGGATGCTGATGAATGATATCAGTTCCAAGAGCTACATGGTACGTGGCAGGCACATTGTTAAGCCAGGCCTGGTAAAGCACACAGTCATCCCGGTATGGAAAAAGTTCCGGGTGCTGGTCTATGTATACTGCCAGGCTTTCACCATAACCCATCCCAAGTTCCACACCCTTTTGTATGGCTTCATTCATCATTGCTCCGGTTTCTTCCCACATACCGAAGGAACCGTCCTCTATTGCCGTAGGTACATCCTCGGAAGTTCCCCCAAGATATGCAAGTTCAAAGTCATGTATGCTAACCGCTCCATTGCCCGAAACATGTGTTATTGTTCCATTTTTCATCATCTCAATGATGTACCTTGAAAGTCTGCTTTTGATTACATGCCCTCCCATGGAACAAATGACGGATGCTCCTTTTTCCCTGGCCTGTAAAATTTTTGTACACAATTCATTGAAATCTGTATCTTCGAGTTTTTCCACAGGGTCATCAAGCCTGCAGAGGTTATCAATTCTGACCAGGTTTATTCT
>JAFGIJ010000074.1 GCA_016929655.1 Clostridia bacterium
AGTTCACCATGGCCGATTTCCCTTCTTCCGGGACCTCTTGAAGATTTGGCATCCCCTACACTATATGGTGGGAAATTGTAGTGGTGCATATATCTGTTTTCTGTTTCTGCATCGTCAAGTCCGTCAATTTTCTGACTGTCACTTATAGAGCTGAGGGTTACAGTTGTTAGAACCTGAGTCTGACCTCTTTGGAACAATCCGGATCCATGTGTCCTTGGGAGTATGCCGACTTCACTATAGAGTTCTCTGATATCAGTGAGTCCTCTGCCGTCAACCCTTCTGTGATCCTTAAGAATAAGCTCTCTCACGGCTTTCTTTTCCAGTTTGTATATTACTTCACCGATAAGGTTAGGTGAATTTGCATATTTTTCGCCGAATTCAGCTTTGATCCTGGCTGTTGTTGCGGCAAGGTTTTCTTCCCTGATTCTCTTGTCATCTGACATCATTCCGGTTTTAAGCTCATCATAGGCAAATGCCTTGATTTCACTGAGTACATCTTCTGGTATTGCACTGGATTCATATGCAAATTTAGGTTTTCCTATGGCTGCTGCAACCTCATTGATGAAAACACACATTTTCTTTATTTCTTCGTGGCCTTTTTGAATTGCTTCAAATACTACATCGTCAGGCACTTCATTTGCCCCGACTTCAATCATGCAAACCTTTTCGCTGTTTCCGGAAAGGGTCATGTACATGTCTGATACCAGTCTTTGTTCAGCATCCGGGTTAATAACTATTTCTCCCTTGACAAGTCCGACTGCTACTGCAGCTACAGGACCGTTGAAAGGAATGTCTGATATAGTTACTACAAGTGAAGATCCTATCATAGCAGCCAATTCAGGCTGATTGTCCTGCTCTACTGACAATACGGTACAAACTATAACAACATCGTTGCGAAGGTCGTCAGGGAAAAGTGGTCTCATAGGTCTGTCAATGGCCCTGGCTGTTAGAATTGCTCTGTCTGAAGGCCTTGATTCCCTCTTCTTGAATCCTCCGGGGATTCTTCCTACTGAGTACATTCTTTCTTCATAGTCTACTGACAGCGGAAAATAGTCTATACCATCCCTTGGTGTGTCAGATGCTGTAACCGTACATATCAGTGTTGTATCACCATATCTGATAAGACATGACCCATTGGCCAGCAGTGCATGCTTTCCTGTTTCAACTACAAATTTCTTTCCTGCATATTGTGTTTCAAATATCCTGTGTTCTTTGTGCATTTTTTGCTCCTTTCATTAAGCAAACAGCAATCGGATACGCAGAAAATTAAAACTCACACTCTGCATAAGTTCAAGTTTTAATTTTCTGTTGCAGTATCCGATCACAATCTTCAACTTTTCCACATAAGTAACGGCGGATATACTCCGCCGTACTATTACTTTCTCAAACCAAGTTTGCCGATTATATCTCTGTATCTGTTGATGTCTTTTTTCATGAGATAGGCCAGCAATGCCTTCCTGTGTCCAACCATTTTCAGAAGCCCTCTTCTTGAGTGATGATCCTTCTTGTGGGTCTTAAGGTGTTCATTCAGATGATTGATTCTTTCCGTTAGAATCGCAATCTGCACCTCCGGAGACCCGGTGTCACTTTCGTGCAACTTGTAATTGGTAATTATTTCCTGTTTCTGTTCTGTCTGCATAAATATGCCTCCTAATTTTTTATCGCCGCCAGCCGTGTAATTGGTCGGAGTCTCCAATAACTCAGCAGGTGGTTCATCGGTCTGTTATTTTAACATATATACAAAGTGCATGTCAATTATTTGGGTCAGTAAGTTCGTCCGTCCTCTTCATATACATATGCTGCAATTACCCTGTAAATATAGTTTTCCGGAATGAATCTGGCATTGTTTTCAGTATACAGGCCTGTTCCTGATATCATATCCAGTTTCTTTGCAGCGTTACCGAAGGTTCCGTAGGAAGGCACTTCGAATTCAACGATTACTGTATCAAGCCCTGAGTCCCACCCAGCATATGAGGTTTCAGACTTGATTCCCGCTTCATTGCCCCGTTCATTGTAGAAAACGGCAAGTCCGCTTCTGCCGGGTGTTCCTGATTCTCCTTCATATGTGCTGCTGAATGAAAGCTTTATTATTTCTCCCGGTACCATCGTTTCCGGCAGCTCGCTCCACTTCATCTCATATTTCTTGACCGTAGTTTTACCGTCGGGATAGGAGGTGGTCATTGTTACGTTGTATGAAAGCTTGGTTGTTTCTCCAACGGTCCTTGTGGTTATCCTGATATCATCGCTGCTCGTCGTGGTTGAATCATACTGTTCGGTTTGCGGATATGTGTAAGCAACACGCCGCCAGATTCCATCTGTGCCGTCCTTGACCACAAAGGTCCCGGTGATAGTAACAGTAGGATCCTGAACAAATATGCCGGTGACTTCATATTTACCCGGTACTTCCGGAGAATAATAACCGGGCGAACCGGATTTATCCGTATATACTTCCGTTTTGCCCATTAATTCACTATATGTCTTCATTGTGGCTTCATCTGCAGGTTTTGCGGACCATTTGTAATAGTTCAATGATTCATATGTGGTTGCTCCAACCGAATTGGTCTTTATTTCATAGGTCATACTTTCACCGGGAAGGTACTCAACGCGGTCAAATTCCAACCACCTTGTCCGTTCATCGGGCTGCTGAGAAGGTTGTTCCGTCGGATCTGGTTCAGGTGTAGCATCGACTGCCTTCTCCATTACCTCAATCATAACGCTACCGAATCCTACGGATTTTGTCATTGCGGAATCACTGTATGCCTTGACTGTAACCTGGTGTCTTCCTGTTTCATTATATGTAACTGTTGCCTTTGTCATTCCCTGACCCGTCACAGGCGATTCCATCTCCCACTTATAATACCAATCACTTTTCCCGTTGGCTTCCAGATTTATTTTTTCACCCACCATCGGCATTTGGGGTTCATATGAGACACTTATGACCTGGACATCACTGATGTTTATCCTACCGGATGTTATCTTTCTGCCCGATGCTACATCTTCAAAAATCACAATTATATCCTGCAGGGAATCCTCATCGAATTCATGGGTCAATTTTCCGGTTATGTTGCCCCTCTTGTTATCTGTTTCATCGGACTGCAAATAAGTTCCGTCAGCCAGTTCCCATCTTACCCTGACGTTTGCTATTGATGTCGGGATATTCTTTGCTGCGGCAGTGAATTTGTATGTTTTATAGGGTTGAACATCCTCCAGTTTCTGTGGTGTAAGTTTGAGTGGTATATCACTTACTTTGATACCAATTGTTCCGCTTTCACCACTATATCCGGTTATGTAAACAGCTTGATTGCTGCTTTCTATAAAGTCAACTGCTATGAATGGATACAGTGTACCGAGTATCCCGATACTGCTGGTTCCGCCGTCTGTCCTGTCATGGCTGAATTCCTTTTTGTCAAATCCGCCGACCCTGAATGCTTCAATGAGCGCCGAAGCAGGAACATCACCGTCTGATTCAATGATCAATGTCCTTGTTCCATCTGAATTGTATTTGCTCGGATTTGTCAGCAGCGCCGCCATAGCCCAGTCATTCTTTACGTTCAGTCTAGTGCTCTGCGTTGAACCTGAGGCGATGGACCTTGCCCTGACTCCAATATCCGTGATACCGAAATCAGGCATTTTGCTGTTGGTCAGCACATTCTGCCAGAACTTTCTATAGTTAACATGATTTGATTCTCCGGTTGCAGCCTTGACATATGAATCAAAGGCTCCTGCAGCATCAGATTTTCCAGCAACGATGGCATTCCACATACTACCGAATGATACCCCTTTTCCACTGAGAAATTTGATATATGAAGCCATGCCATATTCATGACCACCTCCCCGGTTTTCAAAAAATTCGAGGTTTTTGTCCATCTTTGCAAATGTGTGAAGTTTGTCTATTGTAAAACTATTTCCCACATAATAGCTTGCATATTCTGCAGTTGCTTCCATGAGCCACCTTGCATTGCTCATTTGCAACACAGTGAGTCTATGGTTCTGGAATGCATGGAACAACTCATGTGCGGCAGTTGTCCTCAGGTCCTTTTCATCACTGTATTTGGTGGGAATGATCAACTGACCGGTTGTCCAGCTGTATTCAGCTCCATACTTATTATATGACGATGACATCTTTACCAAAAGCCTTGTGTCCACCGTTTCCTTGTTGTCATTGAACCAGCTCGAAGGATTCAATGAGGCTGACATTATCGCAAGCTCCATGACCATATAATTCGGAGAATTTCCATTTCCAATTTCAACTATATATCTCGCATAGGCATCATCAAGAGCAGCCCCTATCTTAATGGCCATATCCGTTGCAGCCCGTGAACCTGTTTGCCCGGAAATTTCTGTCTTATCCTTTACGTCATAGGCAATGAGAAAGTGGTCAGTCTCATAGATGTCATAAATCTTTTTTAAGGCAAGCAATCTCCAATTTGTCAAATGGTCGGTATAAACCCTTACCTTACCATTAGCGGAGTCGTAATGAGAAGGTGCCTGTACCCATTCGTTTATATCTTCATCCCAGTAAGCAGCAGTTATATATGAACTGTCATCCATTCCCTTTTCAATTGCAAATTCAAGCATAAGAAAATCATTGAATTCAGTATAGTCTTCCATCTCAACTTTATAAACACGGCTATCCATGTACATATCTTCATCATGCAAAGGGGCATTGTTAACAGCTGATACAGTTATTTCAATTCCACTGCCAACAACTCCGGGTGGCACTGTAACTGTAACTCCTTCCACTTCAAGGACTGCCCCGGACTGGGTTGTTACTGAATCCCCTAGCGGCTCATATTCTTCTTCCAAATATGTGAAGGCTGAGCCTTTGGACATCTTTCCGTCTTTTTCTACAAAAACTTCTGTGGACCCTGTACCATTTGGAACCTTTACGGATATTTCCCTTTTACTCCACAAGGTTATAACCGCTTTGATGTCACCGAAATATACATCCGCTTCCCCAGGTTCCTCTCCAAACCAGAAACCCTTCAAAGTAATAATGGAACCCGGTGCCGCAGCTTTTGGAACTACTCTATTCAGTTTTGCTGTACATCCCGAAAGAAAAACAACCAATGCCAGTGTAATAAGAATGATGATGGTCCTGTGCCGCCTCATAAACTCCTCCTGTTTTAGAAAACCCAATATTCGGTTTGAAATTCAAGCTTAATTATATCATTATAATACATAATAATTACAGGCCTCATTTAGATAAATCCTGACTTTCGAGTAAACACCTCTCGGGTATTTGCCTGATTTTCGAGTAAACACCCCTCGGGTATTTACCTGATTTTCGAGTAAATACCCGAGGGGTGTTTACTCGAAATGTTTTAT
>JAFGIJ010000075.1 GCA_016929655.1 Clostridia bacterium
CCCTCTGTATGCAACCTTCAATCCATCCGTTATATCTTCAAACTCAGCCGTTTCTTCGCCCAAACTTCTCATTTAAGGGATGTATACACCTTATGAAAATCATCACCGGTCAAATGCACGTATCCACCAATTTCATTAGGAGGTATATGCAAATCAATGGCCGAAACTGCAAAGTCAAGTGCACCTGCAATAAACAAAGTATACAACAAAAAAGACCTGCCTCAGCAGGTCTTTCATCAGCTTTTTTCAATACCCATTAACAGTTGTTTTACCTAATTGAAGATTTGCATCATCCAGAAGTTCCTGCATACCAAGCCGTTTCATATTGTCTCTGTAGGCCTGAAGGGCATCTTCGATACTTATTATTCTTTGTCCAAGTGTTGATTGTTCAACATCATAATAATATGCATAATTTTCATTGCCAAGCTTGATGGTCCAATTATCTATGAACTCACTTGCAACAAGAGCCGCATTGGTAGGTATCTTGTAGATATATTGGCTTATGCTGTCAAGATATGCATCAATCGCAGCTTTCTTTGCCTGGTCATAATAGTCATCAGGATCATCAGGTACCTCATTATAAAATACCCTGTAATCTGTCACGGCAAAATTACCGGGGCTTCCGGCAAGATCCAGAATAAGATCACCTTCAACAGTCAAACCACTGCCGATTACAATCTTATTTATGTTTTCATTGGACAATGAACGGTCATAGATGGTAACGGTTCTTTCAGTATCATTGACTTCAAAATGTCTTCCTGGAATTCCATATTTAAGCATCAGGTAAGCTTCTTCGTCTCCCATGAACAGCTTAACAAATGAATTGAACATACTTTCAGGATTTTCAGTACCCGCAAGAACAAAATACACTCTGCCATATGTAGTTACGTTAACAAGATTAGCTGAATTTGTACCAATCAATGGTGTTGGAGCATAAACAATTTCATCATTTGCACTATACGACCAAAGAATACTTCCACAGTTGTCCGGAATAATTGAATCATACACACCCGGACTCAGGCCGGTTTTTCTGATCAGGTTTTCATCAATCATCTGATTGATGAAATTAAGTGCATTTACTGCATCTGGTGAAAGAAGTGAATCCTCAATTGTACCTGTATTCGGGTTATATGCCATGAAGGATGATGTACCGTTGTACAAACCGTATGCCTTCAGCACATCATTCAACGAATACTTGAAATCATAGGGTCCATAGTGACCGAAAGTATCATTTTTATCATTTCCGTCAGGATCATCATAAGTGAATGCCCTCATGACTTCATAAAACTCATCAACCGTGTTGGGAACATTCAGATTCAGATTCTCAAGCCAGCTTTTTCTGTATCCCCTTGCTTCGTATATAGGATGCGCTGAGTCAATTGGAATACCCCAGATGTCGCCGCTTTCATCAGTCAGAAGTTTCAGCAAATCACCATCAAATAAATCATAATAAGGGCTTGCCTTAATGTACTCGGTTACAGGAAGAATTGCCCTGTCGTCAATAAGCTTCTTCATTATATTATAAGAAACATCCACATCGCTGAGGTCATGAAGAAGAAGTCCCTCCTGTGGATTGACTCTGATGTGGTCATATATGTACAGTTGCTCGGGGGTTTCTTTCATAACTTTGTATAATGGAAAAAAGTTTACCTTTACATCAATACCGAATCTGTCATACACCACATCACTCCATGTTTCAAGATATGGATATTCATCATCCACTAAATTAATGTTCGGATTTACCGACCTTATGAGTATCTCTGCATCAAGTTCAGGTAATCCGTCATCTATTACTGGAATGGGTGTTCTTACCGGCTCCTGAGAAACCTCAGTTTCAACGCTGTTGCAAGCAACCAGCGTAACTGCCAGAATTAACGATAAAAAAACCATGAATAATCTATTCTTCATCTATATCACCAGTCTCCTCAACTATGTATTTTATATAAAAACCCCCTCACAGGCAATATCATTCTACCACTGCAATTGCAATGAAACAGGATATTCACAAAACGTTTAAACAATTTTTACAATTTGTTCATTATTCATACGGATCATGCCTGCCATCAGGAAGCTCATTACCTTCATGGGCTGATTCGGGTTTCATAACTTCTATTGTATGCCCATACTTCTGAAAACGGGTTTGACTTTTCACTTTGAAATCACTTCCATTCCCGTTTATAATAACCTGGAGGGCAAACACATGACAAAATTGAGACTGGGCATGCTTCTTCATGAAAATAAGAAAACACCGCTTTTTGTCAAAAAGCTGTTGCGGCTTAGGTGGGAATACAACAGTAACAGGCTTGAAAGAAAATATCGTGCAGAAAATTCCGGAAACATTTTTTCAATACCTTTCAGCGATAGTGAAAATGTGCTTTTCGAGCTTCCTGTTGCAAGAGATTTGATATCCCGCGACATAATTGTTCAAAAACGCTTTTATGAACATGAATATTTAATTGAAGTAAAAAAGCTTATCAATAACCCTACATGCATTATTGATGTTGGTGCTAATATTGGAAATCATACTTTGTTCTTTAAGAAAAGCTGGCCTGGTACAACCGTATACTCATTTGAACCTCAGCTTGAAATTTTTCGTCAGTTGAAGAAAAATCTGGAACTCAACGGGGTAACAGTAATGGGATGTTTCAACAAAGCCGTCGGAAACAAGATTGGCAGAGGTAAAATTATTTATAACGGCCAGGTTGAAAATAACACTGGTGCAACCAGAATCGATTACGATGATTCCGGCTCTTTTGATGTAATATCCCTGGATGATTTCATTGAGAATCATCCACAGGATAGAATTGACTTAATTAAAATTGATGTTGAAGGCTTTGAGCTGAAAGTTCTTGAAGGAATGAAAAAAATTATAAAAAAACATAACCCGTATATTTGGATTGAGGTTTTGGATAACAACAAGGAAGCTGCCTTTTCGTTGTTCAAGGATTTACAGCTGGAGTTCATTGATCTTCCGCTTTTTAATGAAGCACATGATTTTCTTATTAGATAATAAATGAATTGTTCCTCGTCAATTTGTATACTGAATTTATTATATCTCTGGATTTATCTTCTTGAATGCATGTTTTGCTTTTTCATCCACTCTATTCAGGGGGCAGGCAAAATTCATACATTTTTTGCACATAAACCTCTTCATAAGATAGAATCCGATTGCAGTATAGATCAAATATATTGATGTCAGTATATATTGTCCGGATAAAATCATGATTACAGGGGGATAAAGAAAAACTATTGCAAGCCCTGCAAAGAAAACAATCTTTTCAACCAAACTCATCGGACCCGGTCTATATTTCCAAAATTTAGGAGATCCATAATTTGCCCAGCATTTCAAGGTTCTTGTTCCGGGTTCTGCATAATGAGGGCAATGAGAGCACATAACCCGAATTTCAATCAACCCGAAATAAAGCAAAACTGAAATAACCCATGGAGCCAGAAAAACCCAATGATTTATACAAATACCTATTATTGCGATGATGAAACATGGGACTGCAAATAACAAGAACCTCATCAGCAGTTTCAAATTAAAGTGGCAGGTAACTAATTCACCGGCTTCGCACTCATAACAGCTTTCACTGTTACATGTATAGATAGGTTTATCTTCATCCAAAAATGTTTTATTCATAGAAAGTTACCGCAATAAAATAATATACCAGAAACACTAAATCACTTTTCTGATGGATAATCCCCGAAAATTTCCTTGAGCCACCCTACACTTAAAGTAAACCACTTTGATATCCTTGGATTAACAAAATCGGTTCTACCCGCCGAAGTATGGCTTTTTGCCAAAGAAAATCCATGTGGTCCGGATTGGAATATATGTGCCTCAAATGGAACTCCTGAATCAGCCAGGGATTTCATGAATGCCAGGGTATTTTTCGCAGGAACCACAGCATCATCACTGGTGGTAAATAGAAAAGTCGGGGGATTTTCAGAAGTAACCTTATCATCAAGACCTGGTTTTGGAGTACATAATCTGCTGCATCTTTCTTCCAATATACAGGGGTACCCCAGAATTGTTGCATTAGGTTTAATTTTGCCGAGGGTAGAAATAGCAGCAGCCAAATGGCCTCCGGCTGAAAACCCGATGACTGCAATTTTTTCTTTATCTACCATCCATTGATTACTTTTCTCCTTGATATATTCCATTGCCTTCTCAGCATCTTCAAGAGGCACCGGCCACGCAGATTCAGGACCTACTGTATATCGCAGAACAAAGGCATGAAAACCTTCATTGAGATATGCCATTGCAACAGGTTCTGCTTCCCTGTCTGAGCACATACGGTAACCGCCTCCCGGCAAAATTAATATTGCAGGTCTTTTACCAACATTCGGAAATTCTGTGGAACCATCAAGAAGATAGCATGTCAGTGATGTATTTCTTTTTGAATCCATGACAACCTTTTCATAAATCATAAAAAAATCCCCCGTGCTTTTATGCAACCAATCGTACATTTATTCAACAAAAAAAACAATGATTTATCATTCTGATTTTCACAGCCAAAGATATAGGACTGAAATATTAATAAAATGTTCACATCTATATTTCGTCTGAAATGCTAATATAAAGGTGAGGTATTTCATAATGAAAAAAGTTATACCAGTCTCTATTCTTATATTGATATGTTTTCTACTTGCATTAACCGGAAGTATGCATATATCTGATTTCAGCATCACTACCCCTGAACTTGAATTGTCTCCATTACCTGTTCCTCCTTCAATGTATTTCAATGACCCTGATGCTATTAATTTGGTTGAATGTCAGTTTTACGGTGATTATCAGGATAATCCTGACTGGAAGGAAATATG
This sequence comes from Clostridia bacterium, assembly GCA_016929655.1. Taxonomy (GTDB): domain Bacteria; phylum Bacillota; class Clostridia; order DUPQ01; family DUPQ01; genus JAFGQE01. The sequence goes on from JAFGIJ010000075.1 coordinate 4,825, forward strand.
GCCAAGAGTGATAGAAGAACATTATGGCATAAATATAAATATTGTGTATCCTCCAATATCAAAATATATGGATACCATTGCTGCGGCAGCATCCTCAGGTGAACTGACGGGTATTGTGGAAATATTCGGCGGGCCTTACGTGGAAGAGTGGAAGGAAAAAGAATTGATTTATCCACTTAAAGAATATCTTGCAGGCAATGAAATCTGGAATACTTTAATACCGGAATACTGGAAAGATTTATATACAATTGAAGATGATATCTGGGCAATTCCTTCAGGGGACGATGGAATGATAATCTGGAAGGCAAGATTCATGAGGGGTGATTGGTTGGATAAGTTCGGAATTGGAAAACCATACACTATTGATGAATTCTATCAAGCATCATATAACTTCACTTACGGGGACCCCGAAGGAAATGGCAGGGATGATACAGTCGGCTTTACATCGGCCGGTCTTTCCAATCTACATGATATCTTCCAGGCGTATGATGCAAGATTGAGTACCAATGCAGGATCAACTCTTACATGGAACCCCAACACAGACATCTGGGAAGATTCAATGATAAAACCCGAGATGGTCGAATGCCTTGAATTTCTTAGGGAATGTTACTCTGAACGAATACTTGACCAGGAATGTTTCACTGGAATGACCGATACTGAAATGATTGAAAAAGTATCTTCAGGATTTTATGGGGGAACTTTCATTGCGAGCACCTTTGCACTTAATTCTGAAAGCAAGATAAGGGGTTTATTCCCTGATGCTTACATGCTCTGTATCGGAGGCCTGTCTCACAATATTGACAGAAACCTTAATCCATATGGACCAGGACCTGCAGGGTCTCCCAGGGTTTTGATGAAAAATACCCCACAGCCGGAAGAAACAATAAACTGGTTTGTAAATACTTTCTTCGGGGATGAATGGGGATTTTGGACAGGGAGGCTAGGGCCTGTCGGGGATTATCCCGGACAGGACGAACGAGCATGTACGGTTGAAGGAAAAACCATTGTCAGAAATACATATGTTGACCAAACAGGTTCGATAAAAACTTATCCGGGTCCTGGTTATATCGGAGGCCTCCCTTCCAGGGCATTATACTCAATATATGAGGTTGTTTTTTACGTACCCTCCCCTCCTCAAGGATTCGAAACATGGGCAGAAGACACTGCTCTGAGAGCTAATGATAACACTAAAAGAATAAACTCATGGATAGCTGAGTATATAGAAAATGGAATGGCATATATTCTTCCTGAAAGACTAACAAAGCCAACTTCCGATTTGTATATTGAACTTTTTAAAGATATCAATGATGCAACACGCGATGCCATACAAAAAGCCATTTCCGGTGAAATAAGTATAGATGATGCTATTGAACAATACAGGATGATTGCAAAAGCTCTTGGCTTCAAGGAAATACTGGACTTCGAAAATAAAAAATTAGAAAAAGCAACGGTGCAGGATTACTGATTAATAATGCAGCTTCCATAGTCCTCATTCAGAATGTCCCGGGTCTATATTGTTTTTTTATTTTGTATCATATCAAATATTCCACAGAGTACGGCTATTACGATTCCAGTCAGAAACAAAACTAAAAGAATTGTTTGAATTATCTGTCCAGCGGAATATATAAAATATGGCAACCCCGGAAACGCCGTAAGTAATCGAGTTAGAATTAATGAGATAAATATGTATCCAAGTAAGCTATCCAATTTATAGTGGTTTTGAATAACTTGTTTTAAACCCTTTTTCATATTCAAAGTTTCCTTCTGTTTAATTAAAGCATCCTATATGTGAATTGTCCATTTTTTATGCGAGGAACAAATGAACTGCTTTGCGCCGGTGAGAGCATATGTATATATATTAAGACCATAGGCATTGGTATCATATGAGTATTAAAAATTTCCAAGAATATTCTAGAGAAGTTTTATAAGACCGCGATACCGGGTGCAATAACGGTCTGTTCTATCGTTCCGTTCCTCAAGCATAATCCATGTAACTGCGGTACGAAACTTCCGCACAGACCTATTGCTCAATTACTATCGCTTAAACCGTTAATCGAGTAGGGGGAAATCGCTTCCCCCTCTCACACCACCTGGCATGCCGTTCGGCACCAGGCGGTTCAATTCAAATAGTACTCCA
>JAFGIJ010000076.1 GCA_016929655.1 Clostridia bacterium
TCATCATTTTTGTTTACAATGGGATTCTTTATAATCCCGATGATTCTCATGTTTTTGAAGGAACCATTGCACAACCTGATGATAGGTAAAAAATTCCTGCCTGAAAAAGACAAGGGGACATTCTTTGTTGAAGCTTTCTTTGAACTGTTTGAAACTGTTCTGTCATTTTTAAGCAATACACTTTCATTTGTAAGGATAGGTGCATTTGCACTAAGTCATGCAGGATTATCGCTGGCGATTTGGTCGGTTTACCGTTTAATAGAAGGAAAAACAGGTCAGATTATTGCACTTGTAATAGGAAACATTTTAATAATTGTACTTGAAGGCCTGGTTGTAGGAATACAGGGACTCAGGCTGGAATATTATGAACTGTTTTCGCGTTTCTTCAAAGGGAACGGCAGGGAGTTCAAACCAACAAAAATTGGAAAAGAAAGCAAATAGGAAGGTTTACGGAGGTATTTAAATATGAAGGACTTATTGATCGGGGCACTTGTACTTATTGTTGTTATTTCAGCAGCCGGAGTGGTTTACTGGAAGAAAACCACTGACCAGAAAAAGGCAAAGACAGTCATGATTGTAAACACTGTTCTGGTACTTGGTATTCTGATGACTTCAACGATAGTAATGTTTGCCGGTGGCCGTGCTTTTGCGGCAGAAGTGGAAACCGCAGCCGGTGTTGTTGCAGATACTGCAGACAATGGGTTAAGGTATCTTGCTGCGGCATTGTCAACAGGACTTGCCACCATTGGTACAGGAATAGCGGTAGCGGCATCAGCATCTGCGGCTCTTGGTGCTATCAGTGAAGATTCATCACTGCTCGGAAAAACAATTATATTTGTTGGACTGGCAGAAGGAATAGCAATCTACGGACTTATAGTATCGATACTTATACTTCCATAGGAGAAGCGAATGAGATTCTATCTTATCAGCGATAATATCGATACCCAAAAGGGTATGCGTCTTGCCGGCATCGAGGGGGTTGTAGTACATTCCCCTGATGAGGTTTTGCGAGAAATAGATTCATGCCTGAATAACAAGGAAGTTGGTATAATTCTGATAACGGAAGTTCTTGCGGCAATGATACCTGAAAGAATAGGTGATATAAGACTTAATATGCCTATGCCGCTAATAGTTGTTGTTCCGGATAGACACGGAACAACAAGAGAAGCAGACTCTATTACCAGATATGTACGTGATGCCATCGGCGTCAAGATTTAGGAAGATAAAATGGACGAAATTAGAAATGATTTTTCGGTAAATGAAAAATTAAGAAGTTTCACCGACATGGCCCTTAGGGAAGCACATCGTAAAAAAAGGGAAATGATTGATGAAATTGAAAAAGAAATTGGACAAAAGAAGAAAGATTCAGAAATTCACCTTCTTGAAGAGGCTTACCGCTCCATGCAGACCGGTACAAGGCTCAGCAGAAAGGAACTCAATGAAGCAATTTCCCAGGCTCTGGTTGACGGAAAAAGCAAGATGTTCAATAAGAGAAAGGAAATCATTGAGGATGTTTTCAGACAGGCAGATAAAAGGATTGAAGAATACAAGAATTCAGATGAATATCCAAAATCAATGAAAGAAGAGCTTGTTCAGGCGGCAAAGCTTCTGGCTGAAGAGAAATTCATTATAATGGCTGACCCGGAAGATATGGATATGTTCAGGGAATTGGCAGCATCAATTGGAAATGGATTTACAGTGGAAAAAAGCAATGAGCGACTTGAAGGAGGATTCATTTTGTACGGTGATTCAGGCAAGAAAAGAGTGGACTGCTCTTTTTTAACCCGTCTTATGCTGGCGAGGGAAGAGTTCCTTGAAATTTGCAGGATTCCAATAGATGATGGAGATTTATTAGATGAGTAAAGATACCGGAAAAGGATATATAAGTGGAATCAGCGGTCCGGTTGTTTTTGCCAAGGGCAACCAAAGACTTGGTATGCTCGAAATGGTATATGTGGGTCATAACAGGCTGGTAGGTGAGGTTATTTCCATTGACAATGACAAGGCTGTCATCCAGGTCTATGAATCCACCACTGGATTAAAAATCAATGAACCTGTTGAGTCTACGGGAAACCCGTTATCGGTAAACCTTGGCCCCGGTATCATTGGTGAAGTTTTTGACGGAATACAAAGACCGCTGCACGAGCTTGTGAAAAAGAGCGGAACTCTGATCGAAAAAGGTATTTTTGCACCTGCTCCTGATAATACAAAGAAATGGAATGTAAATATTCTTGTAAAGCCCGGTGATGATATTCATCCGGGTTCCATTATTGCAGAAACCGAGGAAACAGCATCTTTAATGCACAAGGTCATGGTGCCGCCGGGTATTCGTGGGAAGGTTACAAAAGTTTCAACAGACGGTGAATATACAATTGAAGACGAGATAATTGAAATAGATACAGGAAAAGGCCTTGAAAAAATTTCAATGCTGCAAAAATGGCCCGTAAAAAGAGGAAGACCCTTTGCTCAAAGAATTCCTGCCTATATGCCATTGGTAACAGGCCAGCGTGTCATCGATATGATGTTTCCGCTTGCAAAAGGAGGAACCGCTGCTATTCCCGGTGGCTTTGGTACAGGAAAAACAATGACCCAGCACCAGCTGGCAAAGTGGTCTGATGCAGATATTGTTGTTTATATAGGTTGCGGTGAAAGAGGAAACGAAATCGCAGATGTACTTGAGAGTTTCCCGAAACTAAAAGACCCCAGAAGCGGGCGTTCCCTGATGGACAGAACGGTGCTTATTGCAAACACATCAAATATGCCCGTTGCAGCAAGGGAGGCATCCATATATACAGGAATAACGATTGCAGAATATTACAGGGACATGGGATATCATGTTGCACTTATGGCTGATTCAACCTCAAGATGGGCTGAGGCACTTAGAGAAATATCAGGAAGACTGGAAGAGATGCCTGCAGAAGAAGGGTATCCTGCATATCTTCCGTCGAGGCTGTCACAGTTTTATGAACGTGCAGGTTATGTCAGGAATCTGAATGGAACAACGGGTTCAATTTCAATCATCGGTGCAGTTTCCCCCCAGAGCAACGACTTTTCTGAACCTGTTACGCAGAATACAAAAAGGTTTACAAGATGCTTTTGGGCCCTTGATAAATCCCTGGCATATTCAAGGCACTATCCTGCAATCAATTGGACGGAAAGTTACAGCGAATATATAAATGAATTGTCAGAGTGGTATGAAGAAAAAACAGACAGACACTTCAGGGAAAAAAGAACCAGGTTGCTGGCAATTCTTCAGGAAGAAAGTCGTCTTATGGAGATAGTCAAGTTGATTGGCAAGGATGTTCTGCCTGACTCCCAGAAGCTGACACTTGAAGTTGCCAAGGTAATCAGGGTAGGTTTTCTTCAGCAGAATGCATTTCATGAAAACGACACATTTGTACCCATTGAGAAGCAGTACAGAATGTTGAATATAATGCTTTATCTGAGTGAACGGACTGATGATTTGGTAAAAAAAGGCATACCTGTATCAGTAATAGTAGAGTCCGGTTTATTCAATAAAATAAGCCAGATGAAATATACGATACCAAATGATGATTTGTCGGGCATTGATGATCTGAAGTCAGAAATAGATGAATTTTACAACAGGATAACCTTGAAATACAGCAATACCGGAGGGAGGAACCAGACATGAAACTTGAATATCTTGACTTATATGAAATAAAAGGCCCCCTGGTCATACTCGAAGGTATCGAAGGAGCATCTTATGAGGAGCTTGTAGAAATAACGCTTGAAAGCGGTGAAAGAAGAACCGGCCGTGTAATCAAGATGGATGAAGACATCTGTGTCGTGCAGGTTTTCGAAGGAACTTCGGATATATCTCTGAAGAACGCCAGGACATGGTTTTCCGGAAATGTACTTAGACTTCCCTTGTCAGGTGAAATACTGGGTAGAATATTTGATGGAAAGGGAAGCCCTACTGATGGTCTTGGTGCAATTTACCCTGACAGCAGAAAAGACATAAACGGACTTCCAATCAACCCTGTATCCAGAAAATATCCCAGGAATTTCATTCAAACAGGTATATCGTCAATTGACGGGCTTTCGACCTTAATAAGGGGTCAGAAGCTTCCTATTTTTTCCGGCAGTGGGCTTCCTCACAATGAACTGGCTGTACAGATTGTAAGACAGGCAAGGATTACAGACGAAGACAACTCAAAATTTGCGATAGTCTTTGCTGCCATAGGTGTAAAAAGTGATGTGGCAGATTATTTTACAAGAAGCTTCAAGGAGAGTGGAGTTCTTGAAAAAGTTGTAATGTTCCAGAATCTGGCAGATGACCCGGTTGTTGAGAGAATCACTACCCCAAGATGTGCACTCACGGCAGCCGAGTATCTTGCATTTGAAAAAGGAATGCATGTACTCGTAATCATGACGGACATGACATCATACTCGGAAGGGTTGAGGGAAATATCCTCATCACTGGAAGAAATTCCAAGCAGAAAGGGATTTCCGGGTTACCTCTACAGTGACCTTGCATCTATGTATGAAAGAGCGGGTATCATAGAAGGAAAAGAAGGGTCTATTACACAGATTCCCATTCTTACCATGCCGAATGATGATATAACCCATCCTGTGCCTGATCTCACAGCATATATTACCGAAGGACAGCTTGTTCTTGACAGGGAACTGGCACAAAAAGGCGTCCATCCTCCGGTTAGTATACTTATGTCCCTTTCAAGACTTATGAAAGACAGCATTGGTGAAGGATTCACCAGGGAAGACCATCCGGATATTGCAAACCAGCTGTTCGCCTCCTATGCAAAAGTTCAGGAAGTCAGGGCGCTGGCTTCAGTAATAGGTGAAGATGAATTAAGCGAAATTGACAGAAGATATATGGATTTTGGAAAAGCCTTTGAAGATAGGTTTATAAAGCAGCTTCACGACGAAAACAGAGACATGAACAAAACCCTTGAACTTGGGTGGACCCTTGTGTCGGGTTTGCCAAGGGAAGAACTTGACAGGATAAAACCGGAAATACTAGATAAATATTATGATGAGAAGGGAAGCGGCGGATTCTGATGGAAAGAGGCATGACTCCTACCAAGGGGAATCTTATAAAAGCCAGGAATACCCTGAAGCTATCCGGCCAGGGATATGAACTCCTCGATAAAAAAAGGAACATTCTTACCATGGAAATGATGTCTTTGATTGACAGGGCACAATTGGTTCAATCAAAGATTGATTCAACTTTCAAGGATGCTTACCATGCCCTTCAGTCTGCAAACATAACCCTTGGAATAAGCAATGTAGAACAGCTTGGGTATACATTTGCGGAAGATGAGTCTGTGGTGGTCAGGTTCAGGAGCATAATGGGTGTTGATATACCAATGGTTGATTATGACAAAAAACCACCTGAACCTAAATATGGTTTTTCAAGAACCAGTTCATCCCTTGATGAAGCATATGAGAAGTTCAATCAAGTGAAGGATCTGACCGCAGAACTGGCTGAGATTGAAAATGCTGTATACAGGCTGGCAATGAACGTAATGAAAACCAAAAAAAGAGCCAATGCACTGAAGAATATAATTATCCCCAAATATACCGAGATAGTGAAATATATACAGGACTACCTTGAAGAAAAGGAACGCGAAAATTTTTCAAGGCTCAAGGTTATAAAATCCAGGAACAGCGGCTGACTACTGGAAATTTTGAATCATTTGTTTCATTTGAATTCTATTTTTTAGAAACCTCACGCACATAGGATATAAAATATCTGAAAGTTTCATAGGGTACATCCGGAGGAACCGTATGGTCAAGCATTGGAATATAACCACCGTGTTTCAGCATAAACGGAACCTTAAGGTCTACTTCTTCCTTTATTGCTTCCTTGCTGTCAGCCAGAAGTTTTTTATTGAGCCCGCCGATTATGACGAAACTGCTTCCGTATTGCTTTCTCAATGCAACAATGTCCATTCCTGCCTGAACTTCAAAGGGATAAAATCCATTGGCTCCGCACTCGAGATATATGGGAAGCATCTTTGTGCAATCTCCGTCCGTGTCAACGACAATTCCCCTGATTCCTGATTCAGCCATAACCGTTATAACTCTTTTTAGATATGGTGCCATGAATTCATTGAAATTAGCAGGTGAAACAAGGGGTCCGTTGGAGTAGCAAATATCTTCCCAGATCATTACAAAGTCAGGAACAACATCAACACAGACACGCAGGATGAATGATTTGTAGAAATTTTCCCAAACATACATCATTTCATGTATTGCTTCGGGATCATCATAAAGCATATACATAAGCTCTTCATCACCAAGTAAATTTCGAAGAAATCCAAATGGACCTATTACATACATTCCGAGTGGATAATTCCTGGTTGCATATTCTTCTATCAGTAAAGCCCAATCATCAGGAAATCTTTCAGGGGAACCAGGTTCAAGGCGTGGAAGTATTTTATTTCTGAAATCATCTATTTTTTTAACCGGGAATTCCAGAAACTGTGGCATTGATGTTTCCGGATTGACTTTTCTTTCTTTTTTGACAATGCCATACCTGTCAAGCATTGTAACATTGACTCCGTCATCATCCAGAATTTCAGTTTCAAACATCGGCTCATAGGGGTTACCCGTCCATCCGCCTTTGAAAGGAAGCCATTTCATGCTGTCCATTCCAAAGAAGTCAGAAAACCTAACACCGGCAGGCTTGTCAAATCCTTCGGTTTTCCAACGTTGTATCGTAGCAGCCCAGGCACCGGGGGTTTCCCAGTAAAACGGTCTGTCAGTCTTTTCGAACTCAAATGTCTTTAAAAATCTTTCCCTGCCATTCATAACATCAATCTCCTGTGTTTATGGTACTATACAACAACGGCATATTAAATGTAAAGTTGTGATAAAATTATGCAGGGGTAGAAAATATGAAAAAATATTTCAATGACAAACGTGACAGGTTCTTTGAAAACAGACTTGGTCTTTTTGTGCATTGGGGAATTTATTCAGTCGGCGCGTGGCATGAGCAGCACGGATATAGGGCAAATGTACCAAGGGATGAGTATGTCCGTTATGCCAAGGAGTTTAACCCAACTGAATTCAGTCCTTCCGCTTGGTTGGATTTGGCTGAAGAAATGGGTGCAGACTATATTTGTTTTACTTCGAAGCACATTGATGGTTTCTGTATGTTTGACACGAAATATACGGATTTCAATGTAATGAACACACCATATGGAAGGGATATTCTAAAGGAACTGTCTGAAGAATGTCACAAAAGAAATTTCCCCCTTGCAATTTACTATTCACCGATAGACAGGAACTGTCCCCTTTATCCTTCCTGTGGAAATTCCTACGAAAATCCATCTTTCTACCCGGAAGATACACCGGATATGGCTGGATACATGGA
>JAFGIJ010000077.1 GCA_016929655.1 Clostridia bacterium
GCAGAAGTCCAGAAGCTCTGTAATAGAGTGGCCATAATAAGACAAGGACATATAGTTAAAACTGAGGATATTGCGACGCTCCGCAAAGACACATATAAAAAAGTGTATGTAAAAACAAACAAAAATGCAGGAAATCCATCAAAATATCCCGGTGTCAGCAATGTAGAGGTAATTGATGGAGAAATAAGATTTCTTTACAAGGGGGATATAAATGAACTCCTGAGCCTTGTTATGAAAAACAGTGTCCTGGACTTGAATATTGTTGAACCGGACCTGGAGGAAATCTTCATGCATTACTATCAATAGGAGACAAAGATGAACATTTTTAAACGGGAAGTAAAATTAAAGCTTGTTTCCGCATTAATATGGTCTGTTTCAATATTCGGCATAATAATTTTATTCATGTCAGTCTATTCTGCATTCACCCAATCAACGGATATGATTGATATAATCATGCAAAACTACCCAAAGGAGCTGCTGCAGGCCTTTGGAATGTCAGGGGTTGATATCGGAAGTGTTGTCGGATATTTTACAATGTGCATGGTCTTTGTCCAACTGACCCTAGCGGTTCAGTCATCGATATATGGTTTTTCCATACTTTCTGAAGAGGAAAGGGACATGACTGCTGATTTTCTTCTTACAAGACCTGTAACAAGGACCAGGGTATTTTTATCGAAGACATGGGCTGCCTTTTGCGCTTTGCTAATTACATGGGCATTTACCATCGGCAGTACTTTCCTGAATGTTGAATTGTTCAGGGCAGGAAAGGATTATGATGTTGCAATTCTTGTTAAAATGACTGGTTTTATGATATTGTTCCAGTTATTTTTCTTTTCCGTGGGAATGCTGGTATCGGTCATTCTGAAGAAAATTAAAAGTGTACTCCCATATGCAATGGGACTGTCATTTGGGATGTACATGATCAGTACCGTTGGAAGCATAATAGGAGAAGATACACTGGGATATATTACGCCTTTCAAATATTTTGAACCAAATTTCCTTATCATCAACGGAAATTATGACACACTTATGGTAGCTATATGCTGTTCAGTTATATTAGTGGCGATGGTTTCAAGTTATATCCTGTATATACGAAGAAACATACATTCAGCGAGTTAGGAGACCGGTATGAATATAGTAGTCAGAGAGCTTCGGACGGGCTTGAAATCGATATTGACATGGTGTGGTATCTTTACAGTTTTGGTTATAGTATATATGACCGAATTCTCTGCTTATGCAAACAATGAAGAAATGCTTGCCATTCTTGATGGGATACCGGAACAACTCCTGGAAGCATTCAAAATGAATTCATTCAATCTCACGACACTCACCGGATTCTATGGAATTCTTTTTACTTATTTCGCCCTCATGCTTAGCATTCAGGCAATACTTAAAGGGAATTCTATAATTGTCAAGGAAGAAAGAGACAAAACCGTTGAATTTGCTTTGGTCATGCCGGTGAAAAGAAGCAAAATTATCACAGCAAAAATTATTGCCTCATTGGTGAACTGCCTGGTAATAATAGGTTTCCTGTATGCCCTTATTCTTATAACAGCACAAAAGTATCTGCCCGAGGAAGGCTTCCTTGAATTCATATGGCTTCTGGTATTGAGTACTTTTATACTTCAGCTGCTATTTCTTTCAATTGGTATAATGTTGGGTTGTACTACAAAAAGACACAAAATAAGTGGATATATTGGATTGAGCCTTATAATCGGAACATACCTGATGTCAATTATTTCAGATTTGAGTGATACATTTGAATTCTTCAAATACATAACTCCTTTTAAATATTTTGATACACTGCTGATAAAAAACAACATGGAACTTGACTTGATGTATGTATTGATATCAGCAACTATAATCATAGTGAGTCTGTTGGCAGGATATATATCATATAAAAGAAGGGATCTATATATATAAAGGCTTTCCATAAAAGAAAAGACCGTTTTAGGAGAAAATATGTTAAAAATAAAAGAGATTCTTGTTGATTACAGGCCAAACCCAACAGGATTGGATTTGGCAAAACCAGGGTTTGCCTGGAAACTTGAGTCAGATGAAAACGGAACTGAGCAAACATCCTACTCATTGAAAGTCCTTGATAATGTAAGTGTCATGTGGGACAGCGGCACTGTACATTCCGGACAATCGGCACATGTTAAATACAATGGGGAACCACTGAAACCAAGAACCTGCTACGATGTAATACTTGTATGCCATGATAACCATGACAATACAGCATCATCACAGGCACATTTTGAGACCGGTATCATGGATGGTTTCAATGCAGGGTGGATAACCCATGATATGCCTGATGATGAAGAAGCCTGTCCGGTCTTTATGAGGAAGTTCAATACTGACAAAGACATTGAAAGAGCAAGGATTTATATAACAGCCCTTGGCATATATGACATCGAACTGAACAATCAACGTGTTTCTGATACTTATTTCAATCCGGGATGGACAAGTTACAGGAACAGACTGCAATATCAGACCTTTGATGTTACCGATATGCTAAAACGTGAAAATGACTTGATGATAACGGTGGCAAAAGGCTGGTATAAAGGAAACATTGGTTTTCAACACAATAAAGACATATATGGCCCCAAGGCTGCTGTCCTGATGGAATTACATATTGATTACAGTAACAGTAAGACAGAAATCATTTCCTCTGATGACAGCTTCACCTATGGCACGGGTCCGGTAAGATACAGTGAAATATATCACGGAGAAACACAGGACAGAAACATTGTCTTTGAAAAAATCCAAAGTGCTGTGAAATATGATTACCCGAAGGATATGCTTGTATCACAGGAAACCGGACATATAAAGATTATTAAGAAACTTCCGGCTCTGGAATTGATAAAGACACCAAAAGGAGAGGTGGTAATTGACTTTGGGCAGAATCTTACAGGTTTTGTTGAATTTGACTGTTCTTTTCCCAAGGGTACTAAGATTGTAATAAGACACGCAGAAGTTCTTGATAAAGAAGGTAATTTTTATACGGAAAATTTGAGGGCAGCAAAAAATACTGACAGATTTATAAGCAGCGGACAAGCAGAGACATTGAGTCCGAGGTTTACGTTTCATGGTTTCAGATATATATGCATTGAAGGGGTCGATGAAATTGATATGGAGGACTTCAGGGCATGTGTGATTCATACTGATATGGCTGAAACAGGATACTTCGAATGTTCTGACGAATTGATCAATCAGCTTCAGCACAATATAGAGTGGGGTCAGCGTGGGAATTTCCTTGATGTTCCAACAGATTGTCCTCAAAGGGATGAGAGACTGGGGTGGACCGGAGATGCTCAGGTTTTCTGTAGTACTGCTGCATTTAATTTTGATACTGCTTTGTTCTTTAGAAAATGGCTTAAGGATTTATCTTCCGACCAGGGTGCAAATGGATCAGTACCTAATGTAATTCCTGATGTTCTGACAAAGGAAGACAGTCTGCCCGGAAATTCTGCGGCCTGGGGGGATGCAGCTACAATTATTCCATGGGAAATGTTCGAAAGATACGGGGATCCTCAGTTTCTTGAGGAGCAATATGAGAGTATGAAAGCCTGGGTTGAATATATTGCCCGCGAAGCCGGTAATACATATCTTTGGACAACCGGACACCACTTCGGCGACTGGCTTGCACTTGATATGGAGCAATATTATACCTATAGAAAATTTTCCATCAATTCTGCAACAGGTTCAACTGACAGAAACTATATTGCATCTGCATTTTTTGCCCGCTCAACTGAAATACTTTTTAAAACGGCAGAAGCCCTTGACTATAAAAATGATGCTGTAAAATATAAAAAACTTCATGAAAAGATTGTTGAAGCCTTCCGTAATGAATTCATTACTCCGGGTGGAAGATTGGTATGTGAAACACAGACCGGATTGCTCCTTGCATTGAAATTCAATCTTGTTGAAGAAAGATTCAGGCATAAACTGGTTGATATGCTGGTTGAAAACATAAAAAGACACAACGATCAAATGGTGACCGGATTTGTAGGAGCATCACTGTTATGCCCTGTGCTGACTGAAAACGGCAGGCATGACCTGGCGGGAAAACTTCTTATGCAAAAAGAATATCCATCATGGCTTTATCCTGTCACAAAAGGTGCTACTACAATCTGGGAAAGGTGGAATGGCATTAAACCTGACGGCAGCTTCGAAGATCCCGCAATGAATTCATTCAACCATTATGCCTATGGAGCAATAGGGGACTGGATTTACAAGTACATCCTTGGAATAATGGCCATGGAACCCGGATACAGTGAAGTAAAAATAGAACCGATGCCAATTGAAGGAATAGACTCTGCCAGGGGACATTATGATTCCATCCATGGACGAATCAGTGTTGAATGGTACATATCTGAAGAAAAATTTCATATGAATGTTGAAATACCTGTTAATTGCAGTTCAAGAATAGTTTTACCAGGTAACCACATGGAAGTATCAGTTGGCTCAGGGAAATATCATTTCGAGGATAAGTTCAGCAGGGTGTCATTATGATATTGACAAAAGTAACGACAAAAAAGCATATGAAGGATTTTGTAAGGCTTCCGGCCCGGCTCCATTCAAAAAGCCCGTATTATGTGCCGCCGATGTGGATGGATGAAAACAATGCATACTATGGGAAGAAAAATCCTATATTGAGCAACTCTGATTTTGTATTGTTCCTGGTTTATGACGAAAAGCAAAATGCCATTGGAAGAACCATAGTTTATATTGATTTCAACCATAACAAATTCTATAAAGCTAAGATTGGATTTTTTGGAGCATTTGAATGCATAGATGATTCCAATGCAGCCGACATGCTGATTGAGGCTGCCGAAGAATGGGTTTTGCAAAGGGGTATGAGTTCCCTCAGAGGTCCCATTCACCCTGTGGCTGAAAACTGGGGATTTGTACTTGATGGTTATGATAGTACACCGATGTTCATGTCTCCGTGGAATCCTTCCTATTACCATAAGTTTTTCGCCGGATATGAAAAAGCCAAGGATCTTCTTGTTTATAAAGCTGATATGAGAACCGGGTACAAACTGCCCGAAAGATACAATCTATTCTTCGAACGCTTTAAAAAGAGATATCCGCAAGTTAAGTTCAGACGTCTCGACATGAAGAACATCAAAGGTGATGCCAGGAAAATACTTGAAATCACAAATACTGCTCTTTTGGATAATTGGGGATATGTTCCCCTTGAGCTCCCTGTCATGGAAGATATGCTTAATAAACTTAAACTCATAGTGGATCCTGACGCCGTATGGATAATTGAGACAGAAGAAAGAGCCATTGGATATTGTCTTGGATTTCCCGATATAAACCTAATATTCAAGAAGACCAACGGAAGGCTTTTTCCATTGGGCTGGTTCCATCTGTTGTTTGGTTCCAAAAAACTCCGGGAATATCGTCTTTTCGGTCTGGCTGTTCATCCTGACTGGCATGGCAGAGGACTTGATGCAATAATGTATATCAATCTATATAATCACCTTCTTGATAAAAATATCATGATGGAAGCCAATTATATACTTGAGGATAATCTTCGGATCAAGAATGCCCTGGTAAAACTCGGAATGACACATTCAAAGACTTACAGAATCTACGAAAAGAATCTCTGATAGAATATCTGAAGGTACTGACTAGTCATCACCATGAACCCGTTTTTCATGAAGGCTTTTCTGAATTCTATGTTTAACTGCAAGAGTTATCAAATACACCAGGGTACTGAATATAATTATGCAGGCTCCTGAAGGTATATTGAGATAGTATGAAAGTACAAGTCCTGTAATTGAAAAAGCAGCACTGAGTATTGCTGAAAGTATAATTACTCTGTTTATTGATTTACAGAACAGCTTTGCTATAGAAACCGGAATTGTCATCAGTGCAATGGTTAGGATGATACCGACAACTTTTATAAGTACTATTATGCCTATAGGAATCATTATATAGACAATCCATTCAAGAAGGGTTGTATTGATTCCCCTCGCTCTTGCATATTCTTCATCAAACAGATAAATAATCAAATGATTATAGAGCATCAGGAAAGTAACTGTTATTACAACTGTAAAAATTGCCATGAAGACCAAAGAGTTATTTGACACAGATAATATGTCACCGAACAGGTAACTGGTCATGTCAGGCATATAGCCCGGAGCCAGGGCGATGAAGAGTATGCCAAGGGCCATGCCGAATGACCATAGTATACCGGTCATGGTGTCAGCCTTCATTTTTGTATTCCTGGAAAGTCTTGAAATCAATATTGATGAACTCACTGCGAAGAACAATCCCCCCCAGATAGGTTCAAA
>JAFGIJ010000078.1 GCA_016929655.1 Clostridia bacterium
ACACCCCTCGGGTATTTACTCGAAAATCAAGCAAACACCCCTCGGGTATTTACTCGAAAATCAAGCAAATACCCGAGGGGTGTTTAAAGGGTGGTGAAATCTCGGAAAAGCAATGAAACAAAGGAATGTCTCGATTTGTAGAAATACCCGGGGAAAGTTTCATAAAAAAGTCCACACATAAGAAGAAATATGTAATTGAACCTTTACAACATATTCAATACTATTACTGTGAATAAATTTAAGGAGACTTGTTTTGAATAAGAAAGAGCGTATTGATGCAGTGTTGGCAGGCAACAAACCTGATAGAACTCCGTTTACATTCTGGTACCATTTCGGCAACCAGTTTACAACCGGAGAAGCTTATGCAGACACAATAATAGAATTCTATAAATTCTTTGACCTTGATCTGTTGAAAGTCATGAATGATTATCATTACCCATACCCGGAAGGTTATGATGTTGTTAAAGATGCAGATGGACTTAAGAAGGTCGGATACTTTACACCTGAAGATGATACTTTGGTTGAGCAGCTCAAGGCTATCAAAAAAATATCCGATGCCGTAGGCGATGAAGTATATATCATAGATACATTGTTTGACCCATGGCAGCAGTTAGTCCGTCATGTCTGCGGTGAATATCAATATGGGTTGACCCAGACTTGTGAAAAGGAAATGCTTGAGGCATTGGACAGACTCAGTGATTTCTGCATTGAATATACAAAAGCAACAGTCAAGGCAGGAGCAGCAGGAGTATTCCTTGCAATACAGGGCAGTGACAGTCTTGTTCCAGGTGGTTATGAAACATATAAAAAATTCATTAAACCACAGGCAATCAAGATTCTTAAAGCCATCAAAGACATTTCTAAATTCAATATTCTCCACATCTGTGGTCAGGAAATATACACTGAAGGAATCGAAGATTTCCCTGTTGATGTAATTTCATTCGCAGACAGAAGCGATAAAAACCCATCGTTGCAGGAAGTTAAAGATAAAACCGGAAAAATAGTAATGGGTGGAATGGATCAGCTTAAAACCAGCAGAGCATCCTATGATGCCCTTAAAGAAAACGCAGATATAATGCTTGAAGAATGCGGAGATACAAAGGCAATTGCTGCAATCGGATGTTCAATATTCTGTGAAAATGATACAACTGTTCTAAGAAAAATGGTTGAGTATATAAAGAACAGATAGAAGGTTATAATGTTTGAACTTACAGGAAAAAAAGTTCTTGTTACAGGTTCTTCAAGGGGAATCGGCAGAGAGATTGCCATAACCTTTGCAAGGCAGGGAGCCATTGTAGCTGTAAACTATACAAATAATCATTCGGAAGCAATGAAAGTTGTCGAAGAAATAAAGAGGCTTGCAACAGAGCCTCTTTGTATTAAATGTAATGTAGCTGATGAAAAAGAAGTTGAAGCTATGTTCGCTTACATCAAAAAGGAGTGGGGATATATTGACATTTTGGTAAATAATGCCGGAACAAATATCAACCAGGACATTTTTGATACTTCATATGATGATTGGAAAAAGATCATGGGCATTAATATTGATGGTACATTTTTATGCAGCAAGCAGGCAATGCAAATGATGAAAAAAAGAAATTATGGAAGAATCATAAACATATCATCACTTGCTGCTCACCAAGGTACAACCAATGGGTCAGTTCACTATGGTGCAAGTAAAGCAGGACAAATTGGTTTTGGTAAGACTTTGGCAAGAACTGCAGCTCAATACAGCATCACTGTGAATAATATTGCACCGGGTCTGACATCAACGGAGTTACTGAACAATAGACCAAAAGAGGAACTGGATAAATTGGCCTCAGGAGTTCCACTTGGCATAGGAAAAGTGTCGGATATTGCAGCTGCAGCTGTATTTCTGGCAAGTGATGAAGCCGGATACATCACCGGGCAGACCATTGATGTAAATGGCGGATGGCTGATGCGATAATAGTACATATAAAACCACCGATCTTGAGTCGGTGGCTTTCAATGTTGTGTTTTATCTTCTTTTTGGACCTCCCATCATTTGAACTGTAATTTGAGTAATTCTCTCACCGTTGACTGTAACCGTACCATCATTGAGCTGAGCTATGTAATCTGCATCAAATGCTGAATTTGCCGAAACATCAATGGTTCCTCCGTTTACGTAAATAGCTCCATTTGAGTCAAAGGCATCAGTGTCTCCGCTTCCCATCGTTACATTGATAATTCCTCCGTTTACCTCTATTACTACATCATGATTTGTTTTTGCTGTGGCATTGATACCGTCGTCGGTTGCATAGATATCAATGGTACCGCCGTTGATTTGAATATATGTTGCTTCAATACCTTCTGAACATTTTTCAATATTTATGGTTCCGCCGTCTATCTGTACAATACTGTTTCCACGGATTGCATCATCTGATGCATTAATATTCAGTGTGCCTCCGTAAATATATATGTAACCCAGTGAATCATCTTCTTCATTTTCGCAATGGAGGGCATCTTTTAATGAAGTTATTAATAACTCACCATCATAGATTCGGATGGAATCATTTGCCTCTATACCATCTGCATAGGTGTTCAGCACATATGTACCGCCGGTAATTTTCACGTCGTCCTTAGAAGAAATTCCATTTCCCTTTGCAGATGTAATTTCAAGGATTCCTGTTCCATTCATGACCAGGTCTTCCTTTGAATATATAACCGCATCAAGGTTGGTTTCTCCATCGGCGGTAAAATATCCATTCACTTCAAGTATGTTGCTGCCTGTGGATGTAATAAATACCTTGTCGGCTGATTTTACATATACTGCAGGTTTGTCTTCATTTGTTATACTAATGCCATCCAATACAAGTTGTACCTTTGCTTCATTGTCAGCCTCAACTATTATGGTGGAATCCATCACTTCACCGGATATGATATAGGTACCCTCATCCTGCAAAGTTACATCCTGTCCACTGACCAGAGTAATTTGAATTGCATCAGTCAGTTCAGGTGTCTGATCAAGTTCACGCTCCATAAACATTTCCGAAGTATCAAGAACTGAACCCTCAACAACGGTCAAAATACCTTCGGATGTAGTCTGCCCATCATTGACCGGAGAATCAACCACTGAGCTACCCTGTGCGACAGAGCACCCGGTGGCTGCAACAGCCAGTATCAATACGAGAGTCAGTATTATTGTATTTTTTGATTTCATTTTTCTACCCCTTTGTTTTTGTATTACTTGAATGATAAATCGTAGAAATATCATCAACTTAACAGAAACATGAATAATATATGAATAGAAAAAGATAAATTTGATGATACCGGGATTTGCGGCAATATATTTTGTATAATTGTAAAGAAATATTGAAATGGGGAAAATTAAATGGTTTTTACAGATGCAAATAAATTTGGTTTCCTGCCGGAGAACAGAGGAGTCGAAAATCGTGAAGCCTTGCAAAGGGCTGTCGATGAAAGCGGCACCGTTTATATCGGACAACCCGGTGAATACAAAATTGCAGGAACAGTATATTTA
>JAFGIJ010000004.1 GCA_016929655.1 Clostridia bacterium
CCATAACTGTCAATGAACGTATAAACGATTATATAGTGAGAATTGTGTCGGCTACCCGTGTTAACCGGCAGGTTAAACTTGGCTGCAGTCCAAGGGCTGCATTGTTTCTTATGAAAGCTTCCCAGTCAAGGGCATTCATGGAGGGACGCACCTATGTAATACCGGATGATGTAAAAAGTCTTGCGGCATATGTACTTGGGCATAGGCTGGTGCTGAACCAGGAAGCCAGGATAAAAGGCATCAGCAGCATGAAAATTATTGAAGAAGTCCTGTCGGATATTAGCATCCCGGTAAAATAATTATGAAGATAACAAGGATAATATATTCCATAATGTTCCTTGCATCCCTGTATTTCGTTTACTTTTACGGGGGAGTTGTTCCCTGGGCACTGTTTTATCTTGTTATACTTCTTCCAATTGTATCATTCACTTATCTTGTTATCACTTACTTTTCTTTCAGATATTATGAAAAAAGTTCCAACAGCACATATATCAAGGGCGAAAAAATGATTTACAGGTGTTCATTTTCAAACAATATGGCACTTCCAGCCGTATATACCCGAATTTTCCTGCAGACCCCTGACAGTATAGTCAGAGGCAGTCATGACATTCTCAATGAATCAATAGTCATGGGCAGGAAGCGGAATGTTGAATATGAAATTGAATGCCGATACAGAGGGCGTTATGAAATTGGAATAATGAAGGTTGAATTCACTGATTTCCTCAATTTGTTCAAATTGGTTTTAAAGAAAAGCGCATATCTGTCAATCCTTGTTTTTCCAAGAATAAAGCTCAGTGAGGAGCTGATCAACGATGGGATGACACTTTCTGATTTCAGAGTGGCTATGTTCAATAAGAGCAAGGGCGAGGAAACAATGGTGAATCTGAGGGAGTATGCCTATGGTGACAGCAGCAGATTGATTCACTGGAAGCTCTCGGCACGTCTCAATAAACTTATGGTAACCGACAAGGAAAGCACCTTTGACAGCAGGATATTCATTGTAATTGACCTGAAGAGGGTCAAACGTGATTTGTCTGAAAGGATAGTATACGAGGATCTTATGGTTGAGGAAATTGTTTCTACGGCAAATTATTTCCTGGGGAATGGAGTCCCGGTGGATCTTGTTTATTATAAGAACGGTATCAATATCGTACATGGTTCAAGCATACAGGACTTCGATGATATATATAATCTGATGGCTGAAATACAATTTGATACTGAAGAAGGCATTGAAGAGGTTATGTACCCGATATTTGATGAAGAAAATACGAATAATACATTCTTCATTTTCAGTCTTGAACTGGGAAACAAGCTTTATGAGGCACTTACCAGAATACACCTGATGGAGAAGAGAATATATGTCAGATACTGTGTAATGGACATTGAGGATGAGGATGTCTACAACTACAAAAGGCTTTTGATTAAGCAGGGAATCGAAATTGAGAAACTTGAAGAGGAAAAACACAGGGAAGGCGAAGATGGACAGGATAATTAAAATCAGGGAAACTGTCATACTTACTGTAATTGCTGCAATATTATCCTTTGCATTGACTTCTGCTGTTGTACAGTATATGGATATAGATCCCTGGATGTTATCGTCATACTGGAAGATATTCTTCACAATTATTGTTTCATTCGCTTTGTGGATGCTGATATTCTCAAGCAGAAAAGCTATCATTTACACTGCCGCCGTCATTGCAGCATCAGTCCTGGTTTTTATGATAATCTGGTTCAGAGGAAATTTCAGTGAGGAATTCATGAAGGCTTTCACTGTATTTTTTTCCTGGCTTGGTAAATTTATATTCAGATGGCGAAGTATCACTGACATATTGCCTGCCCATGCACTTATAATTACCTTGGGTTTAACTTCAATCATTAGTCTCTTAATGTACTGGTTTATAGTAAGATTTACTTTTTATGCTCCTGTGTTAATGATATCAATTGCTGTTTTTGTTGCCCAATGGGCAATGTACCGGGAAGTTCACAAGACAGCTTTTTATCTGACCGTTGCAATGCTGATTATTTTGTATTTCATGGGAATATACACCGGTAAGAATAGAAAAATCAACAAAGCCGGAGAAAAAAGCAGTTATCTGGATATACCCGGCTTCATGGCAGCTGCCATTCCGGTGATTTCGTTGATTTTGATTCTAGTTCTTGTGATACCGAAAAGTCCTGATCCAATTGAGTGGAAATGGCTTGATGACAGAATAAAGTACAGGGATCTTGGTGGAGACAAGCCCATTGATTTCAAATCATATGATTCGTTTTCGTTGTCTGCAACAGGATTCTCATCAGAGGCAGGACGACTGGGGGGAAGTGTAACCCTTGACATGTCACATATGCTGGATGTCTACAGCGATGAGCCACTGTATCTGCGCGGAGAATCCTGGCCATATTTCAATGGAAGTATGTGGGGGACGGTTTCCGAAGAAGCAAGTTATGCCGAACTGCTGATGGACTATCCTGATTATGGTGCAAAACGGCAGATGCTTCTGGAACCGGTTTACGGATGGCGTTTCATTGACCTCCACTATTGGATGGTTAATCACTTCAAGGATTCAATAGGAGTAACCGTTCTTCCAGGAGTTGATTTCAACACAATAATGGGAGAACATCTGTTGCCTGATTGGTATGAGATAAAAAAGGTAGAAGTAAATTATGCCGGGGTAGAGACCAAGACAATGTTTACTCCACTTTATTCTGAATTGACAAATTATGAAGAACTAAAACCAGTCTATGCAGAAACTGATGGCACATTTGATTCTGACAAAACCATAAGATTGTTTACGGTCCTTGATTATGATTATCTATCACTGGACAGGCAGAATCCTTATTTCCTTGAAGCCATAAAGAACAGTAAAAGGGGTATTTATGAAGATTTGATGTCCCGGTTGTACTATGTAACCTACAATGCAGATGCCTACGATAATATAAGGATCACCAACTCCATGGACAGCACGCTCCGTGATTTGTATGAACTGAGCCAGAAATCAAATATCATTTACTGGCGTTATACCAATCTGCCTTCAGATTTACCGAAGAGGGTTGTTGACCTTGCCATTGAAATTACCAGGGATATAGACAACGATTATGAACGTGTTGTTGCCATAGAAGAATATCTAAGTGACAATAATAGCTATACCCTGACTGTTGAAGATGTGCCCGATGGTAGAAATTTCGTTGACTGGTTCCTATTTGATACAAAGGAAGGGTATTGTACATACTATGCTACCGCGATGGCTACGCTTGTAAGAAGCATTGGGCTTCCAGCCAGATATGTTGAAGGCTTTGCCACTCCTTTTACGGTCACCGATGGCAACAGATATGCTGTTTTGAATTCAAATGCACATGCATGGGTTGAGGTCTATTTTGAAGGAATAGGCTGGCTGCCATTTGAACCGACCTCTCCATATAATCTTATTTTAAGCAGTGTCCGGACCGGTAATCAGGATTCCGGGGATTTTTTGCCTGATGATCCGGCATTTGACCCTCATGCCGATGAACTTGACAAGGATGATAATACTGAATTTCCGTGGATAACAGGAGATGATGAAATACCTGAAGACAATGGCATAGGTCCATTTGAGATTATTATAATGATCATAGGAGCTTATCTGCTCATTAATTTCACAGTTTACATCTGCAGAATTGTATTTTTTAAGAATATTAAAACAAAAGGACAATTCAAGAGAGGGTATCAGGTTATCTTAAGGATGCTTAAGGTGAAGGGCATCAGGCCTGAAAAAGGCATAACATTGATGGAACATGCCCAGAGGATTGATGAAACATTTTATATGGGTAAGGTTTCCATGAAGGATCTGACCAGAACCTATTATAAGATTATGTATTCTGAAGAAGACATTATTTATGAAGCATTTACGGACATGCGGATTTTCTTCAGGGACTTCAGAAAAGAACTTGACAATGAACTGAGGATTTGGGAACTTTTGCTTTTCAGAATATTGCTGCCACTTATTTAGATTGTTTTTTCTTGCACGTTGGGCATATACCATTGAATATGACTGTATGCCCAAGGATATCAAAGCCATGGTTGGTTTTGATGTGATTTTCTATTTCATCCAGTTTATCTATATGCAATTCGATGGTTTTACCGCACTTGATACAATGTACATGGTGATGTCCGTGAAGACTGCCGTCTGTACATTCATAGAGAGCGGTATCATCATCGGTGGGTAGCTGGGTCAATACTTTTTTATCAACCAACAGCTGCAGTGTTCTATAAACCGTGGAAAGTCCTACTTTTAGATTTTTGGTAATCAAGGCATTATAGATTTCTTCAGCAGTAAAATGGCCCTTGACCCTTAGAACCTCTTCATAAATGGACTGTCTCTGGGAGGTCCACCTCATTTTGCTGTCATTAAGAAGATCCTTCAATTTTATTCTCTCCTTTTTCTGCATCTTTTTCGCAGTTCAAACGAGGACAGCTGTCATAGTACGGACACGAAGCACACTTGCCCCTTCTACGGGAAAGTATCATTGCCGTAATTGCAGCAATTGCACCGATTGATAATAATATTATTAATATAACATCCATAGATTTAACCTGCAAAGATTCCGGATATCATGAAGACCAATGCTGATATAGAGTAACTTATTATCAGCTGTCCTGTCACTATATACAGAATCTGTATTTTTTTCTCCAATTCGCCCCACAGTGTGGATAAAGCGGCGATACACGGAATATATAATAAAACAAAAACCAGGAAGGAAAGTGCAGAGCGTGATGTGAATATGCCTGCAAGTGCCGCTGAAATTCCACTTCCCCCGCCAAGTATTGAAAGAGTTCCGATTACAGCTTCCTTGGCCACAATACCTGTCAGAAGTGCCGTGGCAGCTCTCCAGGAGCCAAATCCAAGGGGTTTGAGCAGTGGGGCAATGAATCCTCCGGCATAGGCAAGAAAACTGTCTGAAGCCTCCAGAGCTTGTCCGGAAGGGCCATAGGACATCAGAAACCATATTACTATCGATGCCAGGAATATTACAGTTCCCGCTTTCTTGATGAAGGTAAGTGCCTGCCTTCCGGCATATCCCAGCAGTTCCCCGACTGCGGGAAGTCTGTAGCTGGGAAGTTCCATAATAAATGGATAATAGTCCTTTCCAACTGCCTTCGAGTAAATTGAGGAAACAAGGACTGCAACCAGTATTCCTCCGAAATAAAGTGCAGGAATAAGGAACCATTTGCCTCCAGGGAAAAATACTGCTGCAAATGCTGCATAAACCGGCAGCCTTGCTCCGCAGGAAGCAAAGGGAACCACTGCCATTACAATGAAACGGTCTCTTTTAGGCAGTGCACGGGTAGCAACCAGCGCCGGGACAGTACAGCCGAAACCAAGGATAAAAGGAATTACAGCCCTTCCGCTCAGACCGATTTTTTTCATAAGCGGGTCAAGTATAAATGCTGCCCGGGCCATATACCCACTGGCTTCAAGCATTCCCATCAATAAAAAGAGCACAAAAAACTGTGGTACAAAGACCAGCACACCACCCACCCCGGCTATAATGCCATCCTTTATCAAGGATACAAGCCATTGGGAGGATCCCAGGTTTGTAAGCCGTGCTGCAATGGACTCTCCGGCTTTGAAAATCCACTTTTCAGTAACTCCTGTCAGCAGTGCACCCGGTGGTCCAAAGGCAAGGAACATTACGAAAAGAAGAAGAACAATAAACAAAGCCATTGAAGGTGCCTGCTTTAAAAGTAAAGAATCAAGCTTCAGGGTCAGTTGGTCGGTCTCCGGGGGGATATATGTTTCTTCCAGAATCATATTTACTTTGTTCATGTCAATGGTGCAATCAGTTATATTCCCGGAGATTTCGTGACGGGCTTTTTCCAAAAGTCCGCTCTCATTCATTATTTTTCCAGGATTCATAAGGGAAGGTCTGGGAATTACAATGACCGGAATCCCTGTCAATTCTGTAAGCTTTGAAATATCCAGATGTCCTTTGTGCTTTTCAAGGTATTTGCTTCTGATAAGTGCGATGGCAACCGGGATGCCATGTTGCTGGACATGCAGAGCAAGGGACAGGCCAACCCGTGGCTGATCTGCTGATACCATACATAAAACACCTGAAATTTTGCCTGAATTCAGGTATTTCTGTGCTGTTTTTTCTTCCGGTGAGGATGAATGGTGCAGTGAATATACTCCCGGAAGGTCATAAATATCAAAGTCCGGATTTCCCTTCAAAGAGGCATATTTTATATCAACGGTAACACCCGGCCAGTTACCGGTCTGGGCATGACGCCCTGTCAATTCATTGAAAAGAGTTGTTTTACCGGAATTCGGTGCTCCAAGAAGTGCAATTGATGTGCGGGGAATTATTTTTTCTCGCATAAACCAAGTTCTCCGGCCACATCATGTGAAAGGGCAACTCTGACACCGTCTACATAAAGAATGATTCCGGATTTAGTGACATTGTGTATCTGAATATCCGCACCCGGCCTGATTCCGTAGCATTCCATGCTTCTGCAAACCCTTCTGTTACGTGGGAGTCTTGATACTCTGTATTTGCCGCAGCAGTGCCTGCCGTTTCTCAATTCAGTTACCTCCATTTGCCTTCTTGTTAAAGTATAGTCTTAATGAAAATCATTGTCAATAAGGAAGCGTGTGTTATTGAAAAAAAACATAAGCGGTAATATAATGATTCAGAGTAAGGGGTGTGACATGAAAAAGTATTTGTTTGATAAAAATTACCCGCTGGAAGAAAGAATGGTTACTTTTGTATATCTCACCATGATTTTTTCATCCTTGATTGTAGTCATATTGAATATTTCCTCAAACATTCCATTTGTTAAGAATATCAAATGGATTGTTTTCATTTTTTTTATAATGTGTGTAATGGTCTTGTATAACAAACGTGAAAAAAGCAGGAGAATTGTAAAAAACATAAGCTTTATCCTCACTATTTATATTATATTTCCTGCTCTGTTCATATTCAGCGGGGGACTCAGGACAGCAGCAATTTCTTATATGATTGTACTCTTGCTTGCCATTGTATACTCATTCTATGGCAGGGTAAGGATAATTTTCATAGCTTCATATATTGTTATTGCCCTTGGACTTATGCTGCTGAACTATTTTGCTCCGGGAATTTTTCCTGAGGTTTCTGACAAGGATATGTATCTGGACTGGATTACCAATATTCCGATAATTCTTATACTTATTGCCACACTTTCACTATGGGTTTCAAATGAGCACAGACGCGAAAGGGACCGTGCAATAGGGCTTTCCATGGAAATGGATGAAATTTCCCGGAACGATACACTTACTGGTATATTCAACAGAAGATACCTTGGGGAAAGGGTTGAGGAGTTATATAAAATACATGAAACAGTGTGTCTTTTTATATTTGACATAGACAGATTCAAGGTTATAAATGACAATCTGGGTCACTCTGAAGGAGATCGTATTTTAATCAGGGTTGCTGAATCCATGACACAGGTTTTCGGGGAGATGACAAGTATCCGGTTCGGAGGAGATGAATTTCTGATCATCGGAGGCAGCTGCGATAAAAAGGACATAGCTTTGAAAGTCCATGATTTCAGAAAGTTCCTTAAAAGCTCCCTTGATGTTACAATCAGCGGAGGGATAGTAAGTTACAACGGCGATCTGGAGGCATCATTGAAAAAGGCCGATATGCTTCTTTATGAAGCAAAGAACACAGGCCGTGACAAAGTTATTATTGAAGATTGAAAATCCCTTTAGTATAATAAACAAAACCATTTAGGCGACAAGCCAAAAGGATGTTGAATGAAGTTTACAAAGATGCATGGAATAGGTAATGATTATGTTTATGTCAACTGTATGGAAGAATGCATTGACAACCCGTCTGAAGTCTCAATAACAGTAAGCGACAGACATTTCGGAATAGGCAGTGACGGTCTTATACTGGTGTGCCCGTCTGAAAAGGCAGACTTCAGGATGAGGATGTTCAACGCTGACGGCTCAGAAGGTGAAATGTGTGGCAATGGTATAAGATGTGTCGGTAAATTTGTCTATGACAAAGGTCTTACCAACAAAAAAACCATTGAAATAGAAACTCTTGCAGGAATAAAGGTGCTTGAACTCAGCATTAAAGATGGCACGGTTGAAAAGGCTCGTGTTGATATGGGTGAACCGATATTGAAACCATCCGGTATACCTGTTTTGTTTGATGGTGAGACCTGTATTGACAGGCCGATTGGAACATCGGCAGCAGAATATAACATTACATGTGTATCAATGGGAAATCCCCATGCGGTAGCGTTTGTGGATTCCGTAGACTCCATTGACATAGAAAAAGAAGGACCTCCCATGGAAAAACACCAATTGTTTCCAAACAGGATCAATACCGAATTTGTCGAAGTCCTTGATGACGGAACCCTAAGGATGAGGGTGTGGGAACGGGGCTCAGGTGAAACTCTGGCATGTGGTACCGGTGCATGTGCAGTTCTTGTAGCTTCAGTTCTCAATGGCAGATCATCAAGGAAGAATAAAGTCAGGCTCCTGGGAGGAGACCTGGAAATCGAATGGAATGAAAAAGACAATCATGTTTATATGACCGGACCGGCGGTTACGGTTTTTGAAGGTGAAATCAATATTTAACAGGGGGCAAAATGCTTAAAATCAACGAGAATTATCTTAAACTGCCTGGAAATTACCTGTTTGCAGAAATCAGGAACAGGGTGAACACATTCAAGGCACAGAATCCGAAAGCCAATGTCATCAGCCTGGGAATAGGTGATGTTACACAACCATTGAACGAAGAAATTGTGAATGCATTGCACAAGGCAGTGGACGATATGTCTAAAAGTGAGACATTCAAGGGATATGGACCTGACCAGGGTTACGACTTCCTGATAAACGAAATAATTGCAAATGACTACAATTCCAGGGGAGTTGAGCTTGAATCCGATGAAATATTTGTCAGTGATGGGGCTAAATGTGATACCGGAAATTTCCAGGAAATATTCGGAACGGACAATACAATAGCTGTCACAGACCCGGTATATCCGGTTTATGTTGATACAAATGCCATGGCAGGCCGGACCGGAGAATTTATTGACGGCAGGTGGACCAATGTCATTTATATGCCGTGTACAGCGGAGAATGATTTCAAACCTGATTTACCTGAAAGGAGAGCTGATATCATTTATCTTTGTTCTCCGAACAATCCCACCGGAACAACCCTGGGTAAGGAAGAACTAAAGAAATGGGTGGATTATGCAATCGAAAATGGCTCGGTAATACTTTATGATGCTGCATATGCAGCATATATATCTGATGAAGATATTCCAAGAACAATATTCGAGGTTGAAGGTGCAAAAAAGGTTGCAGTTGAATTTAGAAGTTATTCAAAGAAAGCAGGGTTCACAGGGACAAGATGTGCATATACGGTTGTTCCAAAGGAACTCGAGGCAAGGACATCTGACGGATCCATGGTTTCCATCAATAAACTATGGGCCAGACGGGTCAGTACAAAATTCAACGGTGTTTCATACATAATTCAAAGAGGTGCGGCTGCTGTTTATACCGAAGAAGGAAAAAGGCAGACAGCTGATACAATCAGATATTACATGGAGAATGCTGCCATAATACGCGAAGGTCTGAAGGAGATTGGCCTGGAAGTTTACGGAGGCATCAATGCTCCGTATATCTGGCTTAAAACACCTGCAGGAATGTCATCATGGGAACTATTCGATAAACTCCTGAATGAAGTCAATGTAGTTGGAACCCCGGGTTCGGGATTTGGTCCCAGTGGAGAAGGTTATTTCAGGCTGACTGCTTTTGGAACAAGGGAAAATACCCTGGCAGCTGTCCAAAGGATAAGAGAAGGATTGAAAATATAATATGAAATATGACTTTGACCAAATGCCGGACAGAAGTGGTACGGCATCATTGAAGTGGGATAGGAACTTCAGAATGGGCCCAGTCCGGTATAAGGGCAAAGTAAATTCCATGTGGGTTGCAGATATGGATTTTCCTTGTGCACAACCTATAGTCTCGGCAATTGAAAAGAGAGCTGCCCATCCGGTATATGGATATTCATTCTATGATAAAAAAAAAGTTCCGGGTGCAATTTGCAAATGGCTCAGGGACAGGTATAACTGGGAGCTTGCTTATAATGATGTCTTTTATGCACCCGGAGTTGTTACATCTATCGGGGTTCTGATACGTGAATTCACTGAAATAGGCGATGGTATTATTATACAGACCCCTGTATATTATCCATTTAAAAAAGCCATAGAAGCCGCGGGAAGAAGAGTTATAGAGAATCCGCTCCTTAACATAGAAGGTATTTATAAAATGGATTTTGATGACCTTGTGAAAAAAGCATCGGATCCGGATACAAAAATGATGATTCTTTGTTCTCCGCATAATCCTGTTGGCAGGGTATGGTCTTCAGAAGAATTGAGCAAATTGAGTGGAATCTGTCGAAATAACGGTGTGCTGCTTCTGACAGATGAAATCCATATGGATCTGACAAGAAGCCATATAACCTTTGTCCCTGCAGCAACAGCAGGCGACAGGATGAATACAATAACTCTTACAGCACCCAGTAAAACATTCAATATTCCCGGACTGTCTATTTCAGCAACTATAATTGAAAACCCCGAGTTCAAGGAGAGATGGCAGAATATGGCTTATAAATCCATGGGATTGGGCCTTTCGAATCCGTTCGGTGCGGAGGCGTTCATAGCTGCTTATGAACAGGGAAGTGAGTGGCTTTCTCAGGTTAGCAAATATATTGATGAGAATTTCATAAGACTCAAGGGTTCATTGAATGAAGAAATTCCGGAAATAGGGTTCAGGGTTCCTGAAGGGACCTATCTTGCATGGCTGGATCTTAATAAAGCAGGTATCTCAGATGATATTGAGTTCGCTGAAAAGCTTGAACGCATGGAGGGCCTGCTTGTAGATCCCGGAAGTATTTTCGGTGATGAGGGCAGGGGATTCATAAGGTTGAATGCTGCCTGTTCCACTAAAAGGGTCCTTGATGCAGTTCATTCAATTAAGCATGTCTTATCCGAGTATTGAGTTAACAGCCTGCCTGAAA
>JAFGIJ010000079.1 GCA_016929655.1 Clostridia bacterium
AGTAAAAAAGGGGGTTCATACGTTGTCCTAGTATCTGGTAATAATTTATTCTTAAGTGAAGAACCCCCGTAACTTCAGTCATGGATGTTCTTCACTTAAGAATAAAACCACTTCTTCAGCCAAGGAATGGGATTTTATCATTCAGATGAAATTCAGGGTAACTTAACCTGCGCCTGGTATTCCTGTCTTCATGGAATGCCTCCATATTTCCAAGTGATATCATATTCGCTGATTGAACTTGTGTCCTTGTTATATCATCAGGGTAAATATAAAAAAGAAAGGGACGATTATATGCACGATCATCACGGACACAATCATGACAGCCATAGGAACATAGGCATTGCTTTCATTTTAAATGCGGTTTTTGTAGTAATTGAAATCATAGGCGGACTGCTTACAAACAGCGTTGCCATCCTGTCCGATGCAATACATGACCTTGGTGATAGCTTTACCCTTGGCCTGGCCTGGTTTCTTGAAAAAAAATCTTTGCGTTCAGGCAACTCCACTTATACCTATGGATATAAGCGACTTTCCCTCATAGGCGCACTTATGAACTCAGTTGTTCTTACAGTAGGTTCCGTTCTTATAATACTGCGTGCCATTCCACGCATAATCAGTCCTGAACCCATTGAGGCAGGAGGCATGGTTCTTCTTGCGATACTTGGTATAATCATAAACGGTGCAGCTGTCATTAGATTGAAACGCGGTTCAAAAATTTCAGAAAAAGTCGTATCTCTCCACTTACTGGAAGATGTTCTTGGATGGGTTGCTGTCCTTATAGTCAGCATAGTTCTTCTTTTTGCCGACATTCCGATTCTTGACCCGATTCTTTCACTTCTAATAACAGCATTTGTCCTTAGAAATATATTTAGAAATTTCATGCAAATAGTAAAGATATTCCTTCAAGCAGTTCCTGAAGGATATGACATAAAGCAAGTTGAAAAAATAATTCTGGAAAAACATCCTGAAGTAATTGGGCTTCACGGAACCAAGCTTTGGACACTCGATGGTGAAAATAACATAATGACTTTCCATATGTGTACAAAATCCAATCCGAACCTTGACGAAATCGTCGAATTGAAAAGAGCAATCAAGGAGACCCTGGCCAGCCTTGGAATTCAGGACGTTACCATGGAACTTGAAAATCTTGATAACTGTTCCAATAACATAGGTCACAATGATTTTCACAACCATAGCCACTGAAACATAACTTTACTTTTTTTGATATCTGCATCAATATATAATAATGATACATACCGGTGGTTATATGATTATTGAAAAGGCGTTTGCAAAAATCAATATTGGATTGAACATCGTTGGCAAAAGGGATGATGGTTATCATGACATCGATACAATCATGCAGACCATTGCACTGCACGATGTAATCAGGCTAAAAAAAAGAGATTGTGGAATTACTGTTTTCTGTGATAATCCCTTGATACCTGTAAATGAAAAGAACACAGCATATCAGGCAGCAAGGGTCTTTCTCGCCAGGGCAGGCCTTGATATAAACAGCAACGGGGTCACCATTGAGATACAGAAGAACATTCCTTCCGAAGCCGGTCTTGGCGGAGGCAGCAGTGATGCCGCTGCCGTTCTCAGGGCAATGAATAAATTGTTCTGTACCAAATATGGGACATCAGAATTAATAGAATTGGCATTGGAAATTGGCTCAGATGTTCCCTTCCTGGTTGAAGGTGGTACTGCCAGGGCAATGGGTCGCGGAGAGATAATGGTAAAAATGAATGATTTTGCAAATATAAATACAGTAATTGCTATGCCCGGAGAAGGCATTTCTACGGCAGAGGCATATTCATTGTATGTCAATTGCAGGAATCCCCTGCACCCAGACATTGATTCAATTTCAAAACACATGGATTCCTTAAAACTCATGCTATTGAGTGGATCGATTGGAAATACATTCGAGAGTCTAATATTCCCCGTCAAACCTATAATTGAAAAAACAAAGCATGATATACTTGAAACAAATCCATTGGCTTGCTCCTTGACGGGAAGCGGTTCAGCTGTTTACGGTATATATGATTCTGAAAAAGCCGCACAAAAAGCATATGAACAGCTGTCAGAGAAGTACAATGCATATATCACAAAGACAATGGGAGGTGTAAATTGAATATTTCATGCGGAACAGATATCGTGGAAGTCAGCAGGATTAAAAAATCCGTTCAAAACAGTCCTTCCTTTACAAACCGTGTATATTCTGTCGCAGAACAGGAATACTGTCTTTCTAGAAAAGCTGGCCGTTTTCAGAGTCTTGCTGCAAGATTTGCTGCAAAGGAAGCTGTTTCAAAAGCATTGGGGACAGGAATTGGAGAAAATGCAGAATTACTGGACATCGAAATTTCCAATGACAGCCTTGGAAAACCTTTGGTTGTCCTAAAGGGAAAAGCATTGAAAACTTTCAAGGACAAAAATGGTGAAGGCATTGAAATCAGTCTGTCCCACAGTCATGACTATGCCGTTGCTTTTGCCGTATTAACATTCAAAGAGGAGTAAGATGAAAGATATAACATTTATCCATTGTGCCGATGTTCATCTGGATAGCCCGTTTTCTTCACTGTCGGATAAACCGGGTCTTTCAAGTATGCGAAGACGAGGTCTGATGGAAGCTTTTTCAAGGATGATAGCCGCTGTCAGAAGTGAAAAACCGGATCTGTTGATTATCGCAGGCGATCTTTTTGAAAATGAATATGCCAAAGTAAGCACAATATCCAATTTAAATGAAATGTTCGGTACAATCCCTGATACAAAAGTGTTGATGATAACCGGCAACCACGACATTGAAGCAGCTAACTCCTACTATAGAACCTATGACTGGAAACCAAATGTATACTTCCTTGGAAAAGAAAGAAACAACATCTTATTTGAAGACATAAATACCGTAATTCATGGTCTTGGATGGGAAGCCGGCCAAAGCTTCGGAAACAGATTGGATTCAATCAGCCCCACTGTCGGAATGATCAATATTTTACTTTTCCATGGTGACATCGACCTTCAGATTGGATCAAGGGATTATAATTCAATTTCTTCAGAAACTGTAGTTTCCATGGGCTTTGACTATATAGCAGCGGGTCACAATCACAAAAAACGAATCTACAATGATATCATTTATAATCCGGGTAGCCTTGACCCCCTTGGGTTTGATGAACCGGGCAGACACGGCTACTTCAAGGGAGTAATTTCGAAAAATTCCAAACCGAAAGTTGAGTTCGTCGCTAATTCAAATGTTGAATATATAACGCTGGAACTTGATATAACCGGTATGGACAATGATGCAATAATCATTGAAACACTTAAAAAAGATATGAAGAAAGATAATTCCTTATATAAAGTAGTTCTAAAGGGCTCAAAGACCCTTGAATATTCACCCGACCCCGTCTTTATTTCAGAGTCACTTCAGGAACATACCTTGTTTACAAAAGTCAGGGATGAATCATCTGTAAGGATTCCTGTAGAGGAACTGGCTCTTCTTAAAGGTCTCAAGGGAGAATTTGCAAGAAATGTAATGGCAGAAATTGAAAAGGCGGATGATGAAGGTAAACAAATATTAATGAAGGCCCTTTATTATGGTATTGAAGCAATTGACAAGGGCAGCATAGAAAAGGCCGGAGGTATTGAGCTTTGAAAATAAACAAAATCAAAATCAATGGATTCGGCAGGTTTATCAACAAGGAAATATCATTCGGCAGCGGTTTGAACCTTGTCTATGGCAGGAACGAAGCAGGAAAGTCAACACTTCAAAATTTCATCAAGGCCACTCTTTATGGATTCACCAATCAACGTACTGACGGTGAAGGACGGCCTCCTGAAAAATTAAAATACAAGCCCTGGGACTCAGGAGATTACAATGGATTCATCGAGGTTATAAAAAAAGATGGAACCAAGATTCGCATTGAAAGGAACTTTGAAACAAATGAAACTCTGGTCTTTGATGAAAATCTGACCAATATAACCAGCAGTTTTGATTACCAGGCCAGAGCGGGTATCAAAGTTGGAGAAAATCTGTTTGGAATTGACAGGGAGAGCTTTGAAAATTCTGTTTGCATAGGCCAGGGAAACACCGCTGTAACACAAAACGACAGAAACCACATGTTCGAAAGAATAGTTAATATTATGAACACCGGTAAGGAAGACGAATCCGCTTCCAGTGCCCTCGCTGCAATATCAAAGGCTCAGAGAAATCTTGGAAACAGCCGGACACAGGACAAACCATATAACAAGGCACTTTCTGCTGTGGAATCCATTGAACGGAAATTCTCATCAGCCAGGCAAAAAAACATAGACATGTCAGAAAATATGAAGAGAAAACAATTTCTCGAAGAGGAAATTGTTCGTCTTAAATCAGAAATCTCCCATGCTGAATCATTGGAACAGTCCGAAAAAATTTCAGGGAGGATCCTGGAACTTGAAAACACCAAAAGAAGATACCAGTCCTTGGCAAACGATATCAATAATTTGAACAAAGAGATATATGAAGACAAAATCAAGCATGCGAAGCTCAATTATACCGATGTCAGTGAGCAGGATGTTTTACACAATTTACAGCAAACAGTGTCTTCATTGG
>JAFGIJ010000080.1 GCA_016929655.1 Clostridia bacterium
CAGAAAGATCGGCATCTTCCAATGGAATTGATTGACAAAGCAATTGCCTATATAAAAAAGCATAAAGAGATAAATGATGTAATATTGTCAGGTGGTGACCCATTGCTTCTTTCAACAAGGAGACTTTCTCTTATTCTCAGGAAATTAAGGGATATAGAACATGTTGAGATTATAAGGATAGGTACAAGGACACCTGTTGTCATGCCTCAGAGGATAGATGAAGAACTGACAACCATGCTCAGAAATTACCATCCTATATGGATTAATACACATTTCAATCATCCTAATGAAATAACCCCGGAATCTACAGAAGCCTGCAGGAAGCTTGCTGATGCAGGCATACCACTTGGAAATCAAACCGTGCTTTTAAGAGGAGTCAATGACTGTGTGCATGTGATGCGTAATCTTATGCAGAAGTTGCTTAAGATCCGGGTCAGACCATATTACATATATCAATGCGACCTGGCCAGGGGGATTGAGCATTTCAGAACCCCTGTTTCCAAGGGTATTGAAATAATAGAAGGACTGCGTGGTCATACTTCAGGTCTGGGAGTACCAACATTTGTTGTAGATGCACCAGGCGGAGGAGGTAAAATTCCGCTGATGCCCAATTATGCAGTTTCACAAAGTCATAACAAAATTGTTTTACGAAATTACAAGGGAGAAATGTTTACATATGAAGAGCCGGGAGAATATACCCCTGATTGTAACTGTGATGTATGTTCAGGATTAAGAAACATTAAAAATACTGGTGTTGCAGGACTGCTGCAGGATGAAAGTAACTTCACTGAAGAAGTTAGAAGAGGTGTTTAAGATGAAGAAAATTACGGTTATTGGAGGCGGAAGCAGTGCTCATGTTTTGATTCCATTGCTTTCAAATACAGGGCTCAAGGTTAATCTTCTTACAAGAAAGCCAGATAAATGGTCTGACACCATTGAGTTGGATTATATCAAGCCTTCAGGTGAATTTGTGAGAAGCTTTGAAGGTAAAATTGATAAAATATCAGATAAACCATCGGATGTGGTTCCAGGTGCGGATATTATAATTCTATGCATGCCTGTCCACGTTTATAGGCTAACACTTGCCAGGATTGCACCTTTTATTGATAAATATAAAAGGGTATACATCGGAACAGTTTATGGCCAGGGAGGATTCAATTGGATGGTTAATGAGATTGAGGAAAAATTCAATCTCAAAGAAACAAGAGCTTTTGCATTTGGATTGATTCCCTGGATCTGCAGAACCGATATTTATGGTCATAAAGGTATTGTATATGGAGCAAAGCCTGTTAATGTTGTCGCTACAGAAAGTGAGGATGATTTCAGGAGTCTGAATCCGATTTTGTTTGATAAAGTTGTTTTTGAGTGGTTTGGAATCGGCAAGTTCAAAAGGGCAACAAATTTCCTTTCCCTGACTTTAGCCCTTGATAACCAAATTATTCACACATCAAGGATGTATGGGCTTTTTCTTGAATCTGGAGGTAAATGGAAAAGCAAGGATGAAGTTCCATATTTTTACAAGGATTTCTCGAAAGTGTCTGCAAGGATTTTAAAAGGACTTGACGGGGATTATTCAAAGATCCGTAAAAAAATTAAAAGTATTTATAAAGGTAAGAACTTTGAATTTATGCTTGATTATATTAATCTGGACAACAAAACGAATTTAAGGGATAACAAAACATATCTGGACACATTTAAAAATTCCAGTACTTTAGGTGCTATAGAAACTCCTGTTATTGAAAAAGATGGTTATTGGATAATTGATACTCAGCATAGATTTTTCAAGGATGATATTTTTTATGGACTGTGTATAGCTAAGTCAATTGCTGAAAAATTGAATATCAGAACCTATCACATAAGTAAAACGCTTTACTGGGCCCAAAAAATGATGGGAGAAAAACTTATTGATAACTTTAAGCTGACAATTCATAGTGACTTGAAGAAGCACCCTCTGAAATATGGAGTTCCGGAAGCATATGGAATATTGACATTGGATTCGCTGTTTACGTAAACTTTTCAAAATTTCTGTGTGTAAAAATTTTATTGATGTTATAATAAAACGGAATTACAGAAAAGCCGGTGAAAAATGAAGGACAGCCATGATACCCACAACTTGATAGTGGAATCAAATTCCAGATTTTTATACAACTTCAACAGGGGGATTCATGAGGATTTCCCATCATTGATTGTTGACTATCTGACAAAATTAAAGACAATTCTCGGGTTTAATATGATTTTGATAGTTCAACCATTGATGATGGACAATAGACTGGAGAGTTTTGTTTCGGGCCCAGGTGCAGATTACAGCTCGCTTGGTCTGCTTCGTAATATGAATTATGAAGAAAGAGTCAGAGTTTTAAGAAGTTTAACTGAACTTTCAGAATACAGTGATAAAAACAATACCGAATACCCAATGTTTGATAAGAATATATTCAAGCAGGTCATTGCATACCCCATTAAAAATATAAGATCCATCAGTGAAATCAACGGAGGCATTTATTTCCTGAATAAAAAATCGGACTTCGTGATTGATGATTTTATGAAAAAAAGCCTGGTTCTTGCCGGTGAAAGTATAGCTGCTGCATTCAACAGTTATAGAAAAAATCAGCAGTATCTTACCAGCTACAGTATATTCCAGTCCATGCAGCAATCTACCGGAAGAGCAGTTTGTGTCTATTCTCCAAGGGGCGTAATAGTGTTCATCAATAAATATTTTGCCGAGATGGTTGGCAGGGATGAAGAAGATTTACTAAACAAGAACATTATGGATGTATTTAAACTAAAGGGTCATAGCACTGTACAGGATTATCATTTTTTCAGTGATGAACCAAACCCCAAGCTACCCAAGGAAGAAGATGCCATGTACTGCCAGCATTTGACTTCTGACGGTAGGAAATTATATCTTCGAAAATATTGTTCAACCCTTGACCTGGAAAGAAAAAAGTACTGGATGATTGTTTTGGAGGACCTTGAATCGGAACTCAGGAATATAGATTTTCTTGAAATGTCCGGTAACCACGATACGCTCACAGGACTTGGAAACAGGTCACTCTTCAAGAAAGAGGCAGTTGAGTTATTCAATAAGGATCGGCTTCCCATGGCTGTGATTGTAGGAGATGTAAATGGCCTGAAGCTGATGAACGATATTTTTGGTCACGATTATGGTGACCATATGCTTAAAAACATTGCAAGAATACTAGAGAAGAACTGTGCCAATGGATCGGTTTACAGAATCGGCGGAGATGAATTCAATATTTTTCTTAACAATACTGATGAGATTGCCGTTCGAGAAATCATCGAAAAGATAAATGATGACTGCAGCACAGAATTCAAGGACTTGAATTTTATCGGAATCTCATTGGGTTACAGCATAGTCAAGAGTGAAAGTGATAATCTTGCACAAGCAATCAGAAAAGCTGAATCAGACATGTATTACATCAAATCAATGTCATCAGAGAGCATCAAGAACGAATCAATTTCTAGTCTTAAGAAACTTTATCAGGATAAATATTCAAATGAGAAGGAACGTACGGGCAGGCTAAAAAAACTTGCAGAGGCTTTTGGGCCTTCCTTAAACCTCAGAGAATCTGAAATAGATGACATATGTAATTCAATTGAACTCATAGATATCGGAAAAGTATCAGTCAGTCATTTTTTGCCTGATAGAAGTAATGTTACTTCGGAGGATGAATTTGAAAACATGAAGAAACATTGCTGGATAGGATATAAAATTGCAGCACTGTCATATGAAACATCCCATCTTGCAAGAGTAATACTTAATCACCATGAGAATTGGGACGGAACTGGTTTTCCACAGGGAATCAAGGGAAATGCAATACCATTCCTTTCCAGGGTTATAAGGATAATGGCATATTATGATGGGCTTGTTAATAGAAACCATGCTCTTGGAAAAGAGCTGATAATAAATGAGCTGGATGTACGGAAAGGCAAATTATTTGACCCTTCCATTACTGACAGCTTCGTTGAATTCCTTCGGAACATATCGGATTAGATCACTGTTTGGTTATATGGAATTTTACAAAGGAAAGGGAGACATGAAGAGAACAATTATATTCACGTTGGCAATTGCAGTTGCAGTTTTATTTGCAGGCTGCGGATCGGAAGGAGGAAGTAGTAATAAATTAAACTGGAATTATGTGAATTCCAATATGCAGGACTCAATGTTGGAAGAAGTTTCATTTTCATTTGAAGCGGAGGACAGCCAGAATCTACAGGTGTATCTGCAGATTTACAAGGGATATGAACAGCTCCATGAGTTTAAGGTCCCAATCACAGACAAGGGCGAATCTACTCTATATCTTAAAGTTGATTATGATGATGAGATTACCTGGAATTTGGAAGGTGCAGACTATTCATCAAATCTCAGTACAGTTGATTTCATAAGTGGTATGGGAAGTGTAAAAACATATATTTCAACAATCTCAAACGTTTCAGGTGGAAGGGCCATGATTATGGTCATGAACATCAACGAAGATGAAATGACTGGTGAGTCACTTGGTTTTGTAGAAGATTCTAATTTTGAAGGAATCCTAAATACTAATGAAAATGAATATACAGTTGTTTTATCTGTTGGCCTGGCCTTGGATAT
Organism: Clostridia bacterium; assembly: GCA_016929655.1. Classification (GTDB taxonomy): domain Bacteria; phylum Bacillota; class Clostridia; order DUPQ01; family DUPQ01; genus JAFGQE01. Next base: position 4,610 of record JAFGIJ010000080.1, read on the forward strand.
AGCAGACTAAAAATCTAAAATCCCCTGAAGTGATTGTATATAAATGCAACTATTTCCGGGGATTTTTTCTCTCTTGTGTTATTGACATATTAATTTACAAATACATTTAGCCGATATAATATATTAGAACCGATGCAATTGACTAATGAATTTGGTTTTTTAATAGTTTACCGCTACAATGCAATTCAAGGAGGATAAATTAATGCCTTTTCTCATTGTCAGAAATGATATTACCAGAATGAATGTAGATGCAATTGTCAACGCCACAAACAATGAATTAATACCCGGTGGTGGAGTGTGTGGTGCAATATTTCAAGCTGCGGGATCCAGGGAGCTTATCAGGGAATGCCGGGATATTGGATTTTGCAGAACCGGAGAAGCTGTTTTGACAGGTGGTTATAATCTTCCCGCAGAGTATATCATCCATACCCCCGGACCTATATGGAGCGGTGGAGGTAAGCATGAAGCAGAGCTGCTTGCTGCCTCATATAGGAATTCATTGAATTTAGCCAAGGAAAATGAATTTGAGTCAATTGCATTCCCTTTAATATCCTCGGGTATTTATGGTTATCCGGTTGACAAGGCGCTGGAAACAGCCTCAGTTGAAATACAGAAATTCCTGGTTGAAAATGAGATGACCGTTTATTTGGTTCTTTATGATAATGAGAGTTTCAGAATTGGTAAAAAGGCTTATCCGGACATACATGAATATATTTCAGAGAGGCTTATACCAAAAACCAGGCGTTACTTCTCTGAGCAGGCATTCAGAATCGGGAAAAAGGAAGCAATACACTATGAAGAAGTTATTGAAGATAAAATCTCCCATATAAGCCTGAATTTAATGGAAACATTTCAGAAAATGCTTTTTAGAAAAATCGATGAATCGGGAATGAAGGATCCGGAAGTATATAAAAAGGCAAACATTGACAGAAAATTATTCTCAAAGATAAGAAGCAATCCGGATTATA
>JAFGIJ010000081.1 GCA_016929655.1 Clostridia bacterium
ATCATCTTTCACAAATTTGGAAAAACGGTAAATCAAAGATGGTGAAGCGGCAACCCTGGGGCCTGCATCGGCGAAATTAACAAAATAAGGTCCTGTTATATGTGCTCTGTAAATGTATTTGGACATATTGATTATTTTGGAATCGCTGAAAATATCAATGTTGCCGTTTGACAGGTCATACAGAAGGTCAAGACATTCAAAACAAGATGCCCCGGCACGACCCCAGTATCCAGGCCCCTCATCACAGCCACCGTCATCAGGATATGAATCAATATATCTGTCAAGGCTTTCAGTCAGTTTACGAAGCTGGTAGAATCTCTCTTCCTTGTTATCTTCAATAAGCAAAAGAACCATAAGTACATTTGAATTAATCCAGGGGTTCCAATTGTTCAGCTGTTCCTTTTCTTCGTGCATAAATCCCATCCACCAATAATCAGTGTGATTCCTGTAAGGTTTCAGAATTCTGCGCTGAAGTTCGCTTTTAATCCTTGTGCTAATCTGGGGGGATATCTTGTCAAAGCTATCCTTGAAGAAGTAGTATGCAAGAGCCAGAGAAGCTGCAACATCTGCTGACATGAGTGCGACTATAGGATTGTCATAGTCAGGCAACGGGCGGCTTTGGTGCTGATATCCCGCAACTCTGTTGTGAGCGGGTATTATCCAAGTGGTCTGTTCACACAGCAACCAGACCATATCTATTATCAGGTCAATGAAACGGCTTTTGTTTTCAAACAATTCAGCAAGCATGGCTATGTTGAGAGCATGCCGTCTATGATCATAGAGATTCTGGTAGCCGGTTCTGTTTCCGGTTCTGTAGTACTCCATGAAGTCCGTTGCCTTCAATATCGGAAAATCAAAGTTCAGATAATCTTCCGCGGTTTTGATATATTTTGCAGATAAATCAGATGAAATTCCATCCCAATGATTCCTGTCAGACAAAGCAGGGAATGGTTTATAGGCCGCGGGGAGCAAGTCCCTGGCTTTTTCGAGTAATTGTGTAAGCATATCAAAACTCCTCTGTCATAAACTACCACAAGGCAAATGCCAAATCAATAGAAAAGGGTGAAGGATTGCAAATAGCTTGGTTGCCAGGTTGTTTTCTGAGTGATAGTATTTAGTGGTATTTGTGGAGGGACAATGAAAGCACCGGAAACCAAGAAACTTATATGGCCTGTATTTATGGCCACATTTCTGATTCTTTTGATTATTGGTATATTCTTATTGCCTGCTGGAAAAAACAGCGTGAGTTTCAACGGACTGATTCTTGTGATAGCGGCAATTTATGCTGCTTATATTTTATTTGCATCCTTTGAAGCAGAAAGAGATGAATTTAATCCCTTCAGCGAATCCCTGAAAAAGGCCATAGCAATAATGATTTTTGTAACAGCCGCAGGTTTGATTCTCAGGGTTCTGATTGGTCTGGCCGTTCCCGGTTATCCTGCAGATATGTCCTGCTGGACTGCCTGGTCACAGGCGGCCGCCGGCAGTGGTTTGTTCAGTGTATACGAAAACACAACTTTCCTAGATTATCCTCCGGGATATCTATATATACTTCATATACTTGGAAGTGTCGGAAACATGCTTGGAATTGAGTGTGGGTCATCCGCTTACAATCTGTTGTTGAAAATACCTGCAATACTTGCAGACATTGGAATGGCCTGGATGCTTTTCATTATTGGTAAAAAGGAAAAGAGTATAAAGATTGGTCTCCTGATAGCTGTTTTATATACCATCAATCCACTTACAATATTGAATTCAGCTGCATGGGGTCAGATAGACTCAATACTCACCCTTGCTGTAGCAGGATATCTGATTCTGCTTTACAGAAAAAGAATATTTGCAGCCACCCTGGTATTTGTTGCAGGACTTTTGCTAAAGCCTCAGATGCTTTTCTTTGGCCCGGTTCTTGCAGTGGTTTTCATCAAACATTTGTCCGAAGACGGAATCAAGGCGGGTTTGAAAACATTTTTACTGAGTTTTACCGGTGGGGCAGCACTTTTTGTAATTACAGTTCTTCCATTTTCAATTGGCAAGGAATGGACATGGATACTCGATAAGTACATGGGAACAATAAACAGCTATCCGTATGCAACCCTGAATGCTGCAAATATCTTCGGGATGCTCAAACTCAACTGGCAGTCACTTGAAAATACATTTCTGGGGTTGAAACTTTCAACCTGGGGAATGGCTGGACTTGCTTTTTCAGTTACTGTTTATTTTGTAATCGCATTTATAAATAAAAGAAAAGACAACATCTTTATACTTTCAGCATTATTGATGACCGGTATATATGCCCTTGGACATAAAATGCACGAAAGATACCTCTTTCCGATTATGGCTGTTTTGCTGTTTGGATTTATATATACGAAAAGGGGTGTGACCATTTTTATCTATGGACTTCTATCAACGGCTATTTTTATAAACGTTGCCCAGGTGCTTGCCGTCACCCACATACCAAAGGATGATGCCCTTTATAGGATTTCATCCCTTGTAGTTGTAATTTCATACATATTTTTACTGGTTGCCTGTACTGTATTCTCCTTTAAATCAAGGAAAGAACCAGAAGCCGAGGTAGCTATTTCGAACTTACAACCGGACGAATCCGGTCCGGATAGTTTGTAAGTATGGTATCGACTCCATCGTCCAGACGTTCCTGAACCTTCAGCGGATCATCTTCAAAGAAGAGATTGCTGACCAGGCCGTTTTCACCGGCTTTTTTGACTATATCAGGGGAATAAACACTGTAAAAATGCTGCACAGCATGGCACTTGTATTGAAGTGCAATATCCACAATGTCCCTGTCTTTATTAAAGCACTCAAGCATGCATCTTTTTATTGCAGGAGCTTTTTCCAGACAGAGTGCCATTTCTTTTTCCTGTGCTGCAAAGTATACATGGTCCATCATATCGTATTTTGTAATTAGGCTTAAAAGCTCATCGACGACAAAACCATCGGTACCTGTTTCGTAAATATGTATATTGAAAGCAATCTGCCGGCACATCAGTTTGAAAACTTCCTCAGGGGTTGGGAAAACAATATTTTGCCATCCCATATAATGTCCGGCATTAAGGCTCCGCATTTCAGCAAATGTCAGGTCGGAAACATTTCCCGTACCATTGCTGACCCGGTCAACGGTTCCATCATGACAAACAATCATTTTATTGTCCTTTGTAAGCCTGACATCAAATTCAATCTCATCAGCACCCAGGGCAAGGGCAGTAGAAAAGGCCGGTAATGTATTTTCGGGCACCAATCCACTTGCACCTCTGTGGGCGCAGACCCTTGGATAAGCAATGTTGGCAGGTCTTGTCATGGGTCCTGTCTGTCTGTAAAGTTCGGGTTTCCTGAACTTCTCTATAATTTCTCTTGAGGATATTTTTTCAAGTCCATGGGCAAGGGGACGCATTCTTTTTTCTTTCGGATTAAATTCCAGATAAAAGACCCCCGTTTTTTGGTGTGCATTGAGGAATATTTCACCGTCAGGACTTACAGCATAGGACGTTCCCCCTGACTTGGAATCCGAACCCATTGAATAAGATGACCTCAGCACCCATGCTCCGCTGTCCAGTGCCCGGCCCATTGCCTGTTTTAGCAGAACTTCTGAACTCTCAGATCTTTGGTAACTGGGGCTGATTATTATATCAGGGTTTCCCAATGAAATTGTTTCGAAGAAATCAGGGAAATAGAGTTCAAAGCACACGGCAAAAGAGATTCGAATGCCCATGAAATCAAAAGTCTTCAATTCTTTTCCAGGGGTCAGACCCATTGGATAAACCTCCGGCCAAGCCAGGTGGGTTTTGTCATATTTGCACAATCCGGTTCCGTCTTTGTCAATGAAGATTGAACGGTTTGTCCACTTTCCATCTTCTTCATTGAGTATATTAAAGACCAGGGCTACGTCTTTTGCTTTGGCAGCTGACGTGATTGAAGCAACAAAATCATCACTGTGCTCTCGGCAGTGGGAAACCATCTCGTCCATTTCCTTCATTCCCGGGCAATTTGCATACTCCGGAAGGATTATTAGGTCTGTTCCGGCGTCGCAGTTTTTTATGTAATCAATCATATCTTCCATTACTGAAAGAGTTTCCATGTAACTGTTCGGATATTTGGGCTGACTAATTGCAATTTTCATAATAATCCTTTAAATATACTTGAGTTTATATCCTTCCTTTGTGTCTTCGATGAGTATTCCCATTGCTTTGAGCTTGTCACGGATTTCATCGGATTTGGCGAAATCTCTGTTGTTTCTTGCTTCGACTCTTTTTGCTACAAGTTCACGGACTTCATCTGTCAACTCAACTTCAAGGTCCTTTTGCAGGATTCCCAGAACATTGCCAAGTTCCTTTATCAATTCAACGGCTTTTCCGGCAGCCTCTGAAGATGTCAGTGAGTTTGATGAAATTAATAGATTGATGTTTTTGACAAGATCAAAGATGTCAGCTATTGCATCGGCTGTGTTAAGGTCATCATCCATATGAGTTTTGAAATTATCCCTGTAAACCGCAAGGGCTTCAACAGCCTTCTTTTCATCGGCACTTGCATCTGCAGATGATGTGCTTCTGATATGTGCCAGGTTAGCAATTGTCTCATAAATGCGGGCAAGACCGCTTCGGGACTGCTCCATCAATTTATCGGAAAAATTCACAGGACTTCTGTACTGTGCTGAAAGGAGGAAGAAACGTATTTCTTCATAATTGTAATGCTTGACAACATCTCTTACAGTAAAGAAATTTCCAAGTGACTTGGACATCTTTTCGTCATCAACATTGATGAATCCGTTGTGCAGCCAGTATCTGGCAAAAGGTTTTCCCGTTGCAGCTTCACTTTGAGCAACTTCATTCTCATGATGGGGGAACAGTAAATCCTGACCTCCGCTGTGAATATCTATTGTTTCTCCAAGATATTTCATTGACATGGCTGAGCACTCAATATGCCATCCCGGTCTTCCTTTTCCCCATGGACTTCCCCAGGAGGGCTCACCTGGTTTTTCGGCCTTCCATAATGCAAAGTCAGCGGGGTTTTTCTTTCTTGAATCAGCACTGACCCTGGCACCTGCTTCAAGATCCTCCAGTTTGTGACCGGATAGTTTGCCGTATCCTTTGTAAGCAGCAGTATCAAAGTAAACATCGCCGTCAAGCTCGTAGGCATATCCTTTTGCTTCCAGGGTTTTTATTAGCTTGATTATTTCACCAATGTTTTCGGTTGCCTTTGGATGAACATCAGCCTCTTTGATTGCAAGTCCCTGGGCATCAATGAAATACTCCTCTATGTTTTTATCTGCAAGCTCTTTTACAGTAATATTTTCAGAAATTGACTGAGTTATCATTCGATCGTCTATATCTGTAAAGTTCTGTACAAATTTAACATCATAACCCCTGTAAATAAGGTATTTTCTCAATGTGTCAAATACAACGAAGTTTCTGGCATTTCCTATATGAAAATAGTTATATACCGTAGGTCCGCAGTTATACATCCTTACTTTGTTATCTTCAAGGGGTATGAATTCCTCTTTCTGCCTTGTTGCCGAGTTGTATAGTTTCATAAATACATCCTTTCAATAAAAAACGCCTCATACATATGTATAGAGGCGACTTGCGCGGTTCCACTCTAGCTTTTTCTCAATTTGATAACGGTGCGGACACCGTAACGGTATTTGGCCGTTATGCTCCAGGGTGCACTTCACTGGTCTGGCACAGTTTCCGCTTTCAGCCGGTGGCGGAAACTCTCTTGTATGCCGGGGCCACCTACTCTTCCCCTTCACTGCATCTGGTATGTGCACGATTATACCACCGAAACCGCAACATATCAAACATTTGAATACAAACTAAACGAGTAAACACCCCTCGGGTATTTACTCGAAAATCAAGCAAACACCCGAGGGGTGTTTGCTCGAAATCAGTATTATGACAGAAATTCATACAGGAAATTGCGCAGATTGTCATAATCAAAGGCTGAAAGGCTGAAGGGGGGATCAGGCATTGCTTCATCATATCCAAGATCCGAAAGTTCGTGGAGGCTGGTTCCTTTTAGAATAATATCCATGATATATTTTTTTGTTGTTTCAGATACTTTATCAGCCATGCTAAGTAACTCGAAATCTTCAATACCCCTAAGAAGAGCTTTGTATCTGAGGCTTAGCAATGGGTTGCCGTCATTTCCCGGATATACAAAATTCATATCCCCGGCCAACCAATCGGGTGACCTGAAAATGAGCCTTTCCCTGGGTTTTTCAGGCCAGACCGTATAGTTCCAGCGAAGGAATCCATCCAGACCCAGATAAAATGTCAAAAGACATATCAAACGGCTTTCCAACAGATGAGATTTTAAGAAGGTGTTGGGAAAATGAGGACGGCAGCAGACATACCAGCTGACTGTTTTATCAATTCTGTTCATTAGATTGTCTTTGATAAAATCATAGTCCTGTGCAAGACACTTAAGGGAAGGCGTGGCATCACTCATAACCAAATCAAATTCCGTGGTGAATTCGGCTTTGTTAATTGCTATTGAAAACTTAAAAAGAGGGCCCTCCTCAAGTATGATTTTAATGGTTTTCCTGTAAATCTCCAGGTCTGCCGGTTCATCTGCAGTAATTCGAACCAACCCCAGCCAGTTTTTATCAATGAAATGAGTGTACAGGGAATGTATAAAACCCCTGATTTGTATTTCCCGGTTCATATAATTGTAACAACCTGTTTGCGAATCCAGATATCTGACCCTGACACCGTCAGGAAAATCAGGGGCAGCTTTTCCATAGCCGTTTTCTTCAGTCATCCATATACCGCAAAGTCCAAAAACTTCAATGCGGCTCCTGATTCCATGACGCATACAAAGGTCTATGTATCTGTCCATTACTGAATAGTCATAAACAAATGAACCATCTGCAAGCTTTATGGTTTTAATATAAGAGTATTCAAAAAGGTCCGTAGGTTCGTCAAGATCGTTGAAAGTCCGCTGTCCGGACCAGGGTATTTCAGTTGCTATAACCGTAATATTCTTTTGACCAAGACGGGCAAGTGATTTGACATAATTTTCGATGACTTTGAAATGTTCTTCTGAAAAAAGTGTAACATCGTGCTTTCTTGCAATATTGGACAGATGCTGCCACAGGTCAAGATGAAATTTGTAATCCATGGGAGAGGGCAATGCTACATCATGGATCATTAATTCAAAATTACGTTGGCATATTAATTCCTCATTTTCAAATAATTTGTGTGAGTATATTTTGACAAAGCCTTTGAATAAGCCAGCGTCAGTATTCAAAGGAATCTGTATTTCACTCCAAAAATTGCAGGTATAATTTTTCTCAATGTGATAATAGTCGCCGTTTTCAATGCAATCCCACTGAAGCACCCCATTGTCATCCGCTATGGGCGTGACCATTTTTATATCCATCGAACCCAAGCCATTGATGGAGGCTGCAATCCGAAGCTGATGATTTGTTGGATGGATTGAAAATGACGGTGCACCGGTCAGACTGATGTCACAGTTTTCATCAGCCTCAAGAAGCATCTGGAAAGATGCAAAGCTGTTTTTTGCACAATTCAACCTAATAGTGTTTTCAGCATCGACCTGTGTTTTCCCGGGGATAGAGTGCTTGTATGATTCATCCATCAATGTCAGTTTAATTTTCATTATCATCCTCCTTAAATCTGAATGCGTACAAATCGGCATCCCTGAGTCTGAATCGCAGGCGGATGTTCTGACCCTCAAATCTGCCGATGGAAATATCTTTATTAACTTTTTCAAAAATTTCATCACCGTAAATTTCTTCAGATTCAAAAAGCACGGTGAAATTCTCATCAAGCATTTCCACTATGATGAATCCTGCCGCAGAGGTTGAATAATTTATATAAAGTGAATCACCCATGAATCTAAAAGGCTTTGTCATAAGCCAGCCCTCGTCATAATCGGCATGTGCAGATGCAAATCCGTATTTTCTTATGGACAAACGCCTGACTCCATTGGTTTTTGTCCTGTAGTTTTCACTGATATACATGGAAAATTCCTCAGGCGATGTTTCTATGATTCCGAGTGCAGGCATGTTGTTTCTGTTGACCCAGTTCTTCCTGTCCAGACCCGGCCTTACCCAGGCTTCCCGAAATGTTCGGTTCCAGCTAAATCCATCCCTGCTTGTCATGAACACAGCATCGGAGACTGCAGGGGAATCAGTGTAGAAATCGCGTTTTCTGTCTGCAATGAACCTTTTGGGAAACGACATATAAAAATGCTCCGCTCCGGGGCACCTTGCAGTGGCATTGGTATAGAATTCTTCAAGATATGATACATCATAGGAGTTTTCGATACCGGGTTCCCAGTCCTGCATATCAGATGACAATGAGCTTTTAATGGAGCGGATGCCTTCATAAGGTTTAAGACCGGCTTTGCCTTCTTTATCAAAATATCTGTAATAGCATCTGTATTTATTGATGCTGTTATCATAGAAAACAACATTCTGGGAATCAAACATACCATCTGTAAGAATAGGGTCATCCGATAGCCTTTTCCAATGAATTCCATCATCAGAGCAAAGCCCATAAAGCTTTGCATGGGTATCATCCAACCGCTCATGCCCGCCTACAGCCTTATATTTTGTCTTGGTTTCCGGGTTTGAGTCAAGAAAGGGAGTAAAGTTATGACACTCAGGAACACTTTTTAAAATGATGTTGTTTTGTACTGAGTTTTCGTATTCAATGAGACCCAGGTTAGGCCGGGTGAAATTTATACCGTCCTCACTGAATGCAACACAGGTTAATTCATCCAGCACATCGTCCTTTTGAATTGAAGCACCACGGTAATACATAATGTATCCAGGACCACCTGGTATCACGGTAATATATCCAGATGTCATGCTTTCCCAGGGTTTGTCGAAGGTCATGACTTTTTCTTTTCTTATAGGTGCATTTAGACGAAGGCTGCACCTGTCCATGCTTTCAATTAATTCAGTATCTGTGAACATCTCAATTCTGCTGCCGATATCCATTGAAATCCTCCCCAAAGAATTCTTACTAAAACAGTATAACAGATGCCGGGGTACTGAATGCACCACCAATTTGATATAATCACATTATGAATAATACAAGACTTGTCAGGTCATATAAAATTATATCCGTAATAATATTGGCGATGTGCGTATACTTTTTCCTGCTTCCACTGATTTCTCCACTTATGGAAAAACTGTTCCCAGGTCTTTGGACATGCCCATTTTTAAGAATTACAGGCCATGAGTGTCCATTCTGCGGCATTACCGGAGGCCTTGGAGATTTATACAATTTTGACATAGGAAGTGCCAGTGTGGTTTCAATGGTTGCATTTCTTTTGGTTCTTCTGGAAGCTGCCTTTAGAATATTGCTGATACTGTTTTTGTCATCGCTGAGCAGAAGGGCAGTTGAATCATTGATTTTCATTGATGTAATTTATCACTTGATAATGGTCATTGGTGTTTCCATGTATGTTATAATGTATTTGCTTACTAATTTCTGAAGGAGGAATGCAATTTGGGTCTGACTGCTCTGATACTTGGAATAATTTCCGTAATTATATCAATTGTTCCATTTTGCAACTATGTCGGCCTTATCCCTGCAATCATAGGGATTGTTATGGGTGTGGTATCGCTGACTCAGAAGGACGATACATATAACGCAAGACCCCTTGCAATAACGGGTTTGGTGTTTTGCATAATTGCCGTTGTCATGAGCATTGTCTGGTCAATTTTGCTACTGCTTCCACTTAGATATGCAATACTCTGACAGAGTTTTACTGGTTTCAATCAACTCAAAATATATACAATCCAACACAGCAGTATATTATCTACATGAAATTATAAAATCCGGTGGGATTGATTCACTGGTACTCACTCACAACATCAATGAGGACTTCCATGATATTTTAAGTTCAATCATGGGATTTGGATCCGGGATAGTATGTTTTTCCTGCTATATATGGAATATCAGCCTTATCTATGATCTTTGCAGGACCATGCGATGCATCGATGAAGATATAAAAATTGTTCTTGGCGGGCCTGAAGTTTCATTTGAGCCTGAGGAGGCCCTTGAGAAAAGCAATGCAGACCTTATCATCAGAGGCGAAGGTGAAACTGTTATCCTCGGAGCAATCAAAGGATTTCTTTGCGGAAATTTTCCAAACATCCCCGGTCTCTATTATAAGAATGAAAATAAATTGATTGATACGGGATACGCCGTTACAGAAAACCTGTCAGACGTACCTTTTCCATTTACAAGATACATGATGGAGCAGGAAAAGGACAAGCTGCTTTATTATGAGTCCTCAAGAGGATGCCCATACAACTGTATTTATTGTCTGTCTTCAGCAACCAAAGGAGTAAGATATTTCAGTTTGGACAGAGTAAAAAATGAAATTCTGAAAATACTGGAGTACAAACCCAAGGTAATCAAATTCACTGACAGGTCATTTAATTCCGATTATCAAAGAGCGGTACTGCTTTTGGACTTTATTGGCAGCCTGAGATCCAAAACTTGTTTTCACCTGGAGATTTACCCCGGTGAAATGAACGAAGCAATGATTTCCATGCTTGGAAGGATGCCTGAAGGAAGAGTACAGATTGAAGCAGGCATCCAGTCGACTGATGATGAGGTTCTCAGGGCGTCGGGAAGACCGCAGGACCCTGGCAGGGCTCTTGGCAATCTAAAACGCATTATGGAGAATGGTAACCTTCATGTGCATTTGGACCTGATTGCCGGACTCCCGGGTGACAGCAGGGAATCATTTGAAAAGTCCTTCAATGAAACAATTGCTGTATTACCCCATAAACTTCAAATGGGATTCCTTAAACTGCTCAAAGGTACCAAAGCCCGGCTAACAATTGGTTATAAATATACTGATAACCCTCCTTATGAAGTGCTGGCAAGTGATTCAATGAACTACCTGCAGATACAGGGTCTGCGGGAAGTTTCCCGTGTACTGGAGTCTTTTTACAACAGCGGACATTTCAGGGAATACTTCAGCTATTCAATTACCTCATCCGAAAATCCTTTCAGTATATTTGAAACGATATCCCGTTTTATGAAGGAACATGATATCAGTGGATCAGGAATATCAAGGGACGCTAAATATGGGATACTTGCAGAGTTTTCCAAGAATGATTCAAAGGCATTGAATTTACTTGGTTATGACTATCTTTGTTCATTCAGGACAAAGGTTCTGCCTTCATTTTTACATGGGCGGATAGTTGGCAAGGAAGAGACTTTTGATTTTCTCAGGAAAAATTTTGAAGGGGAAGCACGGCAGCTTTTCAAGAGCTGCACAATAGCACAGTTCATCATCAATGAATGCAAAGTGACATATCTTTTTGACTATACAAAAAGAAATCCAGTCACCGGTATATTTTATTCAATGGAAGTTGAAATTTAATATCTGGTTTAAATTAACCATCTGAATTAACATCTGGTTTAATGACCCGGGGGTTATATCTTAATATAATTAAATGACAATAAATGGAAAGGTGATTTATGTGAATACCAAGGGCTCACTTGCTTTTGAAACTGCTATTGTATTTCCGATGTTCCTGGTCTTGCTTGTTGTATTGATAATTGCATTGGCAAGGACAATTTTATATGAAAACCCCGAAGCCATGAATTTTCTTGACAGTATAAATACAGTGGATTCAATTTTGAGAAAGGTTTCCATCATCGATGAAGTCATCAAATGAAAAAGGTGTTATAACGGTCTTTCTCGCATTGATACTGCCCGCAGTTTTGCTTTCCGGTATGATTCTGACAGATGCAGCTATTCTTCGAACCGGCATGGACATGGCAGACCAGGCAGTCAGATCATCTGCTTTGTCTATACTTGGGCAGTATTCATCATACCTGAAGGAAGAATACGGTATATATGGATTCTGTCTTAACGAAATGGAAGCCGAGGAAACTGTACATAAAATAATTACGGAAAGTCTTGGAGGACCGGGGTTCTATGATTTTGCCATCGAGGATCTGCAGATAGTCTTCACAGATTCATTGGCTCAGCCCGGGGTATTAAAGGAAGCTGTTCTGTTGGCAGCATCTGATGAATTATATAAAAACGTAATCGAAGGATTCATCGACAAGTTCAATATATTCAACGGATTTAGCGGAGCTGCGGATGTAATCAACCTAAAAATGAAGGTAGATGAAGCAGTACGAAGGTTCAGGGAAGCAGGAGAATTTCTTACAGACCTTGTGAACGGAGACGGAAAAGTAGAATACTACATAAACAGCATTTCGAATTTTACCGACCTTGATATCGATGCAGATAAGCTATCAGAAATAATCCACAATATGGAAGAACTGAAATATGAAATTGAAGAGTTGAAAAAGACCATTGATGAGGTTGAGTCTGAAAACGCAGGGAAACTTAACTTGATGGAGGAGGCTTTGGGGGTATTAAGGGAAACCGCGGCTGATTTGTATTATAGTGAAATGGAAGAAATTCTTTCAGGGCTTTTACAGACCAACTCAAAGGCGATGGAATATATTAAAACCATGGTTGCTGAAAAGGTAAATATAAATATACTTTCACAGCTAATCAATAAAAAGATAAACGAATCAGAGGATCTGCCTGAATATATGAAGGAAATTCTTATGACGGTCTCTGATGTCATCAGGGATGTTGAAAATGAAGCGGTTGGTCTGATATTTGAAGACATCGAAGATAAAATCAATGAAAACATTTCGGTATTGTTCAGGTCCATTGTATATATAGAAAGTGAAATTGACGGCACAGTCACAGAAGAGAACTTGCCCGGTTCCATATCGGAGACCCTTGATGGATATAGAGCCGGTGTAGTTTTCAGCTTTAAAAAGTCTGGTTCAGCCGGAACCGATGATGACAGAAGAGGTTTCTTTGAAGAACTGGGTAAAAGGGTCCTGGAAAAAAGAACGGGCAAGGATGTTGAAATATCAAAGGCAGAAATTCTTCCGTCAATAGTCTACGGGGAATCACAGAATGAAAGCAGTTTTGATGTTGAAGCCTCAGGGGAAAGCACAGGGAGTGCTGAGGATGGAATGACCCGCTTTTCCAAGGATACATCCAACTTGAAATTTATACTGGAAACATTGTGCATTGATGAATATCTTTTGAATAACCTGACCATGGAAACATCGGAACAAGAGCCGGTACATATCTTTAAAAATGAAATTGAATATATACTGTGGGGTGCAAAAAGCCAGAATCTCAACAGGTTCTATACAAAATCGGCACTTATGGGAACCAGGTTTGCATTGAATGCCATTCATGTTTATACGGATTCATCTAAAAAAATTAAAGCAGATGCCATTGCTGCAGCTACCGCCGGTTGGTGGACCATGGGCGCGGGCATACCGGTTATGTCCAATCTGGTCAGATGTGCATGGGCAATTGCAGAATCAGGTTTCGATGTAGAAAGACTATGTGATGGTGGCAGTGTTGCGATTGTCAAAAGGAAGGCTGACTGGGTTACTGATATCGGCATTGAAGGTGCCGGGCTGGATTCGCCGGATTTCCTTTGTATGAATTATGAAGATTATTTACGAATATACCTGTTGATGTGCGGTGATGTAAAAAAGATGGCAAGACTGGCAGATTTAATACAGCTAAATGCAACAGGTAATTTTGATATTTTCAATTCTTATACAGGAGTCACAATTAAGGCGGTCATATCATTCAGAAGTCTTACAGGTAAAAGACATGAGGTACCTATTGAAATCAACAGTCAATACCAGAGGAACAGTGTCAGCTGAAGCAGCCATAGGTTCAGCTTCGATGATTCTGTTTTTTGCAGTTTTTATATCACTGGCAGGATATTTTGTTACGGCAGCCCAGGTCAAGTCCATTGCCTTTGATAAAGCCGTTGAATCATCAATCACCATGTATGCAGCAGATATTGTTTTACCTGTTACGATGTATTACAGGCCTGTAGGTGTTAAATATCCTGAAATGGCAAAGAACCTTGTTTTTTTAGGCATTACATCAGAGGAAAGTGTAAAAATAATTGCAAGTTATAAGTATCCCTCTATATTTGGGGACATAAAGACAACCCTTTCATCGGTCTGTCCCCTTTGGTGCGGTGATGGCAAGTCCGCTGCAGATGAAGAGTGTGTATGGAATCTTGCTCCAAATGAGAGAGGAAGAAGGATTGAACAACTTTTTGGCGGTAATCTCCCTGAGTTTTTTCCTATAATTGATAGTTTTGACTTCATATCCGGTGAAGCAATCTGCATACTGAGCATAGATACAACCCTTGAAGTATATAAAACAGAGAATGAAATAAGAAAAGTCATAGAGGAAGAGGCTGAAAAGCTTCGCAATTTTTCATCAGGTGCCAGTGGAGGTGTGAAAATAAATCCGAATGACATTAGCTCTAGAAAACTACTGGTTGTTATTCCACAGAATCAATTGTCAGATGATCAGGAAAATATGCTTGAGGATATTGTTTTTGCTACAATGGACAGTGGAATACAAGTAGAAGTAAAGAGATTTCAAATTGCAGGTCAGTAGGTCGAAAAGCAGTTTATTGCAGTCATTTGAGAGGTTTGGCACATATTGAATGCAGTATACACATATGGTATAATCATGGCAGCCAATACACCAGATATTGTTAATACACAAATGAAAAGGATATAAAAAATGACAGATAAGGTTAAGTCATATAATAACGAGAGTATTTCTGCTCTCAAAGGTCCGGACAGGGTAAGAAAACGCCCTTCAGTCATATTCGGATCGGATGGCCTGGAAGGCTGTCAGCAAACAGTATTTGAAATTTTATCCAATTCCATTGATGAAGCAAGAGAAGGCTCCGGTAAGGTTATCGAAGTTACACGGCATTCAGACGGTTCCGTTATGGTAAAGGATTACGGCAGGGGAATGCCCGTTGATTACAACCCAAAGGAAGAGAGATACAATTGGGAACTTGTATTCTGTGAGCTTTATGCCGGAGCCAAGTATGGTAACAATGATGGGGAAAGCTATATGTTCAGCCTTGGTCTCAACGGTCTTGGGTGCTGTGCCACCCAGTATTCAGCTCAGTTCATGGATGTTGAGGTCCTGAGGGATGGATATAAATATAATCTGCATTTTGAAGAAGGCGAGAATGTCGGTGGATTAAAGAAGATAAAGGATGAAAACAAAAAGACCGGTACTACCATACGATGGAAACCGGATATTAAGGTTTTTACTGATATAGCAATACCCCTTGAATATTTCCAGGATATGATGAAGAAGCAGGCAATAGTAAACAAGGGTCTGAAATTGCTTCTCTTTGATGAAGAAAGCAAACAGAAATATGAGTATTACTATAAAGAGGGAGTCGAGGAATATATAAGGGAAGTTACAAACGGTTTCAAGCTTACTGAAATACATACGGCAAATCTTAATACCAAAGGAAGGGACAGGGAGGATAAGCCCGAGTATAAGTTAAAGCTGTCGGTATCGTTCTGCTTTTGCAATGAAGTGAATCTGATTGAGTATTACCATAACTCCAGTTTTCTTGAGCATGGAGGGTCACCGGACAGAGCGGTTAAAACAGCATTTACATATGCCGTTGACAAATTGCTTTCTGATGAAAAGAAATACAATAAGAATGAGAATAAAATTACATTTGCGGATATTCAGGAGAGTCTTGTTCTTGTCAGCAACTCATTCTCTACTATAACAAGTTATGAAAACCAGACCAAGAAAGCTATTACCAATAAGTTTATAAGGGATGCCATGACAGATTATCTCAAACATGAACTTGAGATATATTTCATAGAGAACAAACCGGAAGCACTCAAGATAATTGAGCAGATCCTGGTTAATAAAAGAAGCAGGGAAACAGCTGAGAAGACGCGATTAAGCATTAAGAAACAGCTTTCCAAGAAAGTTGATCTCAACAACAGGGTCAAGAAATTCGTTGACTGTCGTTCCAAAAAAGTTGAAGAGCGCGAAATATATATAGTTGAAGGTGATTCTGCCCTTGGTTCAGTTAAACTCGGAAGGGATGCAGAATTCCAGGCTATAATGCCCGTCAGGGGAAAAATTCTCAACTGTTTGAAGGCAGACTATAACAGTATATTCAATAATGAAATAATAATTGACCTTTTAAAAGTTCTCGGTTGCGGAGTGGAAATCAAAACCAAGCACAATAAAAATCTAAGTACTTTTGATATAAAGGACCTTAATTGGAACAAGGTCATCATATGCACTGATGCAGATGTGGACGGTTTCCAGATAAGAACTCTTATACTTGCAATGCTTTACAGGCTGGTTCCTACTTTGATAAATGAGGGAAAAGTATTTATTGCAGAATCCCCGCTCTTTGAAATAACGGCAGGCGGAGAAACATATTTTGCATACAACGAGGTTCAAAAAAATGAAATAATGAAGGAGCTTGAAAAAAAGGATATCAAAAGAATAACTATCCAACGCTCCAAGGGACTGGGAGAAAACGAACCTGACATGATGTGGAAGACCACCATGAATCCCAAAAGCAGAAAATTAATTCAGGTTCTTCCCACAGATGCCTTGGAAATGGAAGAAAAGTTCAATCTTCTGCTGGGTGACAATCTTACAGGAAGAAAAGAATATATACAGGAAAACAGCTACAAATATCTTGAGATGGCTGATGTGAGCTAGGAGAGGCCTGGATGGATAACAATATAAAAAAGCAGTTAATAACAGATACCCTTGACCTGAATTTTATGCCTTATGCAGTAAGTGTTATTGTGTCACGTGCAATTCCGGCCATTGACGGATTGAAACCATCCCATAGAAAATTGCTTTATACAATGTATAAAATGGGGTTGCTCAAGGGGACGAGAACAAAATCGGCCAATGTTGTCGGCCAGACCATGAAACTTAATCCACATGGTGACCAGGCAATTTATGAAACAATGGTCAGGATGACAAACGGAAATGAAGCCTTGCTCCATCCCTTCGTTGATTCAAAGGGTAATTTTGGAAAACAATATTCAAAGGACATGAGATATGCTGCATCCAGGTATACTGAAGTCAAACTTGAAAAAATCTGTCAGGAAATGTTCCGGGATATAGATAAGAATGTTGTAGAGTTTACAGATAATTATGACGGGACTGTCAAAGAACCTGCACTGCTGCCTTCGGCTTATCCCAATATTCTGGTAAATACCAGCCAGGGAATCGCTGTTGGAATGGCCAGTAATCTTTGCAGTTTCAATTTAAGCGAAGTATGTGATACAACAATAGCTTTGATGAAGGACCCAGGTATTGATGTCGGGGATTATCTTAAAGGTCCTGATTTCCCAACAGGTGGTATTCTTCTTTATGACAAGGCAGAGCTTGACGAAATTTACAGAACGGGCAGAGGGGGATTCAAAGTAAGGGCCAAGTACTCTGTTGATAAAAAGAATAAGCATATAGAGATAACTGAAATACCTTATACCACTACCAGTGAAACAATTATAGATTCTATAATCGGGATGATAAAGAACAAGCAGATCAAGGATATAAAGGACATCAGGGATGAGACGGATCTAAAAGGACTGAAGGTCACAATTGATATAAGGCCTGGAACAGATGTTGAAAAACTCATGAACAAACTGTTTTTAAAGACCCCGCTTCAGGAGGCATTCAATTGCAATTTCAATATTCTTATCGACGGCAACCCAATGGTACTTGGGGTTAAACAAATCCTTGAATACTGGCTTGAATTCAGAATAAAATGCATAATGAACAGGCTGAATTATGATCTTGAAAGAAACAAGGAAAGGCTGCATCTTCTTCTTGGACTTGACAGGATTCTAATAGATATTGATGAAGCCATAAGAATAATCAGAAACACAGAAAAAGAAGCAGAAGTTGTCCCAAACCTGATGGATGCCTTCAGATTGGATGAAGTTCAGGCAAACTATATTGCAGAAATCAAACTGAGATATCTCAACAGGGAGTATATCCTCAGACGTTTGGATGAAATAAAGGAACTAAGTGACGAAATAGCAGATATCGAAATAACACTCGGCAGTAAGGCGAGGATTAAGAAAATCATCACCGGAGAACTGGAAGAGGTCAAGGAAAAATATTCAGTTGCCCGCAGAACAGATATCAAGCATATGGATGATGTTGATGACAAGAGCCTGGTTGAGCATGTTCCGGAATATGCCTGCAGGATTTTCTTTACAAAGGAAAACTATTTGAAAAAAATTCCGGAAGAAGCTTTGAAGAGTGAACAGGAACAGAAGCTCAAGGAATCTGATAAAGTTATTCAGGAAATCTCTACACATAATAAAGCAGAATTGATTATGTTCTCAAACAAGGCAAATGCATATAAACTGAGGTTATATCAGCTGGACGAGCATAAAGCCGGTGATTTCGGAGAATTTCTTCCTGTTTTCCTCGATCTTGCCGAGGATGAAACCATTCTATATATTGTTGTTACCGACGACTTCAAAGGGCATATGCTGTTTGGTTTCGAAAACGGAAAGTTTGCAAGGGTTCCGCTGAATGTATATGAAACTAAAACCAACAGGAAGCTTCTGGCAAAAGCATTCAATGACAGTTCGAAGATTGTGTATATGAATCTGGTTGATGAAACTGAATCATATGATATGGCTGTTGTTACAAACGAGAGAAGGGCACTTGTATTCAACACTGATTGCATAACCCTGAAGACTACAAGAAACACCCAGGGGATTACAATAATCAAGATAAAGCAGGGTGATTATGTAATAGAGGCAAGGCCACTGAAGACTGCCAGATTGAAGGATATAGAAGCTTACAGACCAGCAAATATTCCGGCGGTCGGCAAGAAACTTACAGCAGCAGATTCAAAGAGAAGGCAGATAAGCCTGTTTGATATTTAGAAATCAGGGATATGTAAATAATGCCTCTGCATGCAGAGGTGTTTTTTTTATATGATATAATAAAGGATGTAAAAGGAAGTGATTAAAGTGAAATACAGGAAATGGAATAAAATCAACAAAGAAATTTCTGTTCTGGGATTCGGAGCCATGAGACTCCCTGTTTTAGATGGTGATTATTCAACGATTGATGAACCGACGGCAACTGAAATGATAAGGCATGCCATAGATTCCGGGGTTAATTATATCGATACAGCTTATCCTTACCACGGAGAAAAAGGGGAAATATTTGTTGGAAAAGTTTTGAAGGACGGATACAGGGAAAAGGTATTTCTAACAACAAAATTGCCGGTGGGAAGACTAAAGGAAAAGGGGGACATGGAAAAGATATTCAATGAGCAGCTTATGAAGCTGGATGTGGAATATCTGGATTTCTATCTTCTTCATGCAGTCAATAGAAACAGCTGGGAGAATTGCAAAAAGCTTGGTGTCATGGATTATCTGAAGAAGTTGAAAAAGGAAGGCAAAATACGAAACATAGGCTTTTCCTTCCATGATTCACCTGAAATATTCAAAGAAGTTGCAGACTCCTATGACTGGGATTTAATACAAATTCAATTTAACTATGCTGACACCCGGATTCAGGCGGGAATGGAAAGTTTTGATTATGCCAGGGAAAAAGGGTTTAACATTGTAATAATGGAACCTCTCAAAGGTGGAACTCTTGCCGATGAATTGCCGGAAGAGCTTATTGCACACTTCGAATCTTCAGGATATGACATGTCGCCTGTTGAATGGGCTTTCAGGTGGCTTTACAATTTCCCTGAAGTTAAATTAATTCTCAGCGGAATGAGTACAATGAAGCAGGTCGAGGACAATCTAAGGATATTTGACAATGCTGAAGCAAACTCCATGAGTGAAGATGAAATCAGGGTAATGAAGGAAGCAATTGAAATAATTGAGAAAAACACAGCAGTTCCATGTACTGACTGTAAATATTGTCTTCCGTGTCCTTCAGGAGTTAAAATCCCAGTCATGTTCAAACTCTATAATTCCTATACAAGTTTCAGCAGCAAAGAAAAAGCGGTGGCCAGATATAAAGGCTGGCGTGAAATGGACGAAAACAAATTCACTGCTGACCAATGTATTAGATGCAACCAATGCATTGAAAAGTGTCCTCAGGGAATAGCGATTCCCGACAAGCTGGAAGAACTGGATAAAATCCTTTACCAACCGGAATAGTCAAAGATTTTTACTTTTCACCTCTAGGGTAAAATGCAAAAGAGGTGAAATGCAAGAGGGGTAAAAGGCAAATAAACTAGGCGCAAAGAAAACGGGCAAACATGGAATATGTTTGCCCGTTGTTGATAATGAAGTCAGTTGCTAGTCATTAAGAACTTCAACTTCGTGTTCTTCAAGGAACTGGCTTGTGTACAGATTATAGTATCTTCCTTTAACTTTGATTAAATCTGTATGACTGCCCTGTTCCACGATTTTTCCCTTGTCCAGTACGATTATCCTGTCGGCCTGCTTTATTGTGCTCAGCCTGTGTGCTATTACAAAGCTTGTTCTCCCTGAAATTACAGTTGATATGGCTTCCTGGATTATTCTCTCTGTCTGTGTATCAACAGAGGATGTTGCCTCATCCAGCATGAAGATTGATGGGTCAGCTATTATTGCACGCGCTATACATATAAGCTGTTTCTGCCCGGTTGAAAGTCCGCCGCCTCCCTGTGATACTTCATGCTCGTAGCCTTTTTCAAATCCTGTTATGAATTCGTGGGCTTTAACGAGTTTTGCCACTTCCTCTATTTGTTCATCCGATGCCTTCAGATTCCCGTACCTGATGTTCTCCCTGATGGTTCCACTGAAGAGGTGCGGTGTCTGAAGCATGTATCCCAGGTTGCCATGAATATACATCATAGGTATTTCACGATAATCAACACCATCAATCAGTATTCTGCCTTCGGTAGGTTCATAGAATCTACTTGCAAGGTTTACAAGGGTTGTTTTCCCGGAACCTGTTTCTCCGATTATGGCCAGACTTTCTCCGGGTCTGACATCTATATTGAAGTTTTCAAGAACCTTCTCACCATCCTTATATTGGAATCCTACATTTTCAAAGGTTATCCGGCCTTTGATTTTGGGAACATCATCAGAAGGTTTTACAACTCCATACTTTTCAATGACTTCCCTTGAGTCCTTGATAAGAGGATCTGTCTCAAGCAATGTCATGATTCTTTCACCCGCAGCCTGTGCGGATTGCATCTCTGCCATTATATTAGCCAGATCATTGACGGGCATAAAAAATTGCACAGTATATGACATGAAGGCTGTCAGTGTGCCAAGGGTCAAAGCCTGTCCAAGAACCATAACCCCGCCCTGCCAAAGAGCCAGTGAAGTTCCGATTGTACTGATGGCGGTAACGATTGGGAAGAACAATGCTGAGTAAATTGCAACCTTGATTGCACTGTATTTCAGCTTTTGTGCCTTTTCATCAAATTCTGCCAGGTTCTTGTCCTCGCGGACAAGGGTCTTGGTAGTAGTTGCACCTTGAATTCCTTCGTTGAATGATGAAATTATTATAGCATTGTTTTTTCTTGTTTCTCTGCTTGCCTTTAGAATCAGTTTCTGGAAGTACATTGAAACAACCAGTAAAAGAGGAACTACAGCAAGTGTCAGAAGAGCAATCTTAACGTTCAATGTGAACATTACCACAGTTATCATTGTCAGTAGGCTCATTGACCAGGTTACATCCACAAGACCCCAGGATATAATCCCGGTCAGCCTTCTGGTATCGGAAGTCAGTCGTGCAACAAGGTTCCCCACAGCATTCTGGTCATAGTATGTAAAGGACAGTTCCTGAAGTTTCTTGAATCCCTCCTCACGTATATCATGACTAATGTTGACCATGAGTTTCTCTGCAAGAAAAATCAGCAGAAAGATTGCCGTGGCCTTGATTGCTGAAAGTAACAGATAAACAACTATGAAGCCACCTATAGCTTCGGTTGTCTGTCCCGCTACATATGTATCAATTGCATACCTGGTCATCAGAGGCATAGCTGTATCTGTTCCAGCGAGTGCAACCATGACAAGTACCAGTACCAATGAAATTTTTCTGTATCCTGCAATGTACCTGAAAACCTTTTTCCAAAGGGAAAAGTCAAACCTTTTATTGTATTCTTCTACATTGTCATGCATTATATTCACCATCCCTTTCTATGGAAATTTTAATATCTTCTTCCAGGGAATTCTGTATGTCAAAGACTTCCTTGTATAGCCCATCCTGCATTACAAGCTGGGAATGGGTTCCCGACTGGGTTATTTCTCCATCTTCCATGACCAGGATTTTATCAGCCTGCATCAGGGTGCTTATTCTGTGGGAAATTATAAAAGTAGTAACCTGGCTGCAGTGAATCTTCAGCTGTTCCCTGATATGTGCATCGGTTTCGACATCAACTGCACTGAGGGAGTCATCAAAAATCATCACCGGATGATTCTCAAGCAGCATTCTGGCTATTGCAACCCTTTGTTTTTGCCCACCTGAAAGAGTAACACCTTTTTCTCCCACCATTGTCTCAAATCCCTTTTCAAACCCGGTTATTACATCAAAAACAGATGCTATCCTGGTTACCCTTTCCAATTCTTCCATGGAACATTCATTTCTGGCTATTGCCAGATTTTCCCTGATAGTCCTTGAAAAAAGGAATGGTTCCTGAAGGACGATTCCGATATTCCGCCGGAGCCACTTCTTGTTGATGTCACGCAGTTCTACTCCGTCTATTTTTACACTGCCCGAATCATAGTCGAATAATTTTACGAGAAGATTCATCAATGTAGACTTTCCTGATCCGGTTCCACCAAGGAGAGCTACGGTCTGTCCCTTTTCTATGGTAAAACTCAGGTTCTTTAAAATGGGGTGACCTTCATCATAGCTGAAGGATACATTTTCAAAGACTATGTTCCCATGGATTTCAGGAGTCATTCCGGTGCTGTCATCCTTGTCTTCATTCAACTCGTCCAGTACTTCCTTTATTCTGGTAAGCGATACACTGGCACGCCCCATGTCAGCAAGTACTCTTCCCAGCTGCCTCAACGGCCATATCAGCTTGGATGCATAATTGGTAAAGGCATACAATGTGCCGACAGTCAGCAATCCCTGGGCAGCCCAGAATGTTCCAAGAATCAGGATAAATCCAATCTGAATATCACACAGCATATCTGAAAGAGACCAGTACCATGCCATGAGTCTTGAAATCACAAAATCCTTGTTACGGTAGTCATTACTGGCAGACACGAACTTATCTATTTCATAATCCTGTCTGGCAAATGCCCTGACAATCCTCATACTGGAAAGGTTTTCCTGCAGTATGGTTGTCATCCTGCCTTCTGCCTCATCAGCGACCTTGAATTTCTCCTTTATGAATCTGTAAAAGATATAAGCGGATACAGTAAGAACCGGAGTAATAGAAAATGAAATCAAAGTAAGTCTGGGATTCAGTGAAAGCATTATTACAAGTGCAGATGATACCAGAGCAACTGCCCGAACTATCTGGAAAAATTGGTTGGCAAGAAAGCTCCTCAAAGTTTCAAGGTCACTTGTACATCTTTGAATCAAGTCACCTGTTTCTGCCTTTACATGGTAACTGTAGGTAAGGTGCTGTATATGGTCAAACATGGTTGTCCTTACATTTTTAGCCATTATCTCCGATGATGCCGCAACATTTTTTCTATACAGGTATGCCACTACACCGTCGACCAGGGAAAGCATTACAAGAATCAATCCACTGACCCATAGATTTTGTAAGAAGTATGTCCTGCCGCCGATTTCCAGAAACCAGTCCCCGATAAAACCAGGGAGCGAAGGAGGAATATCACCAAGTACAGAGTCCATAGTAATTTTGATTACCAGAGGATTCAGCATGGCGATTGCGGTGCTCACAAAGATTAATATAATGGCTGAGGTATATGCTACCAGTGTGCCTTTCATGAATGATAATAACAGTTTCAGCTTATTCATTACGAACCTCCTTTCGAAACAACATTATCTGTGTTGTGGCCTGGAGATTTTGCACATAAAGAGACAAATAAAAACCACAGGCCTTTCACAACCTGCGGTCAAGCGACGAAGCTATGCAGTTACTTACTGCAGACCGGAGGCGGGAATAAAGTAGAAGCTGCGAAATTTGCAGGATTCCTTCTTATTTTGATCATTATTCTTCCTCCTTTCCTTTTTTTTGTTTAATTCCTAGCCAATTATATAGAAAGCCTTTTAGGGTGTCAATGAATTAAATATTACAGTTCTGTAACAAACCAATCAGCTCGTTTAAAATGCACATATAA
>JAFGIJ010000082.1 GCA_016929655.1 Clostridia bacterium
ATGTGACAGATTCTAAATGTCATATTCTTCCCGCTCCCTCAAAACTCTGTACAATCCTTTTTCCTGGACAAGTATCAAGCCCTGTTTGTCCTCAATTATTCTTGAAGCTCTCATGGAATCCATTGACATTATAACGAGCTCGCCTTCCCTGGACAGTCTGTACATGGTTCCTTCTGATTCGATGGCTATAAGTCCTTCAGGAGTTCCTGTTATGTAGCGCAGGCCTCCGTTAAGTGTTTTCAACCACAGTCTATCGCCCTTTAAGTTGTATGCTGAAAGGAAGCCCAGGCTTGTCCCTGTGTAAATGGTGCCGTTTTCAATATAGATTGCTGAAACTGCTCCTGCAAGTGTATGGGAGAATACTTCTTCGAAGTCCCCTTTGGTTCTGTCAAATTTATAAAGCACAAAATTCTTGTTTCTGTTTACACCCTGGGCAATATATTTGTCACCTGAATGCTCAAATATTTTAAAAGCAGTCGTATAGCTGGTCCATCCGGCTCCAATGCCTTCATTGGGTGTATATTTCAGTTTCCCGTCCATATCAATTATTTCTATCTGGGAATAAGCACCAAGAAGTCCGCCGTATATGATGATTTCCATTTCACCATCAGAATCAATGTCATATATTTCAAACCCTGCAGGAACAGAAGCCCGGTAATAGTAACTCCACAGTTCCTCACCGTCGGTTGTATAACATCTCAGATGATCATCGCCGCATCCTGCAAAAATTTTATCTTTGTATGCCTTAAGTGAAACCACCCGCTGGTTTTCGAGTTCCCACCAATAAAACATGGTAGGTATTCTCTCAAGCTTTTTCTGCCACAGATTTATACCTTTTCTATAGGCAACAAGACCATCTGCCCCTGTTCCGGCATAAACAACTCCGTCACTCATGCAAATGGCATGTACTGCCTCATCCTCCCGGGCCGACCATATAGGCTCTTCTTCCGGCTTTCCAACCGATATTTCACCGGACAGCAACCCTCTTGCCATTATTCCGTTTTCCATGTCAATTGATACTATTGGTGAGCTCTCCTCCTGCATCAGGTCTGCAAAGAAATCAAATTCAGGTTGCTCCGGTTCAAAATCAATGAGATTTTCAGGGGCTTTGTTTACGAAAGCCAGTTCCTTGACAGTGCTGCCTGCCTGAACAGCCAGCCCATCATCAGTAATTTGTACAACCGGTGGTTTTTGGTCATTTACTGCTGTTGCAAGAAAATGCGTGAAAACAACATCCTCACCCTTTTCCATTCTTTTATTGTACTTGGCCCTGTACTCAGTGATTTCAGGATTCCTGATCCTGTACCTTTCAAGGAACAAAGCCTTGTTATCAAGGCCTATGAATCCAGTGTCTTCTTTTCCGGGAGGTGTTCTGAAAAGATGGTTATAGCTTTTTCTTTCATAAGTTATTGAAGCATCCTGGTCAAAGGATGTAAGCACGAAGCCAACCTTGTTTCCAGCCTTATCATTCCGTATGCATACATACCCATCTTCCCTGGGCAATACTGAACCCGGTGTCCGAAAGTGTGCTTCCATTGAAAATTCGCCGTCATCCAGCGCTTTGACATGGTCTCTGACAGCAACCCCTAATCCGGGAATAAAGTAAATCTCCCTTGTCCAGTCAGCACCATTGTTATCCTTTGACAATATCCTCAGATATGAGGTTTTGTCTTCATATTCCTTTACATCTTCAATCAGAGGGAAGGCTGTTATAGGTTCCCTGATACCATCTTTGCTTATGGTTACCATATTGTGATTTTCCGGCTCAACATATGTAAGCCTGTCTTCAGAAACAATGAATGGAATTCCCATGACAGAGTACTCAAGTATGGAACCGGCATCTGAATATGAGTGACCTCCTCCTCCCAGACCATCGACCAGAAGAAAATCACCGCTTGTATCCCAGCTGCTTCTGAAGCTTATCTTGTCAAAGCATTTCTCAATCGGTCCCGAAGGAGGTGTATCTGAAACCATCTTGGCATGATATTCATCCTCATGCTCCCAGGTTTCATAAATCAGCCTGTCGACGGGAACAATTGTCGTACCGCCCTTATTTGGCTTAACCGGTTCCAGACTGATATCAAACTGTCTTGGCATTGCAGACATTTCACCGGAATTTGCAAGTTCGAAAGGCAGTATATCATTGGCATATTTGTATCTGCCATCTTTGTAATATGCCGCAGCAATCCTAAGTGTAAAACCAGGATGCTGCCTGTTTTGCAATGAATCACCCACTGAAGGCAGGTACCCATCATTTGATATTACGGCAACGGCACATTCAGCGGCTTTCCTTGCTCCGTCATACTTGAAATATTTCTTTTCAGGATCAATGAGTCCATAGTGAAACAGAACAGGCTGTGAAAGCCACCATCCATGACAGAGTCCGTCACACTGGGGTTTCCAGCTGCCATCGAAATATGGTCTGTAGACATTGTCGGCCAGTTCCTCAAAATGTCCGGCTTCAGTGATTTCTGGATGGTAGGTCTTCAAGTACATTGAAAACATTTTTATTCCAAGGGCCGGTATGGTTCCATGATTGTTTCTGGCAAGATAGGGTGACTGATACTGATGTCTGCCAATCGATCCAATGCCCTCTTCAGAACCTGCCCAGCCGAGGAAGAAATCCGGTGCCTTTTCCAAAACCTCTCCATCCAGCATTCCGGTCACTTCAAGAAGCCGCCAGACTACAAACCTGTTATAGAACATCAGATGCTGCCATGGCATTTTGAGTATTTCATTGAATGCCTTTGCATAATCTGAAAGCACCTCTTTGTTGCCTGTAAGGTACGCCAGGTATCCTTTGTTTTCCGGTCTGATTGAATAAAAATATGTGTCCTTTGCGGAATCAAGCACATCATTTAAGATATGGTCTGCATATTCATCCGGTATATGAAGTCTGGTTGGGCGTATTTCTCTTTGAAATGGAATAACGCTGTTGATTTGCTTTAAAAAGTAGTCAAGTGCTTTCCTTAGCCCCTTCTCATCGGAATAGCCTATGTGAATTATATTGTGGCCTGTTCCATAGGGGTCCAGAAGAGTCCTGGCTTCATATCCCTCAGGTCCCGGATACCATTTGTCCGTGGCAGAAAGGAAATCATAATATAGTCTCTCGACACATTTGCTGTCAGCAAGATTTCCGATTACAATCAGGGGGCCTGCAGCCAAAATCATTTTGCTGTCATCCGGATTATTTTCAATGTTAACCGTTGCGGCAAAATTCCGAAGCTTGTCAATTGTTTCATTGAAATATGCCGACTCTTCTGAATCCGGCAGACATACTGTCAGAACCTTGCCTGATATGGTTGTTTCTTTTACTGTTTTTCTAATTGATAAACTCATGCTGGCCTCCGGTCAAATATTTATTTCAAGCCCGATGGGGCAGTGGTCGCTTCCCATTATTTCCGGATAGATATATGCATCCAACAGATTACCCTGCAAGGTAACCGAAGTCAAAAAATAATCTATACGCCATCCTGTATTGTTTGGCCTGGCATTGCCCATATATGACCACCAGGTATAAATGTTTTCCATATCGGGATAGAAGTGTCTGAAGGTATCAATGAATCCTGAGCCAAGCAAATCTGTCATTTTGCTGCGCTCTTCATCTGTAAATCCTGCATTCATTCTGTTGGTCTTTGGATTCTTCAGGTC
This sequence comes from Clostridia bacterium, assembly GCA_016929655.1. Taxonomy (GTDB): domain Bacteria; phylum Bacillota; class Clostridia; order DUPQ01; family DUPQ01; genus JAFGQE01. The sequence goes on from JAFGIJ010000082.1 coordinate 3,652, forward strand.
AATCTCATTGTGGGCAACATTCAGGTCACCGCATACAATCACCGGCTTCCTTGCAGCAAGCGTCATGAGGTACGTTCTGAAATCATCCTCCCACTCCTGTCTGTATCCCAACCGGGCCAGCTCCCTCTGTGAATTGGGAGTATATACATTGACTAGTTGGAAATTATCGAACTCAGCGTTAATGACCCTTCCCTCCTGGTCATGCTTGTCCATGCCGATTCCGTATGTCACCATGACGGGTTTGATTTTTGTAAAAACTGCAGTTCCGGAATATCCTTTCTTTGCTGCATAATTCCAGTAACCTTCATAGCCTTTTGGACTGAAGTCTATCTGTCCTTCCTGCAGCTTTGTTTCCTGAACACAGAAAATATCTGCATCTGTTTCCCTGAAATAGTCTTCAAATCCTTTTTTGACACAGGCCCGGAGCCCGTTTACATTCCATGAAACCAATTTCATAACTTTCCCTTTCTATTTATGATACTTTTCTCCCCTGTTGATTTTATATGCCCTGTAAATCTGCTCGTGTAATATAACTCTCATAAGCTGGTGGGGAAAGGTCATCTTTGAAAACGAAAGCAGCATGTCCGCCCTTTTCAAGATATCCTCATGAAGTCCGTTGGAACCTCCGATTATAAAAACAATATCCGAAACTCCACGGACTCCCAGTCCATCAAGCATTTCAGAGAATTCAACACTATCAAATGTTTTACCATTTATGGCTAAAGCGATTGTATATTCACCATCCCTGATTTGTTTTAATATGGCATCTCCTTCTTTTTTTAATGCTGCTGGATCATCATCCCTTTCATCACTAACTTCAACCATGGAAACTTTTCCATAGGTAGAAAGCCGTTTAGTATACTCGGCAACCGCATCTTTCAAATATTTTTCCCTGAGTTTTCCTACTCCGATGACCTTTATTCTCATATATAGAACACCTTGCTTGTTATCCCTCTTTCCGCTACATGCAGTTCAATGTCCTCACCGAGCCTGAAACCTATGCTTTCTATGCATGCACCTACAGTCCTATAGGCAACTGCCGGATTATTGTTCTCGCCGCTCAGATGCCCGATTATAAATTTTTTAACCCCTTCCAGTGCAAGCTGGGCAATGGTTTCACCTGCAATTGAATTACACAGATGTCCATAGTCACTTTTGATCCTGCGTTTCAGAACGTATGGATATGGCCCGTTATCAAGCATTTCGAGGTCATGGTTTGATTCAAGCATCAGCAGGTCACTGTTTCTTATGTTCTCAAGAAGCTCGGAATTCATGTGACCTATATCCGTGGCAATGGTCAGTTTTTTATTTTCACATCTAAACGAATAACCCACAGGTTCAGTTGCATCATGTGGGATTCTGAAAGGGTGAACTTCAATATGCCCTGTCAGTATTGATTTTTCAGGATCAATATACATTACATTCAGCTCATTGACATTGCCAATGAAGCTGCGCATTCCCCTCCATGTGCCCTTGGTGGCATACACAGGAATATTATACCGCCGCGAAAGTATACCGACACTTTGTGAGTGATCACTGTGTTCATGGGTTACAAAAATAGCATCAATGGAAGCAGGATTTTCGCCGATCGAGGCAAGGGCATTCTGAATCCTTATGCCACTTACACCGGCATCTACAAGAAGCCTTGTTTCTCCGTCAGTTACAAAGAGTGAATTACCATTGCTGCCGCTGAATAAACTGCAAAATCTGAACATATCTACCTGCCTGAATCATTTCCTTTAGTATACCCCCGTTGTTATCTTATCTCAACTTGCTGCTTCAAATGTAAACAATTTATGAATATCACTGCGTGGTTTAATTTTTAAAATAACAATTATGATATAATTCGGACATCACCTCAGGAGGTGCGCCTTTGAAAAAACTCACAATATTATTGCTTGCAGCAGCTATTGTCATTTTGCCATTTTCTTCTCTTTATGGTGAAGAGCTTACGCTGTTTGAAAGGTATAAGGAAAATGACATATCTCTCAGTGACCTAACTGAGAAATATGAAAAGCTGGTGGAAGAACGTGAAGAAAAACTCGATTCCTTTGAAAATTACAGAATAAGCAGAAAAAGTACATTTGACAGTGCTCTTGGCTATGCTTCAAAGGAAAATGGAATCCTTCAGGTAGACTGGGATATTCAAAACGCACTTTATAATTTAAAATCCCGGGAAGCATGGCTTGAAACAAGTTTCAGAAATACGTATCTTTCTTTGTACAAAAAGGTGCGTTCTGCGGATCAGGCATATCAGTCAGCCGGTGAATCATTGGAGCTGTACAATGAAACAGTATCAAATAACAAAAAGGGCTATGCCTCTGACATTGAGATGCTTGAAGCAAAATACAGTTATAAGAAAGCTGATAATGTTTATATGGCTTCATTGAGATCCTTGGATTCTTCATTCAGATCATTCCAAAGTCTTCTTGGGGGCGCACTTGATTTCAATGACATGTCCTTTGATTTTACAGAACCTGCCGGAACACCAGCCACTCTCAATGAATATATTTCCAAGGCATTGGAGAATTCGTCTTCTCTTTCTTTGGTCATTCAGTCAATCACCCGTTATGAAAATGAGCTGAAGTACCTGGATAAATATGTAATATCATATAACCTCTCTTATTACAGGGAAAAAAGAGAATCAATTGAAACCAATCTGGCCATACTTAAACTGACACTTGAAAAAAATAAGCAAGACCTTATAAAGGACATCGAAGACAGGTATAACGCTCTTATATTAGAAAAGGAAAAGATCGGGCTCCTGGCCCTTTCCCTGGAAATTGCAGAAACAGATTATGAAGTCAACAAGGATTTGTATAAAAGAAAACTGATTGATTACAGTGAGCTGATTGGATCAGAAAATTCAGTCAAAGCTGCCACTGTTGACTATCAATTGGCTGTTTATGGCTTCAATACGATGCTTATGGAACTTGAGTATGCAAGCTCATGCTTTATGTCGGAGGATAAATAATGAAAAAGAGAATTATTATAATAACATTGGTACTGATACTAACCGGAACTGCGGTGCTTGGATTTGACATCATTAAACTCACCCCGGATGAGGCTTATGAAGCTGCTTCACAGGTAGATATCCAGCATGAAATCGATGAACTCAATATTGTATTAAAGGAAGCCGGTCTTACATCAAGTCAAAAAAATGCTTCCTATACAGCAGTAAATTCATATCAGGGAAACATAACCAAATATGTATCTCCTTTCGATGCAGAAACAAACTTAATGGTCAGTGAAATGAATCTCGCAAAATCCGAAAAACAGCTTATGGTTACAATCTTCTCATCAATGCTTTCCCTTTATGACAGCAGGATTTCCTATGATGACTCAATTGAATCATATGAGGCTGCAAAGGTTGCATACAACGAAGGTATTTCAAACAGTTCCTTATCCGCAACAGAACTTCTATCCCTTGAATATACGGCTGAAAACAATCGCATAAAGATGCTTCAAGCCGAAAACACACTCACCAAGAGGCAGAAGGAACTGGACCGGCTCCTGGGAGTTGAAAATGCCGCTGTTGAGCTTCCGGTTGAATACACTTCACCATATTCACTTAACAAGGAAGAAGTCTACAATTCAATGATCGAAACAGACATTGCACTTTTCCAATCCAAAAGGTCCTTTGAATCAGCAAAACTCAGGCATGAAATCGCTGCAAAATTCTATGACGAAGATGAAGAGATGTTTATCAGCACCCTGTCTTCACTGATGAGTTCAGAGTTAAACTACAATAAAAAACTTCAGTCCATTGAAGATACTGTGATTGATAGAATAGACCAATTGAAGACAATGTACGATTCCATTGAACTGGAAAAGCTTAATGTTGAAATCAAGGAAAGTCTTTACAATGCTTCCATGAAACAGTATGCTGCCGGAATAATTTCCGTAAATTCACTCGAAAGTGCTAAAAAGGCCTACGATCTTGCACTAATGCAGCTGGACTCAAAGATATACGATTATATAATTTCATGCATGCAATTCACAATTGACACTGGTTACACATTCTAACCAAACAGCTAATATCTTTAGCGGTCATGTTATCCGTCGGATAACGAGCAACCCATTATCCAACCAATCATCCTTGGGATGATTGGTTGGATTGGGATGATTGGTTGGATGATTGGTGCGTATGTTAAATTTTATGTAGTATAATCTTTGTAGTATCAGGACATTGGGGGTTCGGATGAAGTTTTTTAAGCAATTTGAAAAGCAGGATATGGGCGGCAGATGGCTGTTCAACTATTGTGATGAAACCCACAGCTTTAATTGCATAGGAGAAATTGAGGATTATTTCAAAAAATCATATGAAGCCATTGTTCCGGGGAATTTTGAACTGGACCTGCATGCCAATGGCATCATTCCTGACCCTTACTATGGGATAAATATAAAAATTGTACGGAATTATGAGTATAAGCATATATGGTATTACAGAAAGTTCCAAATCGACGGAGCGTATGACTTGCAAAATGCTTATATAGTCCTCGAAGGACTTGATTGTATTGCTGATATTTATATAAATGGAAAACTGCTTGGCTATACGGACAACATGATGATTTCCCATGAGTTCAATCTTGGTAATTTTATCTGTCATGGTGAGAACGAAATTGTCGTGCATATAAAACCTGTTGCCATAGAAGCGCTGAAATATGATTACCCTGTTCTTGCCTCCGGTTTTCATGCCAATTATCAATCGCTTTATATAAGAAAACCTGCCCATATGTTCGGCTGGGACATCCTTCCAAGAATTATCTCTGCCGGTATCTACCGGCCCATATATATTGAGTATAGAAATCCCGTAGTGTTCAATGAGTGCTACCTTCAGACCTCTGCTATAAATGATGATAGTTGCTGCATGATGTTCTTCTATAAATGCTCTTTTGAAAAAAACCCGGAAGCAAAATGGAGTATTGTGCTTGAAGGGGATTGCAAGGATTCATACTTCAGGGAAGAGTTTGAACTGGCTTTTCAATATGGCAAGCATATTTTTGATTTTAAGAACCCGCTTCTTTGGAACCCACGTGGGTCCGGAGAACAAAACCTATATACCGTAAGTGCTACACTGTTGGAAAATGGCAGTCCCCGGGCATCCATCAGATTCAGACATGGAATTCGCACGATTAAGCTGATACGAAAAACTGTTTCCAATGACTTACCCAGTGGCGAATTTCATTTTCTTGTAAACGGAAGAAAAGTATTTGCAAAGGGAACCAACTGGGTTCCTGCAGATGCCTTTCACTCCAGGGACAGAGAAAGAATACCTGCCATTCTTGATATGGCTGCCGAACTGAATTGCAATATCATACGCTGCTGGGGAGGAAATCTCTATGAAGATGATCTTTTCTATGATATGTGTGATGAACTTGGGATTATGATATGGCAGGACTTTGCTTTGGCATGTGCAGTCTATCCCCAGGATTTGAATTTTCAGGAAGTAATCAGACATGAAGCAGCTGCAGTAATAAAAAGACTGCGGCAACACCCTTGCCTTGCCCTTTGGGCGGGAGACAATGAATGTGACCAGGCTCACTCATGGTTTGGCTTTGACATAAATCCCAATACCAATGTGCTGACAAGAAAAATCCTACCCGACTGTGTTAGAAACCATGACCCATTCAGGGATTTCCTTCCAAGCTCCCCCTATATCGATGAAAATTCATGGCAAAAGGGAGAACGACATCTTCCGGAAAACCACTTATGGGGAGTCAGGGATTACTACAAAAGCGATTACTATGCCAAATCCACCTGCAGGTTTGCCAGTGAAATGGGTTATCATGGGTGTCCTTCTCCTGAATCCATTGTAAAGTTCATTTCACCCGGGAATATCTGGCCATATGACAATGAGGAATGGCTTCTTCACTCAACCTCACCAATGCCCGAAATAGATAAAAGATATAATTTCCGGGTTTCTCTTATGGCCAATCAAGTCAAGGTTCTCTTCGGCAATATTCCTGACAATATTGACGATTTTTCCTTAGCAAGCCAGATTTCACAGGCTGAGGCAAAGAAGTTTTTCGTGGAGCTGTTCCGTGGCAAAAAGTGGATGCGCACCGGTATAATATGGTGGAACCTTATGGATGGATGGCCTCAGTTTTCAGATGCAATCGTAGATTACTATTTCAACAGAAAACTCGCATTTGACTATATAAAAAGGTCCCAGATGGACGTTGTTCTTATGTTCAGGGAACCTGACAAAGGTTTCATTGAGCTTGTCGCCTGCAGCGATCGGCCAAAAAGTACATTTTCAAATTATAAAGTTACTGACCTTGGCACAGGCGAAACCTTAATGGAATCAACTGCCGTAATCAATGCTGACTCTGTAACATCGCTTGGTAAAATAAAGTTAAACAAAAAAGACCGGAGATTCCTCATGATTTCATGGGATATCTCCGGTAATCCATTCTTTAATCACTATTTAGCCGGCAATCCACCATTCAATTACTCCTGGTACAAAGACTGCCTTAAAAAACTACCCGGTTATTGATCATTGTTTTCAAAGCTATATTTGACAACCGGAGTTCTGGCTGCCTTAACTTCATCCAATCTGCCTACAACAGTTGTATGCGGTGAATGATTTACTTCTTCGGGATTGTCCTCTATTTCATCATTGATTTTTCTGAGTACAGCTATGAACTCGTCAAGGGTTTCCATGGATTCTGCCTCCGTTGGCTCAATCATCATGGCTTCTTTGACAACCAGTGGAAAATATATCGTAGGTGGATGATATCCATAATCAAGCAGCCGCTTTGCAATTGATATGGTTGAAGCTCCCATCTTTTTTTGCTTTTCTCCTGAAATTACAAACTCGTGCATGCATCTTTCCCCAAAAGGAACATCATAGACATCCTTTAGCCTTGAAAGCATATAGTTTGCATTCAGAACTGCATTGGAAGACACATCAGCAAGACCCTCAGCTCCCATGGAAAGAATATATGCATATGCCCTTACCAAAATAAGGAAGTTCCCATAGAAAGCCTTTACCTTGCCTATTGAATCCGGTCTGTTGTAATCAAGATAATATGTTCCGTCCTTCTCCTCAATCACAGGTACTGAAACGAATGGATACAGGAATTCCTTGACTCCGATGGGACCGGCTCCAGGGCCGCCTCCGCCATGAGGTGTGGTAAATGTTTTGTGGAGATTCAGATGCACGACATCAAATCCCATGTCACCGGGCCTTGATTTACCAAGTATGGCATTTGCATTAGCACCATCATAATACAGCAGACCTCCTGCTTTGTGTATGATTGATGCAATTTCAACTATATCTTCTTCAAACAAACCCAGTGTGTTTGGATTTGTCAGCATCAAGCCGGCTGTGTCAGAACCCACCAACCTCTTCAGTTCATCAACATCGACCATTCCCCGCTCGTTTGATTTGACCTGAAGTATGTCAAAGCCTGAAATTGCTGCCGATGCAGGATTGGTGCCATGAGCTGAATCAGGGCATATTATCTTATTTCTCTGATATTCACCCATTTTTTCATGATATTTTTTTATTACCATCAATCCGGCCATCTCTCCCTGTGCGCCTGCCGATGGCTGAAGTGATATTTTGTCCATACCCGTTATTTCAGCCAAGGATCCGCTTAATTCATACATCAACCTCAGTGCTCCCTGTACCGTGCTTTCAGGTTGATAAGGATGAATGTTTGCAAACCCGCTGTACGAAGCAACCTTTTCATTTATCTTTGGATTGTATTTCATCGTACATGAACCCAGTGGATAAAATCCGGAATCCACGCCGAAATTCCTTGTGCTCAATTCTGTAAAATGGCGCACAACGTCAAGTTCGCTGACCTCAGGAAGCCTTGCAGGTTCTTTCCTCAGGTATCTTTCGGGAAATAATTCTTCGGCTTTCTTCTGCTCTATCCTGGTTGAAAGAAGCTCGAAAGCCCTTCTGTCTTTTCTACTGATTTCAAATATTAGTTTACTCATGATTTCCCACCTGCCTTTTTTGCAAGGTCATCTATTTCAGCTTTTGTTCTTCTTTCCGTTACAGCAACAAGCCAGCCCTTTTGGAGTCCAGGATAGCACCGTTTGGTTTCATAACCACCTAGAATTCCACTTTCCAGAAGCCTTTTGTTGATCTCAGATGGATCTTCCTCAGCTTCCAGCAAAAATTCCTTGAAGAACGGCTTGTTGTATTTAAGATGAAATTTCCCTGTTTCAACCAGTTTCTCACTGGCATAGCGTGCATTGTTTGCACATCGAAGAGCCAGTTCCTGAAGTCCTTTTTTTCCCAGTACAGACATATATATAGTGGCCGCCAGAGCATTTAGTGCATGGTTTGAACAAATATTTGAAGTTGCCTTTTCACGCCTGATGTGCTGCTCCCTCGCCTGAAGTGTAAGAACATAACCCCTTCTTCCCTCGGCATCATTTGTTTCTCCGACTATTCTACCGGGCATCTTTCTTAAATATTTATTGGTAGTTGCAAAAAAACCAAGGTGTGGTCCTCCAAATGACAGTGGGTTCCCAAGGCCCTGGGCCTCACCAACCACAAAATCAGCTCCTGATTCAGAAGGAGGTTTCAATATACCAAGGGCTATCAAATCTGTATTCACTATGAATGCAGCATTATTTGCATGTGCAATTTCTCCGGCTTTATCCATATCTTCAACAATTCCAAAGAAGTTCGGGCTTTGAATGCAGACTGCTGCTGTAGCATCATCACAAAGCAGGGCAAGTTCATCGTAATCCGTTTCCCCATCTTTCAACGGAATCTCTACGATTACTGCATCCCTACCGCTCATATATGTATGGATTACCTTCCTTGTTTCAGGATGAAGTCCTTCCGAAACAAGAATCCTGTTCCTTTTATGAGCATTCACAAGTGCTATTGAACAAGCTTCGGCTGTAGAACTGGATCCGTCATACATTGATGCATTGGCAGCATCCATTCCGGTTATCTCACTTACCATTGTCTGAAATTCAAATATAGCCTGAAGAACACCCTGGCTTATTTCAGCCTGATATGGTGTATATGCCGTGTAGAATTCCGAGCGGGAAGTCAGTGCGTTAACTACAGATGGAATATAGTGGTCATAGGCACCAGCTCCCAGAAAACATATAAGGTCATCCGTTGATGAATTCATGGCAGCCAGTTCCCTCATATATTTATCAAGCTCTTGTTCCGTCATTTTTTTAGGCAAATTCAATTTACCCTTGAATCTAATTTCATCAGGAATAGTAGAAAAAAGCTCATCCACCGAAGCAACACCTATTCTGTCAATCATTTCTTTGATTTCTTCGCTGGTGTTTGGTATATATTTATGCATTGTTACTCCTCATTCTCACAGTAGGTTGCATATTCTGCAGCATTCATGAGTTCACCAAGTTCAGTTGGATCACTCAATTCTATCTGCATTATCCATGCTGAATATGGATCCTCATTTATCATCTCCGGCTGGTCTGCAAGTTCTTCATTTATTGCAATGACCGTGCCGGATACAGGTGAAATAATGTCAGCTGCTGTCTTTACTGATTCTACGGCACAAACAACCTCATCTTTTTCCACACTTGATGAAACTTCCGGAAGTTCCACATAAACGATGTCACCCAACTGATCCTGAGCAAATTCGGTTATTCCTATATAAGCCTCATTGCCTTCAACCCTTACCCATTCATGGTCTTTTGAATACCTGCGTTCTGCGTTAGCCATGTCAAATCTCCTTTTACTTCTTATACTTTTTTTTATAAAACGGCTTTTTAACCGTATTTGCCTCAATCAAGTTTTTGCGGACCTCAATGAAAATAGTATTTCCGCTTCCTGCATGCCCCGCATCAATAAGAGCAAGTCCCATGTTCTTTGACAGGGTCGGACAGAAACTACCGCTGGTCACGAACCCTATTTCCTTTTTATCCCTGTCATATACCTTATAGCCGTTTCTTGCAATTCCCCTGTCCATCATCTCGAAGCCCGCAACGCGCTTTCGAGGTTTTTCCTGCATTTCCCTTTTTATCGCTGCTTTTCCTATGAATGGCTTATCGGTCAATTTTATAAAATACCCGAGCCCTGCCTGAACCGGTGTTATATCCGGAGTAAGTTCATGTCCGTACAATGGAAGACAGCTCTCCATCCTGAGTGTATCCCTTGCACCCAGTCCACATGGCAGAATATCCGAACCGCCTTCATCGAGAATCAGCCTGAACAACTTTTCACCAGCCGTGGCTTCAATGTATATTTCAAATCCATCCTCACCTGTGTAACCTGTCCTTGAAACCAGGGCTGATGTATTGTCAATAAGTACATTTTCCCTGAACTTAAAAAATCCAATTTCATCAAGCTCTGTGGATGTGAGTCTTTGCAGAACCTGCTGAGCCTTTGGCCCCTGAACCGCAAGCTGCGAAAAACTGTCAGAGACATTGTTCACAGTTACGTTAAAACCATTTGTATTACTATCGATCCAGTCAAAATCCTTTTCAATGTTGGAGGCATTTACTACCAGCATTATTTTCTCATCACCCATGCAGTAAACAAGTATATCATCTACGCATCCACCGTTTTCATAGCACATCGGTGAATAAACAACATCTCCATATTTCATTTCACACAGGTCGTTTGTAACAAGGTAGTCTGCAAATCCAAGGGCATCCTGACCTTGTAAAAGTATTTCTCCCATATGGGAAACATCGAACAATCCCGCAGATTCCCTCACCTTATTATGTTCTTCAAGGATACCTGAATACTGTACAGGCATCATCCATCCGCCGAAATCTATCATTCGGGCTCTTAGTTCCACATGGGTGCTGTATACTGGTGTTTTCTTCATGATTCCTCCTACAAAAAAAAGACAGCAAACACAATTGCCGTCTTCTCCGTTCATTAACCTGAGAGTTTCTACACAAAGTATTGCCCCTTCGGTGCCATAAGGCTTTTCAGAGATGCGTCCCCTAGCGGTCTATTTGCCTGAAAGATTCATCTGCATTCCGGCTAGGATACAAACTTGCTTCTTCGGCTTTTCCAAAAAGAAAATCTCCCGCATGGTTCTTCCGCTGATATCTACCACATTATATTAGATATATACCCTCTTCACAATCACAATATTATGAATTTTCATATATTTCTTTTACAACCTTGATTGAATAATCCAGATCCTCATAAGTAAGCGCTTCGGAAACCTGTATCCTTATTCTTGCGGTACCTTCAGGTACCACCGGATATCCGAATCCAGTAACATACAACCCCTTGTCCAGCATTGCCCTGGCCATACTTATTGCCTTTGCCGTTTCGCCTACTATAATCGGGACTATTGCACTTTCACCATCCAGTGGATTCAACCCTTCTTTTTTAAGACCATTCCGTAGATATTCTGTCTTTTTATGAAGTGAATCTACCATTGAAGGATGGGCATCCAAATATTTAATTGCCTCCATTGCCATTGCAGCAATTACAGGTGGAAGGGAATTTGAAAAAAGTGATGGTCTTGATGATTGAATGCAGAGATCTATGACAGCCTGACTCGAAGCTACGAATCCACCTCCGGCACCTCCCAGTGCCTTTCCGTAGGTTCCAGTGATTATATCGAACTGTCCCATCATGTCATAGAATTCAAGGGTTCCACGCCCTGTTTTGCCAACAACACCGGTAGCGTGGGATTCATCAACCATGGTTATTGCATCATATTTGTCAGCCAGCTTTTTGATATCGGGAAGATTTGCTATATCACCTTCCATGGAAAATACTCCGTCGGTAATAATGAGTTTTGTCTGATACTCCCCGGCTTCCGATAAAACCTTTTCAAGATCATCCATATCAGAATGCTTATATACAAACCGTTTCACTTTTTTGCTTGCCAGGCGACATCCGTCAATAATACTGGCATGATTAAGTTCATCACTTATTATGCAATCACCTTCACCGACAATTGCCGGGATTACTGCAGTATTGGCATTCCAGCATGAAGTGTAAGAAAGAGAAGCCTCCATCCCCAGAAATTCAGCTGTCTTCTTCTCCAGTTCCCTGTGTATATCATAAGTCCCACATATGAATCTGACACTGGCAGCACCTACTCCATATTTATCCAGGGCTTTTTTCCCGGCTTCTATGACTTCAGGATTGTTACTTAATCCCAGATAATTGTTTGAGCAAAGAACTATAACTTCATTGAATTTTTCAAGTTCCGCCTTATTGGACATGGGGGTCTTAAGATATTGGTACACCTTATATTTACCGGCATTTTTCATTTCCTCCAGTTGTCCCGATATTCGTTCATTAAAAGCTTTTCCCATTTTGCACCTCACAAATTCTATTTGATTTCTTTTCCGGTGGCTGCATCAAAAAATCTCTCCTGTCCATCGCTGAATCTAATTCTCCAGCAAATGTTTGCAGTTACGATTCCATTGCCTGATGAGTAATAACCTGAACTGATGCTTTCTATTGTTTTTTCCAGACTGGTTTGCTTCAGACCGGCTAGCAATATTGTATAAACAGGGATTCCCTCACCCTGGTTTTCATGTATTATCTCAGTATCAGGATACATTATTCTTGCACTTTGAACCCCTTCAACAGTTATCTGCATTTCTACATAGCTGTTGAAATACAGAATGTCGTTTTCATCCACTGCCACATATTTGAGATTGTATGATTCATTTCCGGTTTCCCTGTAATAGTCAAGGACAAACTCTTCCCTGTTTATTCCAATAGAAGATAGGAACTCAGAGGCAACGAACTCAATTGCGATTCTGCTTGTGCCGGCAGGTGCCAAAGTACCATTGCCTGAATTTATGTAATACATTACTCCGGTGTCGTCGATATAGGCACTCCCTCCCGTTTTTTCCATGACCGATTCCAAGGATTGCTCCGTAAAACGATTTTCACCCAGTTGCACTGCAGAAAGAGGTATAGTTTCTTCCGGTATATTGCAGTCAAGTTTATAATTTCTATTGTCCAGTATTGTTCTGGTATATGAAATGGTATCCTCAAAATTACCTCTCCCGGAATTGATTACAATCAAATATATCCCGAGTGTAATATTCATGAGAAGCAGCAGGATAATAATTACTGTCAGAGCCTTTTTAGTATCCATGTCAGTCTCCCGCCTCCACTAGATTTAAAACCTGTTTTTCTCCTGTTTTCTTTTCCATTATCCAATATGGCTTTACCACCTCAAGCACAGCACCGGTCTTTACATATCCAAGGTACATCTCATAGGCCTCTATTGTGTTGATATTTGAAATACCATTGAAATTTGTTATAAACAGAAATGCTGTCTTGTACTTAGAATCAATGTATTGGTCTCCAACCATCTTTTCTATGTTAAGGGGATATAATTTTGCCTCAATTGTCCTTGTACCGGTTGACCTGATCTCCACAGCATGATTACTGCCTTCAATTACAATAACATTTCCTTCAAATCTGTAGTCAAAGGTAAAACTGTATGATTCATCGTCTTCATATATACCTGAGAGATACAGGTTTCCCGAGTTCTTCGAAAGGCGCATAATATTATTGAGTGTCTCTACTGCTTTCATAAAAGCAGGTCCGATATCCCCTTTTTCATCGCCCTGTGTTCCTTCTGTATAATTATAGCTTATCCAACCTGTTTTACTGACTTCATAGATATTGAACTGATTTGAGAAAAATAGATTGTCAAATGAGTCCAGATGCATCTCATAGGTATTCAATGTCCTGCTTATTATATTGCTTTTGATTATTAATGATGCTTCATCAATATCTTCATGTCTGCTTGCTGAATCTGAATTATTGACAGCATCAATATACTCTCGGATAGGTACAGGAATACTCAGCTTCAACCACGGAAGATTCCTTGAATTCACATCCAGTGTTACAGGGATGTCAGGTTCAATGAATTTTCCAAGTACACTTTCATCTACAAATTTATGTATTTCAGTGTAGGAATTCTGTGAATAATATGGATCTGCGGTAAACAGACTTATGAGTCCTGCGAAATTGCTACTGGTAAAGAGCCCTGAAGCCGGTAATTCTGCTTCATATACTTCCTCACCTGATTTAATGTACACATACATAACATTTCCATCGGGAATAATAAGGAATTTTTCCATTGAGTCAATTTGGGTTGTATTTTTATTATTATCCATAAGGAAGTTAACAAAACCAATGGGGAACAATCCGCCCATCTTAAAAAGAATTCCGGCTTCATTACTGAGTTCTGCCCAGCTGTCATTGCTTTTTACGGTCTCCCTGGACATAGCAGTAAGAATAGCGGATTTTCCATCTTTCCAAAGAGTATTGAACAAATCTTCATCCTTTTTTACAATCCAGGTCTTGTCACCATCCCTTAGATAGATATCAAAAGGCATAAAAAACTGATTTGCAATCGCTTCATCAAAGGATTCAAAATAAGTGGTAGGGTTCTCCCTTCTTTTGAAAAAACCCGGATTGAATTCATCAGAGTGATAATCAATAATCACCATAGCCTGGAAGATTACACCGATGAAAAGTATGACAGCGATAAATATGGCAATCGTTTTATTCATCCTGCTTCCTCCACTGGCTGTTCAGGGGAATTGATATCGTCACTTCTGTTCCTTTGTTGTCAATGCTGCTGATATTTATATCCCCACCGTGTGCCGTTACTATTTCCCGGGCTATAGCAAGACCTAGCCCGGTTCCACCCATTTTCCTTGAACGGGCCTTGTCAACCCTATAAAATCTGTCAAATATCCTGGCAAGGTCTTTTTGTGGAATTCCCATACCGTTGTCAGTGACCTTGAAAATAATATCCCCATTGGATTTTTCAGCACTCACATTTATCTTACCACCTGGTTCTGTGTACTTTATCGCATTTGATATTATATTTATCAGTACCCGCTGAAGCTTTTCGTAATCAAAAACTGCCTTTCCGGGATAAGTAACAGTGCTAGTAAGCTCATGGTTCTTTTCTTTTGCAGCTATATCAAGTTTTTCCAATGTCTTTTCTATAAGGTCATCCACACTATATTTCCTGAATTCCAGCTTAGTTCTTTTCATGTCAAGTGCCGACAGCTGAAGAAGGTCTGTAACCAGTGAAGACATCCTGTCTACCTCTGATTCAATTACAGAAAGAAACCGTCTTTCGGTTTCCTTGTCTTCCACCATTCCACTTCCAAGAGTTTCGGTATAGCTCTTGATTGATGTAAGTGGTGTTTTCAATTCGTGTGATACATTGGCGACGAATTCCTTCTGCAAGTTATCAAGCATTTGCTGTTCCGTTACATCACGAAGTATGATTATACAGCCTTCCCTGGATTCATCGGTTTCTGAAAAAACAGCAAAACTTACCCTCATTATCCTGTCTCCAAGCTTCAGGATAATCTTTTTTTCATTCAGCTCATCAGTTTTGAATATAATTTCATTATGGGTGGCTTCAATTTTATATTCTCTAATAAACTCATCCAGATTTTCTTCAAGCCTGACCCTGTTCAGCATAGTCATCGCACCAGGATTGACATGTATAATCTGACCGGTTCCATCGAAGGCTATTATTCCGTCTGTCATGTTGTTCAATATAGTGTCTACCTTGGTTTTCTCATTTTTGATTTCATCAAGCATATTCTTCAGGCTCATTGACATATAATTTATTGAGCTTGTAAGCTGCCCTATTTCATCATTTCCTCTTTTGTCCAAAACCTGTCCGAAATTTCCTTCTGCAATATCCCTTGTTCTGTTTGTTATATTCTCAATGGGATTGGTAATGGCCTTTGAGATTAAAAACCCAAAAACAAATGCTATCAGGAGTGATATGGCAAGGGCACTGAAAACAGTATTATTGAACTGCGAAACCATATTCTGCCAGTCCTGTTTGTAATATCGGAAGTAGAAGACAAAGTCGCCTTTCTTAACTGCATGGTCATAGAAAGTGCTTCCCCCGATTGATACGATTTTGTCGTCATTTCCAACTTCTCCGGCTGTTGCCTTAATGAAATTCTCGGAAAGAAAAAGGTCGTTTATAAAAAGTTCAGTATCACTGTTAAGATAATTGAAATCACTGCTGTACAGCTTGTTATCCCTTACATCAACAATTGTATAACTTCTGTTGTCCCCATATATACCGAAAACCCCGGCATAAAGCTCGCTCATGTCAAGATATATGCTGTCGGCCGTTGCATTCTTGTTTTCAATGGGATCATAGGTCTCAAATCCCTTTTCAATTCCACTGATGAATTCATTGTAATGGTAATTTTCTATGTTGATATTCAAAAGCAACCCTATTGGAATAACCAGACACAGGGCTATGACACAGATAAAGAATACAATTTTCCACTGAAGGGTTTTTCTGACCATCCGGTCGTTAATCCTTTCTGAAATAGTAACCAACACCGCGCTTGGTAAGAATATATTCATTTATGTTCCTGGATAGCTTTTCACGGAGCCGGCTTACCGTAACATCAACCGTTCTCATGTCACCGAAATATTCATAATCCCAGATTTTTTCCATGAGTGTTTCCCTCGAAAAGACTTTTCCGGCATTTTGAACCAAAAATTTTATAAGTGAAAATTCTCTTGCAGTAAGGTCTATGACTTCCCCGTTTTTGACAACCTCATACCGTGCAATATCAATTTCAAGGTCGAAAGCATATATTATATCCGGGGTCTGGCTGCTGCTTTCAATTGTACTTCTTCTTAAGTTCGATTTGATTCTGGCTATCAATTCCCGTGGGCTGAAAGGTTTTGTTACATAATCATCCGCACCCATTTCAAGGCCGAGTATCTTGTCAACTTCCTCTTCCTTGGCAGTAAGCATTATTATCGGGGTTTGGATCCTTTCCCTTAGTTTTCTGCAGACAGTAAATCCATCGAATATCGGAAGCATAACATCCAGGAGTATAATGTCAGGTTTGGCTCTCAATGCCTTTTCGATGGCTTCCTTTCCATCATATGCTTCTATTGTTTCAAATCCTTCTTTTTCGAGGTTGAACCGTAGGATATCAACAATATTTTTTTCATCATCAACTATAAGAATCTTTGCAGGCAATGTATAAAACCTCCCTCGAAATTAGCTTGTTACATTATAACATATATTGTATTATATATATAATTTCGGGGTGGAAACTGAAGGGGCATAAAATGACAGGTTTGAAAAAAATCAAAGATATTGTTGTATACAAAGATGAAAACTATAATTCTTTCCCTAATGCCATAAAGATGGAGGATGGTACGATTATGGTGGGTTTCCGTCAGGCTCCGGACTGGCAGGGCAGATACAACGATGTAACCCACGGAGACCCTTCTTCGATAGGAGTTTTTGTAAAATCCCATGACAATGGTAAAACATGGGATAAAAAAGCTTCTTTGATTCAAAGGCACTTCTATTATGGAATACAGGATCCCTGCCTGAACTATTTGAGCGATGGAACAATACTTGCAACATTCTTCATGTGGAAGTTCACAGAAAAGGACAAACCGGTTACAGATTCTGCCAAACCTCACTTTGTAAATGACAATTATGACATGGAAATGATGGATGCCCACACCATACGTTCCAATGACGGTGGTCTGACGTGGGATGAGGCTCTTTGTATAGAATACGAAGGTAAAAATGGTGACAGGGCATCTGCCAGGGGTAATGTGGTTGAGCTCGATGATGGTTCAATTCTCTTTGGACTTCCAATGTATTCCCAGAACATGAATGAGCGCATTATTAGAATCATTAAGAGTTTTGATAAAGGAAAAACCTGGACAAAGCTCAATGATATTAAAAAACCATATAAATGTGTGATGGGAGAACCTAATCTATTTAAAACAAAATCCGGTAAAATTGCTTGTTTCATAAGAACCCATATTGAACACAGCAATAGAAATGTTTATGACGATGGGAACCAGGATCTAAGCCCAATGCATATCAGTTATTCATATGACGATGGAAAAAACTGGACGGTTCCAGTCAGTACCAGGTTTTGTTCTCCCAGCCCTTTCCAGGCTATACAGCTTGACAGTGGAAATGTTTTACTGTCCTATGGCCATCGCTATACACCCTATGGTATAAATGTCGTTCTTCTTGATGGGGAGCTTGACAACATTGATTCGGCTGAGGAGTTTCAAGTAAGAGACGATGGAGTCAATCATGACTTGGGTTATACCAGTTCGGTTCAGCTGGACAATGGAGATATACTGGTTACATATTATATATTCCACAAGGATGATACCAGGCGTTACATCGGAGGAACTTTATTGAAGGAAATAAATTAAACCAGGTGGTTATTATGAAAGGCAAACGATATATCCTTATAGCAGCTGCAGTGGTACTCATAACGGGTTTCATACTTACCTTTGCCTATAATATGAACAATCAGGTTGAAAAATCCGGGGGCTTCATAATCCCAAAGACAACTTTTTCTGATGGCACCTACGACCTCACCTCCAGGATCAAAGACAAGGTTGAGCCGATCATCAATGAATTCAGCGCTTATGCATCCAGATCCGACCTTGAATCCATAGCAGGTGATGATTTTCACATCATTATATACAGATTGAATTCCCAGGCCTATGAGGTGTATTTCAATGATACTTACATCGGTACTGTGGGCGATATGGAAAACGGCAGGTCACATACATATAATTCCCCAAACAGTTTTGCAGTAAGTAAATCATTGATAAGTGATTATAACAAGATAACCATCAGGACATATGGAATTTATATGACTGGTCTGGAGACAAATTCAATAGGAGTCACTGATGAGGAAACCGCAAGGAAAATCAACGGAATACTACACCTGTTTTCAAGTGGATTCACAATGACCGGGATAGGTGCCATTGTCTTTGGTATTCTGATTTCCCTGCTCACCTATATGAGAAGTGACAGAAAGAACAAAGCCTTGGTTTATCTGTCACTTGCCGTTGCCTTTCTCGGAATATATTCACTGGAATATCTTAATCTGCCATATCTTTCATTTCCATATATATTATTTAAGAAAATTATCATATGCTCACTTTATGCATGTATATTTTTCTTTGGAATGGCATTTCGGGAGTATTACAATAAATGGCATCTTGTAGGTGTCAGCTCAACAATTTTCATAATAGTTTTACTGGCAGCCATATTTACCGGTACACTGATTACATTCAAATACATATATGACATCACTAATTTTGGTATAGTCGTAAGCCTGGTTGTATGGTTTATCCACAGTTTATTTGCAGATGACAACTCTGAGGAGCGCTATGTATTTGCTGCAAGTTCCCTTATGCTTATGATTCTTTCTTTTTCAGATATACTGCAAATGGTTATAATAGGTGGTGTTATTTCCACATCAATCATTAATCATGTGCTGATTTTCATTTTTATTCTTGTCATGCTCATGAATGTGGAGCTCCATCGAAGAAATGTAAGGATAAGCAACGAATCCAGCCAAAGATCCCTTTTTTACCGTCAGTCAATTACGGATCAGCTTACCGGTGTATACAATAAAAACCACATGCTGAAAATTCTTGAGGATGAAATTCCTCCTCTATCAATTGCTATGCTTGATCTTGACAAATTCAAGGAAATAAATGACAGGTATGGTCATCAGTGCGGCGACCATGTACTTGAACATGTAGCAGCAAAAATGAAGGATGAATTCAGGGACACTGATATTATAGGCCGTTATGGCGGGGATGAGTTTATGGTTATACTGATTGGTTGCTCTGAAAGAAATGCCTTTGATATCATGAACCGCTTCAGGATGCATCTTGAGATGGATAAAATAGAATATGATGGCAATGAAATCAAAGTGACCACTTCAGTTGGTATTTCGTATATCCGCGAAAAAGCTGAGGTTAAGAAGCTGATAAAAAATGCAGATGAAGCACTTTACAGGGCTAAGGACAGCGGGCGCAACAGAGTTTCAATTTAACGAAATTTTATTTTCAAAGCAGACAATGTATGTTATATTGTTTTATGCATTTACACGCCGCTGTGGCTCAGGGGTAGAGCAGCTCATTCGTAATGAGCGGGTCATCGGTTCAATTCCGATCAGCGGCTCCATCAAGCCGGTCATACGACCGGCTTTGTTATTTTTTGTGTAATCAAAGGTGTTTTTGGATATAA
>JAFGIJ010000083.1 GCA_016929655.1 Clostridia bacterium
ATTGAAATGGCAGAAAGACTGGATGATGAAGATATAGATATGATAGAAGTCAATGTATCATGTCCAAACGTCAAAAAAGGCTGTGTAGCCTTTGGAACAACAGAAAAAGGAATAGAAGAGGTTACAAAGGCGGTGAGAAAAGTTACATCACATCCTGTTATAGTCAAGCTGACTCCGAATGTTTCTGACATCGGCAGCCTTGCATTGGCTGCCGAAGAATCAGGAGCAGACGCGGTTTCACTGATAAATACATTAACAGGCATGGTGATAGATGTAAATACAAGGCGCCCTCTGCTCTATAATAATACAGGAGGGCTTTCCGGACCTGCAGTAAGACCTGTCGCAGTCAGAATGGTTAATGAGGTCTATAATAGGGTAAAAATACCTATAATAGGCATGGGCGGAATATGCAGCGGTGATGATGCGCTGCAGTTCATGATAGCCGGTGCAAGGGCAATAATGGTTGGAACATGGAATTTTCGCAACCCTTCTGCTTGTATTGATGTAGCAGAAGAAATAGAATTATATATGAAAGAAAAAAATATCAGTAAACCAAGCGAAATTACCGGCTCACTGATATTGAACGGAGAATAAATGAAAATATATCTGGTAAGGCATGCAGAATCACTGGGCAACATCAGTGGAAAATTTAACGGAGTGACAGACCTTCCACTTTCACCGAAGGGCGAAAAGCAGGCAAAGCTTCTGGGACAATTCTTCAAGGATAAGAAACTTGATAAAATATATACAAGTGTGCTTAGAAGGACAATTCAGACTGCAGGATTTTCAACGGGATGGGATGAATCATCTTTTATTAAGCTGGCAGAGTTGAATGAGATAGACGGAGGTCACTGGGAAGGTGTTGAATGGGATGAAATAATCCAAAGATACAGCAACGAGTATCTATTATGGAATGAAAAACCTCATCTTGTAAGACTGCCCGGCGGAGAGAGCCTTGATGAATTGTATGAAAGAAGCATTGGGGTTTTAAAGCGTATAACGGAGGAAAATGATCCCGATTCAACCATAGGTGTATTTTCCCATGGGACTGTACTAAAGGTGTGGGTTGCATACATCAGAAATCTGGAGCTTGAGGAACTGCCATTGATTGCATGGTATGAAAATTCCTCAGTCACAGCTATAAATTATGAGGATGGGGAATTTTCACTTGAGTTCTATGACAACCACAATCATCTTCCTATGGAAGTAAAAACTGTAGCCAATACACCATGGGGCTGCAATATGAAAGAAACATGCAAATATTGAAAATGTAAATTTTTAATGAACAGTTTAAGGATTTCGTAATACGGGATTCTTTTTTTTATATAATAATCAAGGAACAACTGGTGGGGTTCATTGAAATATGCAGGGGCATGATGTATATTAGTTAGAGAATTTTTCTTTTGAGAGGTTATTAATATGAAGAAGCTGAATGTTGCAATACTGGGTCAGGGCAGAAGCGGATGGAAAATACACGGTAAAGCCATGCTGGGTGCCAGTGATATGTTTGAAACCGTGGCGGTAGTCGAACCCATCAAGGAAAGGCGCGACAAGGTAGCTCAGAGGTATGGTAAAGACATCGATACATATGCAGATTATACAGAGCTTTTCGGCAGGAAAGATATCGACCTTGTTATAAACGCAACCCCAAGTCACCTTCATGTAGAAACAACAAAGAATCTCATGGAACATGGTTTCAATGTTCTTTGTGACAAACCCCTGGCCAGAAGGGAATCAGAGGTGCAACTTTTAATTGATACAGCCAAGGCAAACAATGTTGGATTTTATATTTTCCAGCAATCCAGGTTTGCTGCATTCTTCACTGAAATACGCAATATAATTGAGTCTGGAAAATTGGGCAGGATAATCCAAATAAGTATATCTTACAGCGGTTTTGCAAGGAGATGGGACTGGCAGACTGTGCAGGCATTCAACGGTGGCAGCCTTTTGAACACAGGTCCGCACCCAATGGACCAGGCACTTCAATTGTTCGGTGATGGTGAGCCTGAAGTCAGATGCTTCATGGACAGGGTAAACACATTCGGAGATGCCGAGGATTATGTTAAAGTAATTTTATCAGGAAAAGGAAAACCGGTCATAGACATAGAAATTTCGTCCTGCAAGCCGTTCAATCATGATACTTACAATATTCAAGGGTCCAATGGAGGATTGACGGCAACTACTGACAAAATTAAATATAAATATTTCAAACCTGAGGAATGCCATGAGCAACATTTGGTAAAGACGCCCCTTGATGATGCTGAGGGAGAGCCTGCTTATTGTTTTGAAGAACTAAAGATGTACGAAGAAGAGTGGGAACTGAAGTCCGAGGAGTTCGGGACTTTCGCAGATATGACAGGCAGCTTCTACAAGATGCTTCATAAACATATTACAGAAGGTGGAGAACTGGTTGTTAAACCTGAGCAGGTAAAAAAGCAGATCAGGGTCATCGAGGAGTGCCACCGTCAGAATCCTATGGACAGATTTGCAGAATAACGGAGGAAAACAATGGAAGAGAATGCCAAGAAGTTTAATTTCGGTGAATTTCTGAAAAAATCCTGGTTCTATATAGTGATGGTCCTGATAGTCGGGCTGGCCCTGGCTGTCATGCTGTCTGACAGGGATGTCAAGATAAGCGGTGATGTAGAATACGAACAACCAGTTTATTACATCACCGGAAATAATCTATATGTCAAGGAGCGGGGAAAGGATGAAATACTTATCAGTACGACACTTTTCCAGGACCTGGAATCCAGGACAAATCAGGATGCTCTTTCTGCGGCCTTGATGAGCCCTGATGGCGAATATCTCTATTTTTATGAGAACATTTTAATTGAAGATGAAGTTTTGACCGGAGATTTCTGTGTCTTTCATAATGGCAGAAAAAAAGTCATAGAAGAAGATACTTCCATATATTTTGCTGTTTCAGACAGTTATGACAAGGTTGCATTCCTTAGTTTGAAAAAAGGAGTTACCGGTGGCACTGGATATGAAGATCTTCAGTATGATCTTTACACATTTGACGTAAAAAAGGGCAGGGAACTGGTGCAAACGGCTGTAATGCCTGCCTGGTATACGATGTCCGGGGATGGCAACACTGTAGCATATATAAAGAATTATGATGCCGCAACAGATTCATATTCCCTTTTCACAAAATCAAAAGGTATAGAGAAGTTCATTGATGACCATATGTATTTTTATGGGGACTTTGTTCCAAATGGAACAGCAAAGGCTAACTGGCCCCGTTTGAACTTTGATGCTTCCAGGATTCTTTACAGCACAAGAATGAAATTCAATGAAATGACGGATATGTATCTGTATTCCAACGGGCAGTCAAATCTCATTGGGGAAGATGTCCTGCAGGTATTCTGCGATGCGGAACTAACAACAGCTTTGCTGCTCCATGATTATCAGAACGAAATATTTGTCGGAACAATGACCAGGATAAATCTAGAGACATTGGAAAAAGAAAAGATAGCAGATGAAGTGTGGGGCATGGCATCTGTGAATGTAGCCGTGACCCTTGAAAAGGAACTCCTGGACCTCAATATATATTTCAAGAATTATAACGATATAATAAATGTTGCAGATCTTTGTATGATGACTCCCGATGGCGAAAAGATTCTGATAAATTCCACTGAAGTTACAGGACCGGTCATATCGAAAGACGGGAAAATGGTATATGGACTGGATTACTGGGTTGAGGAGGACGGCGGGCAGCTGGTAAAGATTTATCTGAATCCCGACAACACTTTTGAAAGATTGGAATACGATGAGTTCGTCAAGGAATTCATAGCATCAGCATCAGGAAATTACGTTACATATAAGATTGATGAAGACTTGTTCATGATTGGAACGGATGACAAGAAAGTTTTTGTAGACAGGTATGACATTGAAAGTTATGGAATTCTGACTGGTGATGAACTGCTTTACTTTTTCAGGAGTTCAGGACTTGGCAATGGTAATGCATTTGTGCGTGAGATCGGTAAATCTGCTGATGTAAAGATGATTTCTGAAGCTACCCATTTTGTGTGGGATTTCTATGATGGAAATATTGCTTTTCTGACAGGCTATGACTTTGCTGAAAAAACAGGTGCCTTGTATATCACGGATGGTTTTGGGAGCTATGAACTGATTGCTGAAAAGGTTGAACTACCATTATTTTATAATAAAATACCCTAGGAGAAGAATTATTGGCTGATAAAAAGACCCTGAAGGTTATTCCCCTTGGTGGGATACAGGAAATTGGAAAGAATATAACTGTATTTGAATATGATGGGGATATGATTGTCGTTGACTGTGGAATCATATTCCCTGAAGATGAAATGCTGGGTATAGACGTTGTCATACCAGACTTTTCATATATTGTTGAAAACATGGAAAAGCTCAGGGGTCTGGTGCTGACACATGGTCATGAAGACCACATAGGTGCTGTGCCCTATCTATTGAAGGAAGTGAATGTTCCGGTGTTTGGTACTGCAATGACTCTTGGGTTGCTTGAGTACAAGCTTCAGGAACATAGATTGATAGATTCCGTTGAACTAAATGTAGTTGAAACTGGTGACTCGGTTGGTTTGGGGTGTTTTTCGGTTGAATTCATTAATTCCAATCATAGTATAGCTGATTCTGCAGCTCTGGCGATTATAACCCCTGTAGGAACAATCATACATACTTCGGATTTCAAGATTGACTATACTCCTATAGCAGGAAAAACCATGAATCTTCAAAGAATTGCAGAACTCGGTGAAAATGGGGTAAGACTTCTTCTTGCCGACAGTACAAATGTTGAGCACGATGGTTTTACAATATCTGAAAGAGTAGTGGGAGAGTCTTTTGAAAGAATATTTGCAAAAGCAAAAGGCAGGATAATAGTTGCCACATTTGCATCAAATGTCCATAGGGTACAGCAGATAGTCAATGCAGCAATCAAGTTCAATAAGAAGATAATCGTCTTCGGACGCAGTATGCATAATGTCATGAAGAAATCCACGGAACTGGGTTATCTGACGATTCCACCAGGAACAATTATTGACCCGGATGATATGGATGATTATAAACCCGAGGAACTGGTGTTCATAGCCACAGGTTCACAGGGAGAACCGATGTCGGCTTTAAGCAGAATGGCCATGGACACCCATAGGAAAGCAGAAATTCAAAAAGGCGATTTGGTAATCATCTCTGCTTCTGCCATCCCAGGAAATGAAAAACCTATTAATCAGCTGATAAACGGACTTCTTAAACGTGGGGCTGACGTTGTGTATGAATCCATAAGTGAAATACACAGTTCAGGACATGCCTGCAGGGAAGAACTGAAACTAATACATAATCTGGTGAGCCCGGAATTCTTTATGCCCGTGCATGGAGAGTTCAGACATCTGAAAAGACATGCGGATCTGGCAGTATCAATGGGAATGAAGGAAGAAAATATCTTTATCATGGAAAATGGGAAAATTCTGGAAATTAATACCCATGGGGCAAGGATTAGAGGCAGTGTTGCCAGTGGATATCTTATGGTTGATGGTCTTGGTATCGGCGATGTAGGAAATATCGTATTGCGTGACAGAAAACATCTGTCCCAGGATGGTCTGATAACTGTTGTATTGACACTTGAAATAGCAACAGGAGAAATCCTTGCAGGACCAGATGTTACGACAAGGGGATTCGTATATGAGAAAGAGTCTAGTGAACTTATAAGCGAAATCAAGAACCATATTTTTGACAGACTCATGGAAAAGGATCTGGAGTCAATGGGCATTTCATCCATAAAAGCATATATAAAGAAGAGCCTGCGCGACTATCTATATAGAAAAACGGGCAGGAACCCCATGATAATCCCCATAGTCATGGAAATCTAAACCTCACTCACATAAAAACCGCCCGCAGGCGGTTTTTTACTACCCTAATATTTACGTCTGGGTAAAATATTTTACCCAGACGTAAATATTTTACCCAGACGTAATTATTAGGGGGATGTTGACTGGGAAGGGTTGTTATGTTACTATTCAGGCAGTAAAGCGATGATGGAGGGAAGTAGTGCTGTTGCGGGCTTCAAGAAAACGTTCCGGTTGATGCAAGGGGCGGCGAAGCGACAGATATGAATTACACTTCGGAGTGCCGGGTTGAATCAAGTAGGTCCGGACGGTTGCCGGCGTTAAACGGTTTTGAGGCACGCATGCGTGTGAATTAAGGTGGTACCACGGTCCATTTCCGTCCTTATACGGAGAGGGACCTTTTTTATTGGTATAAATAAATTGAAAAAGAGGTGAGGAAAGTGAATGTATTCGATGTTTTGAAAGAACGTGGTTTCATAGCACAAACAACACATGAAGAGACCATCAGGGATTTGCTGGGAAAGGAAAAGGTAACATTTTATATAGGCTTTGACCCGACTGCTGACAGCCTGCACATCGGTCATTTTCTTCAGCTTATAGTGATGTCCCACATGCAAAAAGCCGGACACAGACCAATTGCGGTTCTTGGAGGCGGCACAGCAATGGTAGGGGATCCCACAGGCAAGACTGATATGAGAAAAATGATTACCCGCGAAGAAATAAACCATAATGCACAGTGCTTCAAGAGGCAGATGTCCAACTTCATTGATTTCAGTGAGGGTAAAGCCATCATGCTCGATAACTATGACTGGCTCGGCAATCTGAATTATGTTGATTTTCTCCGTGAAATCGGTGTGCATTTTTCAGTCAACAGAATGCTTACAGCTGAATGCTTCAAGTCCAGGCTTGAAAAAGGACTTTCATTCATTGAGTTCAACTACATGATAATGCAGGGATATGACTTCCTTAAGCTTTACCAGGATTTCGGCTGCAATCTGCAGCTTGGCGGTGATGACCAGTGGTCAAATATCCTGGGAGGAATTGACCTTATAAGACGTGTGGAGTCAAAGGAATCATTTGGCATGACATTCACATTGCTTACTAC